>PXCO01000108.1 GCA_003565295.1 Cyclobacteriaceae bacterium
CCGTTTCAGGAGAAAAAATCGTTGACAGGCATTACGGGGATTTCTTTCCAACGGCATTTTTATCCAGAAAAATCAATGCTGACAACCTGGTACAGCTGTCTTATGGACGCAGGATTACCCGCCCTACTTTCAACGAGATGGCTCCTTTCGTGTTTTTTTCTGACCCTTTTACCTTTTTCGCCGGAAATGAAAATATACTACCTACCTATACCAACACCCTCAAAACAGATTATTCCTACAAAAGTTGGATTTTCTCGGTGCAGCATAGCATGGATAAAGATGTAATCGCACAATTTCAACCTACCCTAAATGAAGAGACCAACACAGTATTCCTTAAAACAGAAAATATCGACCAAAGGCAGACGGTATCCATGATTGTCGCTTTCCCCTTGAAAGTGACTTCTTGGTGGGAAACCCAAAACAACTTCACGGCAAATTATCAGAAAGTCAATTCAGAACTGAATGGAGAGGTTTATGATGTTGATCAGAAAGGTATTCAGGTAGTGCTCACAAATACCTTTACACTTCCAAAAAAATATACCATTGAGTTGATGGGGTATTATATGTCTCCCAGTATCATGGGATATTACAAGGTGCTTTCGCGGGGCTTCCTTAATCTGGGAATCCAAAAAGACTTCCAAAAGGCCGGAGTGTTGAGGTTATCCTGCAACGATATACTCGAAACCAGTCAACTCAGGTGGAGATCATTCGATGGTGCTGATTTGGAATTTATAGGTAGGTTAAAGTTTGAAAAAAGGGTGTTTATGGCTACCTACACCTACAAGTTTGGTAACAGCAAAATCAAAGGAACCAGAGACAGAAAGGTAGGCTCCCAGGAAGAACAGAGAAGAGTAACGAATTGATCATTTTTCTTAGGGAAAATAAATCTATCCAGTCGGACAAAAAAGGGGTGGCTTCGTCCTTGATGGGTTTTAATTCAAAAATTGATAAGATACATTTTAATAGAATTTGTGGCTTAAAAACATCAGCACATTCAATATCTATAAAAAATACCTATGAATAAAGATTAAATCAATAAACCTAAAATAATTAATTATGAAAACCCTAGAAGATAATCTTAACAGAGCAAGTGAAAACAAGTCCATTATAGAAGGACTTTACAAAGCTTTTGCCGTAGGCGATATCCCTACAGTCCTGGGAATGATGGATTCAAATATTGTTTGGAATGAAGCCGAAGGTAATGCTTATGCAGATGGCAATCCATACGAAGGACCGGAAGCGGTATTGAATGGTGTTTTTGCCCGCATTGGCGCAGAACATGAGTATTTCAACTTGAAGGATATTGTGCTTCATGAAATGTTTGATGACAAAGTATTGGCCACCCTACGGTATGATGGCAAACGCAACAATGGTAATAGTTATGACGCCCAAGTAGCGCATTTTTGGACACTTAAGGATGGGAAAGTGATTGCTTTTCAACAATATGTGGATACTAAAAAATTACATGATGCCATAAATGAGTAAAAAACATCAAATAGGTTAAAATCCAAGAATCTAATTTCAACCAATCCGACATCACTCTTGTCCACGCTTTAAACCAAGTAATAATATGAACGTATCCGCTTATGCCGCGAATGGCCCACATGAAAAACTAGCCCCCTTTTCCTACGAAATGGGAGAATTAGGTGCTGAACAAGTTGATATCCGGGTGATCAACTGTGGCATCTGCCACTCAGATCTCAGCATGATGAATAACGATTGGGGAATGACTGCCTATCCCATTGTCCCCGGCCATGAGATCATAGGTGAAGTAGTCGCAGCAGGCAATGCTGTTAAAAATGTAAAGGTAGGGGACAAGGTTGGTTTGGGTTGGTTTTCGGGATCCTGCATGTCCTGTCATGAGTGTATGGATGGCGCACATCATCTCTGCACTTCTGCCGAATTCACTATTGGTGGCAGACATGGGGGCTTTGCAGACTTTGTTCGCAGCCATTGGTCCTGGGCAATCCCACTCCCAGAGGGGATCGATTTGGATAAGGCCGGACCCTTGCTTTGTGGCGGAATTACCGTGTTCAATCCGATCATTCTCGCAGGAGTCAAAGCAACTGACAAGGTTGGCGTCATCGGCATCGGGGGCCTGGGTCATTTGGCCCTTAAATTCCTGAACAAATGGGGTTGTGAAGTCATCGCTTTTAGCTCCAACCCGGATAAAAAGAAATCCATTATGGAAATGGGAGCTACCCAGGTGGTGGATTCCAGGAATCCCGAAGAACTGGCAAAGATCGCCGGAAGTCTGAATTTTATTTTGAATACAACCAATGTGACCTTGGATTGGAATTCCTATTTGGCGGCTTTAGCTCCAAGAGGAAAATTTCACAATGTAGGTGCGGTTTTGGAACCGATGGCTTTTTCAGCATTTTCTCTGGTGATGGGGGAAAAGTCTGTGGCAGGAAGCCCTCTCGGAAGCCCGGCCTTGACACGGACCATGTTGGAATTCTGTGTAAGACATGACATTTACCCAATTACAGAAGAATTTCCCATGTCTCAAGTCAATGAAGCCTTAGAGCATTTGGAATCAGGAAAAGCCCGTTTCCGAATCGTCTTGAAAAACTAGAAGTTAAGAAAATCCTATGATTGAAACCATTTTAATTGAAAGGGGTACGCCGAAAACCGATTTAGCGTAGGCTAAAAACTTAAAAAAATATGAAACAGGTAGCATTTCTTATTGTCCTTACGGCATTTACACTATCTGCCTATTCCTAAGGTTCCTTTACCAAAAAGACCTTCTACGACCTTGTTGCGGTAATTGACACAAATCCGAATTTATTGTCGCAAAATACAGATAAAAACTTTGTATTTATCATGGGAAATGGGGGGGGAATGAACCTTACAGAATTTATTGACGGCATTTCAAGGAGACTGCTCAAGCAGGAGTATTCAGATGTATCGGTTAATCAGTCGGGCGGAACTGCACTTGTTTCGGGTACTATCGACCAGGAAATCATTCAAGAAAATGACGCATCAACTGTTTTCAATTACAAAGGGGTATTTACAACGGTTTGGGCCTATCAAAAAGACAGGTGGGTTTTGATGTCCTGGCAGGATTCCGATTACAGACAGAATAACTAATCATCAGGAATTAAAATAAATCCTGCCAGACTGAAACCACAAGTAGTAAGACCGGAGGACCAAATCAAATAATGTGGTAGGGAAGATTTGAGTAAACATGAAAAAAACTATCCGTCTACTGTTTTCTTTGCTAGTTGCAATTGTAAGTTGTGTTAAAACGTATGAGCCAGGTACCGTTGCCCCGGAAATTTACCGTCTGCCACGAGATTACTATCAGATTTGAAGGAAATAAAGGAAATAATTATAATAAATTATTTATTGCCTAGAGATTTTACTTTAAAATACCAGTTGACTATTCCGGATTAAGCGTGCCTCAAAGATTTATCGTTCATAATCCTCATTCAATCTGCTGGGAGGTGTTGGTTATTCCGGAACGATTCACAAGCCTATAATGGTCCAAATAAACCAATACGTAAGCAGATGATTAATCTAGAATATCCGTAATAACAATAGTCTGCTAAAACATACCTATTTCCGTTATATGAGAAAGCGTTTAATCTTAACAACATGTGCCACTACACTATCTGCGATCGCGTGCACCAGCAGTATTAAGAATGATAGCGAAAGACAAGCAGCGGATACATCCAAAATAGAGCGCCTACGGGCTCCTGATCGGGTTATCAACTATCCGCAATTAGAGGTGCCTTTTGAAAATGGGTCGGCCCAGAGATGTGTGTTTACCATGAATGAAATAGATGCCTATGCGATGCTTTCAACCAGAAAAGATACTGTAATTAGCATGGATGGAGAGGGCCTAACTCCGGTCACCGTATGGTATGACAAAACCAGCACACCTATAAAAATCGCGTATGCTTTAAAAGGTGAATCAAATCAAATTTCAGGAGTTTTTAGTTTTTATTTTATTAATGGCAAGCTGTGGTTGGCTGATTGGCTATACGCAAAGTATGTATTCAATGAGGATGAGGAATTGGTTTATTGGCTTGGAGAAACCTGGGCTATAAGTGAAACGAGGGATTCAGCAAACTTTGATGACCGCCAGCAGCATGTAAGGGAGCACCTTACGCTAATCCTAAAAAAATTGGCCCTTGAATAAATGCACCCTTGGCAGAAATGGTACTCTTGGCTACACAAACCAGAAGGTCTGATGATCCAAACAGAAATGGCCTTTTCCCGGCGAATCTAAATCTGAAAGTATTATACTAAGGGAGACACAAAACAAAACCTCTTTTTATTTTAGACGTGTAGGGGAAAGTTAATCGCAAAAGCCCAATCATTCAGACCAACCGGATTGGAGGTAATACACGAGAGATACTGATGTAAACCAACAAGGAAAAGACTGATCCGTAAAAAAAGTATTTTTCTGTATTTAAAATCATAAATGCTGGAACAAAATAGAGGGAAAGTCTATGCGTAAAAAATAAAAAAAAGAGACTGAAAATCACAACACTATCTAAGCTTGGAGTATAATTATAAATTTTGTGGGTAGTAGCCATTGGCGCCTGGAATGATAACTGGGATCGATTGAGCACCTACGCTGAGTATAGCCCCATCCCTTGGATGGCTGAACTATACCAGAAGCGCGGTAGAAGGGTTTCACAGACACGTACGAAAGGTAACCAAGTCCAAAGGTGCCTTCACCTCTGATATGGCCTTATTGAAACTCGTATATTTGGTCACCAGGCGTATCGAAAAAAAAGTGAACCTCACCTTTACAGAACTTGGGCTTGATTGTTCAGCAGCTGGCTATTAGCTTTGAGGGAAGATTGGAACTAGATCTGAACACAAAAACCTAAAAAAAAGTGAACGTTCCCTTGGGGGACTAGCCCCCCGAAGGGAAGCCAGACAGCGTTGAGCTAACACTCCCGCTGTGGCTCTTTTACTATCTGATTCAAACTTGATAATTTTTGAAAAATAGCGTATGACCCATTCAGAAATAGTTTCAATTTTTTGTTTCTCAGGTTTTTTACTCGGCCTAGTCATCGTAATCATACTAGTTTTTGTTAATCGGAAGCTCCCTTATTCAAACCTTCTACTTTCACTTTGCATATTCAGTTTTGCTTTCTTAATGTTTGTAAGTGGATTAATTTCCAGCGGTTTTATAATCAATTTACCCCATTTTTTTCGCACCGCAAGTCCTGTTATTTACCTCATAGCGCCAACAGCTTTTCTATATGTGAGGTCCGTCTTGAAGGAAGAAAGAGCTTTCAGCTTACTCGATTTACTTCATTTTTTACCCGCTTTTTTACATTTCCTGGAGTTAATACCTTTTTATATGGAAAGCGCAGAAACGAAGATATGTATCCTGGCGGCCATTTTTACGAATCCTGACTATTCCCTTGCTTTACACGAAGGGGTTCTTCCGGTGCACATGCATTCCAATCTCAAAACTGGAATAGGATTGATATATTTCGCCTTTCAATTTTCGTTAATCCGGAATTACACCAAAGAATATACGCACCTGGATCCCTATCAGGCAAAAGTCATACCTTGGTTGAAATGGTTTACGTTTGTGCTGGCAATCTTATACAGCTTTCTTCTTATTGGCTTACTTAGTTATGATGGGACCTATATCATACAAAATATTTTAACTATAGCGATAGGAATTTCACTCCTCATTCTTTTGGGATACCTTTTTTTCCAGCCACAAATTCTCTATGGGATAGCTGATTTTTCGGATTCCGAAAATTTGGCTGAAGAAATCCTCTCCCAAACCAGCACCGATAATCGTAACCTTGCCCTATCTGCAGATTTGATCAATGACTACAGGCATAAGATTGAGGAATACCTACATACACAAAAACCTTATTTGGAAAGCGGTTTCCGAATGCAAGATATGGTGGAGGGCTCGGGTATTCCCCGACATCACCTGTCAGCTGTGATCAACACGGTATATCAGAAAAACTTTAACGCCCTGGTCAATGAATACCGGATCAACCACGTTAAAGAAAATATTCATAAGAAACAATGGTCGAATTTCTCTTTAGAGGGGATTGGTATGGAAGCCGGATTCAAATCGAGGTCTACGTTCCTTAAGGCCTTCAAAAAAGAGACTGGCATGACGCCTTCCGCATTCCGGGAAAAAAAGCCTCAATTCTAGCCAGATCCGGGATTAACTGGATTTTCCCTCACTATGTTGCTTTGTTTTATAAATCTGAGCACGATTTAACCTGCTAATTTTTTATCCAATACCAGCCCTTTCTAGCTTTGCACCCATCGTTTAGCGTCATAAATGCAGTGCTGGGTAAATCCTAAAACCTTCCCTACAGAAGCAATTTAAAGTGCATGGACAGACTAGATTACCGATTTTTACCTTCTCGATCAAATAGCTGAGCTTTTGTCACAGATTTAGAATCAATTACCAAAGATAGTGAAAAATTAATATTTAGTATGAAAACAGTTACGATTATTTCTTCGGGCATCTTATTGGTGTTGTTATTTGACCCATTATTTACCAAACCAGTAAATGCTCAAGAACAGAATGAAATGGAAATCTACGGTTTCGTTATGATGGATGGCGGCTATAATTTTAATCAAAGCGACCCGGATTGGTTTGATGTCGTCCGTCCCACTAAGCTTCCTGCTTTTAAAAATGAATTCGGCACTGATGGTAATGTGTACTCTTCA
Source organism: Cyclobacteriaceae bacterium (assembly GCA_003565295.1). Taxonomy (GTDB): domain Bacteria; phylum Bacteroidota; class Bacteroidia; order Cytophagales; family Cyclobacteriaceae; genus Pleomorphovibrio. The sequence goes on from PXCO01000108.1 coordinate 6,676, forward strand.
GTTCGACAGACACGATTGGGGTTCAAAACTTCTTTTCCCACAGAACTTGGGGAGTTGAAGACCCAGTTTGAATACGAAATGTTTGGGACCGGTGCGGATGCAGGGCAGACTACTTTTCGCCTGCGTCACGCCTATGCCGAACTGGGTAAATTTGGTGTGGGACAATACTGGAGCCCATTTATGGATATCGATATCTTTCCCAATTCCGTCGAATACTGGGGACCTAATGGAATGGTATTGTTCCGTAATGTACAATTCCGATATATGCCCATCCAGGGCGAAACCCACCTTACCTTTGCGCTGGAACGTCCAGGGCGAAGTGCTGACCAAGGTATTTATGAGGGACGCATTGAGTTGGAAAACGTGGAAGGTCGTTTTCCGCTACCTGACTTATCAGCAGAATACCGTCAGGCCTTACCTTTCGGGTATGTGGAACTGGCTGGTATGCTTCGCAGAATAGAGTGGGAGGACATGAACGATGACGACTTCGATCTCAGCGGCGGTGCCACAGGCTGGGGACTTAATTTGACCACAAATATTAATTTTGGGGAAAACGATGTTTTTCGTGGAGGAGTCGTATACGGAGAAGGTATCCAAAACTACATGAATGATGCCCCGGTTGATATCGGTATACGAAATAATTTTAGCAATCCGGTATCGCCGGTAGAAGGAGTAGCCCTGCCAATGATTGGCATTTCAGCCTTCTTGGACCATAACTGGAGTGATAAATTCAGCACCTCAGTTGGTTATTCTATGCTCGACATTGAAAATTCAGATGCTCAAACCGATGATTCTTACAAAAAAGGACAATATGCGCTGGTCAATCTTCTGTATTATCCAGCCGAAAACTTTTTGGCCGGCGTCGAATACCAGTGGGGTAACCGGGAAAACTTCCGGGATGGCTGGAGTACCTCGGTTTCCCGAATCCAGTTTTCCTTTAAGTACAACTTCTCTCATAGTTTCTAAACCGACCCCAATTACTAAAATCATAAACAATTACTAAAATCATAAACAATTACTAAAATGAATCATTCTACAACCCGGGTCTTTTTGACCATCCTTTTTTTGGCAGTGTCCATTACGTTGCCTGCACAAAAAATTAAAAAATCGGACTATCAACAAGCCGTTGATAATGCTTATGAAAATTACAAATCGCTAAAAGAAGGCAAAAATGCGGATTACATTAAAGAACTGGCTAATGTAGACCCCGATATTTACGGTATTGCCCTGGTAACTACCGACGGTAAAATGTATACCGCTGGTGACCTGGATTCCCGCGTCTCTATGCAATCAATCTCCAAAGTTTTTACCCTCGCCCAGGTCATCGAAGAACAAGGCCCCAGAGCCATTTTCGACAAAATAGGAGTCGATGCTACAGGGATGCGCTTTAATTCCATCATTGCCATAGAGATGAATCAGGGAATGGAAATCAATCCGCTGGTGAATCCCGGAGCCATCGCTACCACCAGTTTGATTGCTGGAGTAGATTCTGCTGCTAAATGGCAAAATATTTTACAAACTCACAATGATTTTGCAGGAACGGAGCTAGAAGTCAATGTCCCTGTTTACATCAGTGAAGCCAATGACAACCTTCGCAATCAGGCCATTGCCCATTTATTAAAAGCCTATAACCGCATGTACTTCGATCCCGTACAGGCCACCGACCTGTACACGAAGCAATGCGCGCTGAATGTAAACGCCAACGAACTGGCCATTATGGCAGCTACTCTGGCAAATGGAGGGAAAAACCCCATCACAGGAAAGACAGTCGTTTCCCCACAAACAACAACCTACACCTTATCGGTGATGTCGACCGCTGGCCTTTATGATGACTCCGGACAATGGCTTTATGCAGTTGGTCTACCTGCAAAGAGTGGAGTTGGCGGGGGCATTATTGCGGTGTCTCCAGGCAATTTTGGTGTTGCCGTCATCTCACCTCCCCTCAATGAAGTAGGCAATAGTGTCAAAGCCCAGAAAGCCATTTATGACATCGTTCGGGATTTGGGACTTCATCCGTACCGGATAGATCCTAAATAAATAATGTTACCTGAGGCCCCAAATTTACGGTTATGCCCGCCGGGCATAACCGTAAACCACTTCAGCAAAAAAATATAGATTATATGCAAATCCGACCTCGTGTTTCATTCGTCTTTAGCCTGGTATTTCTGTTCCTTTTCCATTTCGAGTATGCTTTTACTCAAGAAGAAAAGTCCGGAAATCAGTACCTCTTCAATGACAGCCACTTCCATCTGACCAATTATATACAGGAAGGTATCAGCACCCAAAAATTGCTGGAATTGATGGGTAATAAGGTGGGGCGTTCCACAGTGTTTGGCATCCCCTTGCAACAGCAATGGTCTTATGCCAATTCGGGCGACTTTGCACCTGACTACTACCTGGAAACCGACGCTCCCCTGTACTACTACTCCTTTACAGACGCCTTCATCGCCATGGAGTATAAATCTCTTACCAAGAAGCAACAGGCCAGATTGGACCCCATGATCACCGGGTTCAACCCCAGCGATATGTACGGTGTCAAACACATCGAGCGGGTGTTGCGCACATTTCCTGGTGTCTTTACAGGAATAGGTGAATTTTCTATACACAAGGAATTCGTTTCTTCCAAGGTGTCCGGAGAGGTTGCCAGCCTGACAAATCCCGCACTGGACAGTATTTTAAACTTCTCGGGTAAGGTGGGACTGGTCGTCATCATCCACAACGATGTCAACTTTCCTATGGCCAGCGATGAAATGAAGCCAGTTTACCTTGATCAAATGCTCGATCTGCTTAAGAGAAACTCGGGTACGACTATCATCTGGGCGCATGTAGGCCTGGGGCGTATTGTGCGTCCCTTTGGCCGTATTGTCCGTCCCTTTAGCAACGACGGTGCGACGACCCCCTCAGGGGTGCGGCTGCCCTCGCAGGTGGAAGTGCTGGAAGATATACTGCAGGATCCGGACCTATCTCACGTTTACTTCGACCTTTCATGGGATGAAGTGGCTAAATACATCGTGGCCTCAGAGGAGAGCGTGGAGAATACCGCCAAAGTCATCAATCGGTATCCCGATCGCTTTCTGTTTGGAACGGACGTAGTGGCTCCCCCGAGTGAGGACCGGTACCTCGCAGTGTACCACATGTACCAGTCACTCTGGGACGTGTTGACACCCGAGGCTAAAGAGAAAGTAACAAAAGGAAATTATTCCCGGCTTTTTGACGCTGCGCAGGAACAAGTGAGGGCCTGGGAAAAAGCCAATTTAAACAAGTAATGTGGTCCAATATTGAAAGCCCCCGCTATATTCAATTAAAAAAACTTCCATGAATTATAAATATTTAGCCTTCTTATTGTTCATCGGAGGAATGTGGTTTAACGATATCCAGGCACAGGTTCCTACACTTCCACTCATGGAGCGGGATTCCTCCGATCACATCCCTGGGTCCGGCTTTTCGCTTGCAGAGAAAGAAAACGCTACCCTTATTTTCTCTTTATACACGACCTCACGCTATCTCAACCAAATGGGTCTGAATGAGAGCTATACTGATTCCTTCGGGCGCGATTTCTCCTTGAACCGGCGAAATGATTTTCAGTTTCAGAAAATTGTCTTCTATTTCAAAGGCTGGCTAGTCAACCCCAAATTCCGTTACACCGCCTATATCTGGACCGCCAACACGAATATTGGCCTAGGAGCACAGGTAGTGGCTGCTGGCAACCTGCAGTACCAGGTGAATAAATACCTGGATATTGGCATCGGTATTGGCGGATTGCCGTCAACCCGCTCCTTACTGGGGCAATGGCCACTTTGGAACAGGCTGGATACCCGCCCTATGTCTGATGAGTTCTTCCGGGCTTCCTACACCTCCGGTATCTGGGCGCAGGGCGAACTCGCAGACGGATTATATTACAAGACCATGCTGGGCAACAATCTCAACCAGTTGGGTATCGATGCCGGTCAACTGGATAATGGATTCGACACCTGGAGTGGTGCCCTGTGGTGGACTACTGGCAACTACGGACGCCTGGCTTCTTACGGTGATTTTGAGAAAAGTGAAAAAATCGCCACTATTTTTGGGGGCTCCTTTACCAGAAGTAACGAAACAGCGCAGTCCCAGGCTGGAACGGAAGATCCAGAAAACTCCCAGATACGCCTTGCCGACGGAACCAACATCTTCGGTAAAAATTCCTTCGGTGATGGCATTCAGCTGAATTCCGCGAAATTCGAAATGGCCTCGCTGATGACCGGGATCAAATACAACGGGTTTTCGCTTGACTTTGAATACTATATGCGTTGGATATCCAAGATGCAATTTGCCAATGAGATTGCGCCCGTGGAAGACCTGTATGACCATGGGTTCTCTGTCCAGGCATCTGCCATGTTAGTTGAAAAAACCTTTCAGGCTTTCGGAACTTACTCGTACGTTGATGGTGGGAGCTACGGCGATCCAACCGAATGGGTTCTGGGGGTAAACTGGTACGTACTTAAAAACCGGGTATTTCGGGTGAGCCCTGAACTCATCTTTACGGACCGCTCCCCAGTCGGTTATCTTAGCTATCCCACCCTCGTCGGTGCCACCGGACCAATTTTGTCTGTCAACTTGGAGCTCTTTTATTGATTATTGATGAGCCTTGCTCAAAACAACCTTCCGCAGCTACAGTGATCATATTCTTGTTCAGGAAAATTTCTGCAGTTGTTTCACAGTTCCTTTGGCGCTGGTTAGTTCTTATCATCCCATTACCAGTATTCAAAACAATAACCAAAAATGATCTTGGAGTTTCCCACAGTCAAATGATAAAGATATGAATATACTTGATTTTATTTTAGCTTTTCCTAACGAGCATAGCTTTCGGATGGTCATGAAAGAAAAGCGCGAAGCGAAAAGCATTATATGTAAAAATTGTATTAGTAGCCAACTTTATTGGCTGTCCACTCCGTATCAGTGGAAGTGAGCGGCATATGGCTTTTGTAAAGGAATAAGAGGCGGAATAGTTATGGAGCACAGTAATCTTACTTTGATGACTTGGCACAAATGCACCGCACTTATGGGAATGACCAAAAAATGCTTTTCGGCACTTGAATTTCAGAGTTAACTTGATATGAACAGGTATCAGCCGGTGAGGCATATGATAAAGAAGCTAAGTAATGCAATGGGCCAGCGTGATGGGCTATACAAACTGCAAGGAATGGTAGAGTTTGACGAAGTTTATTTCACCAAAGCTACATCCAATAACATTAAACTAAAACAAGGCAAAGGCAGCCAATGCAAGCAAAGCGTAGCTGTGGTGGCAGAATTCACCCAGCTCGAAGATGTTGAAACAGGGCGCAAAAGCTCCCAATGCAGACATTTTAAAATGGTTTTACTGCCAATATCTAAAGCTGAAAAAATCAATGCCTGTGTAGAGCAGAATATCGAATACGACTTCACGATACTTTCTTATAAATAAACAAGTTATGTGAATTTTGAAAAATATGAAGAAAACAATATTCAATTTGATTCGGGCCGAAAAATAACAAATAGCACATTGAAATGGGTGCATATTGCCATCAGCAACGCCAAAACAAACTTCCTGGGCATATACCATAAGATAGACGGTGAAAACCTTCGGGATTATTTAGATGAATTCTGCTACAAACTAAACAGAAGATACTTTGGAAAAAAACTTTTTGAACGAATAATTGTCGCAGTCGCATCAAGTAGTTGTATCATCGCGGATTAGATATAAAATATTAAATTATGGATTCCTTTTATTTAGAAAGATTTAAAGAAATTGTATTGAGTGGCTTACGCAGTATAGCACCAAAAGCTATTTACTCTATATTAGCCTTATTAATAGGAATTTTTCTTATTAAGTTGATTATGAATTTATTAAAAAAAACTTTTAAAAAGTATAAAGTAGATCTGTCTTTACAATCTTTCTTAGAAAGTCTTTCCATTTTTATACTTTATGGTTTTTTATTTGCCGTAATAGGCTCCATAATAGGTGTAGAAGCAACTTCTTTTTTAGCTATATTCGGTGCAGCAGGTATTGCTGTAGGTTTAGCTTTGCAAGGCAGTTTAGCCAATTTTGCTGGTGGAATTTTAATACTTGCCTTTAAACCTTTCAAAGTGGGCGACTTGATAAATGTCAACGCCAATACTGGCATTGTTCAAAAAATCGATATACTTTATACAAGATTAAAAACATTTGACGGAAGAATTATAACCATGCCTAATGGGTATGTTGCTAATACCGATGTTGATAATAGGTCTAAGGAACCCATCCGTAGAATTAATTTAGAATTTAAATTTGCTTTTGAAATTAAAATGGAAGTTGTAAGACCCATTATTCTTAATACTTTGAAATCGCACCCATTGGTAGAGAAAAATCCCGAACCGGATGCCTGGTTAGATAGCCTGGGAGAATCCGATTTTAAAGTCATTGCAAGGTGTTGGGTAAAAACTGAAGATTATTGGCCTACATATTGGGAACAATTGGAAGCGGTAAAAAGAGCCCTTGATGAACATGGTATTGAAATGCCTATACCTCGAAGAATCATTTATGATGGCGGAAAATTTTAATCAGATTCCCTCTAAAAAAGACTGTTGCATAAGCCAAACTTATAATAATTATATTGAATAAGGCGTTTGTTAAATGGTTGGAATAAGGCTATATTGTCGTTAAACGCTGATTTTATGGAAAAGAAGTATAAGAGTCTGTCTATATTCGAATTTAAAGACCGATTTCCCGATA
>PXCO01000045.1 GCA_003565295.1 Cyclobacteriaceae bacterium
CAGCTGTGATTCCACTAGTAAGATACCAATCTGAAAGCAATTCACAACTCGACAAGCTGAGCCCGAAAGTTGTTAACAGCTGTGATTCCACTAGTAAGATACCAATCTGAAAGCAATTCACAAGGCTAATTCCAGAACCTTCCCACAAAAGGGTATAGAATAAATAACTCATTAAGCCATACTACTACTGTCTAGATACGATTCCAATGCCTTTTCTGCCAGGTGATTTAGGTACATGCCCATCTCGTTAACTTTCATAAATGCCTTCCTGTGTGTGTTGACGTTTACCCTTATATTAAAGCTACCTTTGAAAAACTTGAAAACCGCCTTATCCGTAGCCTCGCACAATTCCAGATAGTCATCCACTGTATTAACTTCTCAAAATTTTCACCAACCTATCAACAGTCTTCTTCCCAATACCTGGAACCTTTATAAGTTGCCCTTCATCAGCGGTGAAAAGTGCCCGTAGGTTGCCGAAGGTTTCCAGTAGCCTTTCTGCCTTGTCCACCCCTATTCCCGGGAAGCCTTCCAGTATATGTGTTTTTTGGGAAAGCAGGGGGTCGCCTTTTTTTCTGAATGTTCCCTTTCTGGGAAAAAGCCTTTGATCCACTAAAGTGTCCTTGGTAAGTTGCTTGAAACATTGCAACATTACACTAGCGGTATTATTTGGGTTTTTAGTTCTCAGTACCGGAAGCCTGAAAGCCAAAGAAAGGGATAGCAAAATTCCCTGTATGGCCTGCGGAGAAAAATCTGTCTGCTTAAATTCCTTGTTTCTCCCCTCCACCATAAGGCATGCCGGAACCCTGCTCCTGAGCAATTTACCCGCCTGCCCGAACAACCTTCCGTCTTTGATGGAGCAGCATAAATCCGGGATGGTCTTTCTTTCTACCAACAATTCCCCATCAAAAAGATAATCCCCTGCCGGTAGCCGCTTTCTAAGGATAATCATGTTACCCATCTTCATGAACTCCTCCTCCAGGGCAGTCGGTTCACGGTCATCGATGGTGACCTGTAAAGGAAAATAATAGGAAGATCTCACCAGTTTGGCCATGGGGAAAAATAAGGTTTACCGACCTGAATTTACAAAAAACTGTTCAAGGGTGACTTAGGCAGTGAAAAGTTGTCTTATTTACTTGCCTTGCTTGTGATTACAGGGAGTCAACCACTGGGGGAGGGTTTAATTAATTTATTATACAAGATATGTTAAATTTGTAATTTAAATAAAAATAATATAACTATAAAGAATTATATTTTAATAAATTTGTATTATGTATATTTAAAATTAAGGATGTGTACTATGAAAAAAATGATGAAGAAGAATTCGAGTTCAAAGATGTCTGAGATTAATGAAAATCCCGATCAAAAGGAAAAAAAGGTCGCCAAGGACAAGAAAAAGGGAATCCTTTCAAAACTGAATGGTGCCTCTGAAGATGAAAAGAAGCAGTCCAAAAGCTGCCCATAAGAAGATAACTATAGGTTTTCCATGGGGGATTTTATTATACCAATAGATATTTAAACCCAGATTTTTTAAGGGGACTTTTTGAATGTCCTTTAACCGTCATTTTATATTACCCCCACCAGGTTTTTCCCAATAGGTAAAAATTATTGTCAAAATAGCTTCAGTTGCAGGCTCAAGGATTTGCTATCTAGAGTAATGTCAACCAAACTATTGAAAAATATCTCCCGAAGATTTCGCAGATATGCGCAGAGGACCTCTACAGTATACAAGTTACTCTGCCGGAATCCGACTGTCAATTTATTCCTTACCTGACACTAGATATTTCTGCCTGTAAAAAACCCGGGCAAATTGAAGTACAATTACATTCAACTAAACAGCAACAAAATGGAAAATTCACGGAATGAAAATAAACGCCTGAATGAGTATGAATCAGGAATTAAAGAGGGTAATGTGGTCATTTTGGTGTCCCCAAAAAATGATGAAGAGGCAAAATACCTCGAAATTAATTGGAGAACCAACCATGGTGAAGAGATTCACTCGTAGAACCCAACCCCAAAATATGCAAGGGTCTAATCAGTAACCTTGGCATATAGTAAAAATCTAAACCAACATTATTATGAAAAATACCGTAGATTTCAAATCAATTCTTGCCCATTTTTTGTTTGTGGCGGGGTCATTATTAATCGTTTCATCCTGTTCCGATTATAAAGGTAAGGATTCCAAAAAAATGGCCAAGCAAGAAAACTTTCAAAGATTAACCGTCAATGACACCACCATCTTGGTCATCGAAAATGAAAAGGACTCAGAATTCCTGATTAAGGCAGCCGAAATGCAATTGGGAACTATCCAATTGGGTAAATTGGCGCAGGAAAAAGGCGATTCAGTCTATGTCAAGGAATTAGGAAGGATGATGGAAGATTCCAATACCAAATCTCAAAATGAAATCAAGGCACTGGCGCAATTAAAAGCGGTTGCTGTCCCAACTTCAGTAACAGAAGATTCAAAAGACGCCTATAAGGAACTCAATGATGAAAATGGAAATGACTTTGGCATGAAGTACAGTAAAATGATGGTTGACCAGCACGAGGATGCCATAGATTGGTTTGAAAAAGCAGCTCTTGATGCAGAAGATGCCAGCGTAAGGGATTGGGCTTCTAAGCAACTTCCCATATTAAGGGAAAACCTTAAACATGCAGAAGCCTGTCAGGAGAAATGCGAAAAGGTCAAATCTTAATATTGAGCAAAGATTTAGCATGAATCTTTTAGTGTATGACGCCTGTCCATTAAAAATGGGCAGGCGTATTTTTTTCAATTCACCGTACATCATGATATATGCTGTTGGTCTCTTTGATCAAGATATTTTGAACGAGTATAGTCTCATCATTAATTCAATCAATGCCTTTTTTCACAGTGATAGGGGGTTTTTAACATAAAATCCATCTCGTAATTTTCTGTGGCATGCTCAAATTCAGCCTGAATATATAAGTCCAGGAAACAGCAGTTTTCCTTAGGATCTGTTTCTACCATAGTAAAATACACTCCTTCCACCAGGTTTTCTTTACCCAGCCAAATGCTGGAGTCCCGGGCAATAGTAG
>PXCO01000046.1 GCA_003565295.1 Cyclobacteriaceae bacterium
TATTGTTGGACCCTTTCAGGGTCATGGGTCGAAACCAAGAGCACAATTTTTGGCATGAAAACGGTCGCCACTGTACAGATAAACCCCAAAAGACAATGACCTTTCCTAGATTCACTCCATTGGATGACGTCTGACACAGTTTCCAAAAGGACCAAAGAAACCCGCATGGGTTTCCACTCCATTAGCCCCGTGCGTTAGCTCGGGGATTAAAGGACCCAACGACGATTCCCCAACCCCGGCAGTGGTTGAACTCCCGTAAACTCCAATTCGGGCGAATGTCAAAATTTGAAAAACTGAAATGAATTTCAATCGTTCAGAGCCTTGAAGAAAGGAGGAAAATACTCACTCCACTATGTTCTTAAACACCTTCCCATCTTTCATAATGACCAAAAACTTCTCCTCCGGCTGGGCGATCAGGGAAAGGTCCTCAAGGGGGTTTCCATCCACCAAGATCAAGTCGGCCAATGCACCTTCCTCCACCACCCCCAATTTCCCGGGATAGGGGTTTCTCAGACCAGACATCTGCAGCAGTTCTCCATTGTCATGAGTGACCATTTTAAGGATTTCGGCATTGGTAAACCAAGACTGTAATCGTAAAATGTATTCATTTTGAAGTTTATTTAATTCAGGTTCAAACAGAAAATCAGTGCCCCAGGCCAATTTCACCTTATATTTCTTTGCCATTGGCCATACCTTGGCCTGCCCTTCAATGACCGGTTTGCGCTTTTCCCTACGTAGGGGATCCATGTCAGGGCTATCTTCAATAAGGTTCTGAAGGCTCAACCACACCTTTTTCCTGGCCAGTAATTTCATGGTCTTTTCGTCCATCAATTGACCATGTTCTATGCACCTGACTCCCGCCTCCACGGCCTTACGGATGGCCCTGTCCGTGTAAGCATGTACGGTCACATAGGTTCCCCAATCCTCAGCAGCCTCCACGGCAGCCTTCATTTCGTCCAAGGTATATTGCGTCACATCCACGGGGTCATAGGCAGAGGAAGTTCCTCCACCTGCCATCAGCTTGATTTGACTTGCCCCGAACCTAAGGTTTTCCCTGACTGCGGTAAGCACTTCTCCCTGTCCATCCGCAATAAAAGTGGCTCCCAGCTTTTCTGCCCTGGATGCCTCCCCAAAGAACTTCCTGGACCTTTCATCAGGGGTTCTGAAGTCACCATGTCCACTGGTTTGGCTGATGGTGGCACCGGATGGCCATACTCTTGGGCCTATTGCCTCTCCGCTGTCTATGGCTTGTTTTAATGGGAAAATGGGGCCTCCCACGTCCCTTACGGAGGTAAAGCCCCTCATCAGCATCTTCTCGGTCTCTAGAGGGGCTTTTTCCATTACTACCCTTTGCGAAAACAAGGGGCTCATCATCTCCTTCATCGTCAATGAGCCAAAGACCAGATGCACATGCACATCAATCAACCCTGGCATCAGGGTTGCCCCATTTCCTGAAATTACTGAGGTGTCATCCGGTACAGAGAGTGAACCAGGCGTTATAGTTTGAATCCGATTTCCCCTAATCCAGACATTTAGTGGGTTTGTCAATGAACTTGCTGCCCCATTAAAAATTCGGACATTTTCTATCAAAATGGAAGAAGGAAGTTCCTGCGCAAATAATGTGTGGTACCCTGGTATGGAAATGGAAAGGACAATGGAAACAAATCGGACTATAATTTTCACCATTTGGATAAGAACGAAATTTACAAAAACCTGAATAGGTAATCCAGCCCCCGGCAAAACCCGATCACCTGATCACAGACTCCTATTCCCCTTTCACCGGCACCACCTGTACGCTAAGGGAATCTACTACCGTTACCTCAAAACCAAGGTTAACCTCCAGCTTGCTGTTCCTTCCCTCCAACTTCCTGGCCCCATCTTTGGTGACCTGGCTGTCCCACACATAAAGTCGTCTCAAATTGCTTAAATCCTCCAAAGCAAGTACACCTTCATCTCCCACCTTGGTGCCATATATATTTAGAAATTCCAAATATGGCAACTCCCTGATATGGCTCATGGCATTATCGGTAATGGAGGTCTTTTCTGCCCTCAAGCGGGTAAGGTTGGTCATCTTTGCCACAGCTGCAAATCCGTCATCGGAAACAGGAGAATCCTTAATATCCAGCCAGGTGACCTGCTTTGGGAATGCTTCCGCTATTTCCGCCAACAACTCATCCACTGGGAGATTTTTACTGATGGAAACCTGCAACCAGTTCTCCTTATTAGAAAGAGGTTTAATCATGGCCCCTTTTGATTTTATCTCTTTGATTTTTTCAGGATCGGCCTCTTCCACCCCTTTAGCGAGCAGCAATTCCACTTCGGATTTATTGGCATCCGGATCTGCAAGGGTAATCAGTATATCATCAATTTCACTAGTGGTTTTAAGTTCCGCCACTTTTTTGTCGAAAGGGGCCCCTTCTTCAATCCACCATTCCAGTAAGGCCACTTGTTCTGGCGTCAGCTGGGTTTTCCCTTTTGGGGGCATGTGGTCATCATCACTCTCTGGTAGGTGAATACGCTTGATCATTTCGCTGTCCAAAGGCTGCCCGGCCACGAACACGGGACCATTTTCCCCACCTTTTTTAAGGTAATCCACGGTATGCATCTGCAATTCTCCCTTTTTCTTGCTTGCGTTATGGCAGGAATTACAACGCATTTCAAGGATGGGGTGTACAATTTCTTGGAATACCACTGCCTCCTCTATGTTCTCAATAGGTTTAAAACCCTTTTGCTGCTGGGGCAGGCCGGCCAAAGCCCTTAGCCCATTAGGCATATATTGGGTCAAATAATTGGTCCCATGGGTAAGGGAGCCTCCGTAATGACCCGCACCCGCCAAAAACACCATCATCAGGGAAAGTAATCCTACATAGGCCTTATCTAGTCGGGCTTCCTTTTTCTTCTCTTTTTGGGTATATAGCCACCATGCCCCAAAGGCAAAAATGACCAAGCCAATACCCAACCATTGATGTATGGATAAAAGATCCTCACTGTACCCCCCATCTGTGGCCAGCATCAAACCCAATATGGCAGTAACCAATGCTGAGATAGCACCCAATAGCAAGGTGAAGCCCACCGCAGGTTGCAGGGATTTATACTTCTCTTTTCGTGAAATAAATTCCAGTAAAAACCCTAACACTAAAAACCCTATGGGTAAATGGAGAAATAATGGGTGAAACCTCCCCAGGAATATGATGAAATCTGATGATTGTTCCATGCCTATGACTTACTGTTGCTTATGCTATTATTTTATGAATTACCTTACCCGAGACATCGGTGAGCCGAAAATCCCTGCCTTGTGCAAAATAGGTAAATTTCTCGTGATCATACCCCATAAGATGAAGAATTGTGGCTTGAAGGTCGTGAACATGCACCCGGTCTTTAACCGGGTAATAACCAATTTCATCCGTTTCACCCAGGGTAAATCCCCCTTTCACTCCTCCACCTGCCATCCAAACAGGAAAGGCCTCGGTATGATGATCCCTACCCTTGAATGGCCAAACTCTTCCGCCACGGTTTTCCTGCATGGGAGTCCTTCCAAACTCCCCTCCCCATACTACCAGGGTTTCATCCAAAAGGCCCCGCTGTTTGAGGTCTTTCACTAAGGCAGCCATGGGTCGGTCTACCTGTTGACATTTATTCCTCAACCCGACTTCCAGTGATTCCCGCTCACTCACCCCATGGGTGTCCCATCCCCAGTCAAACAATTGCACAAACCTTACCCCCTTTTCCAACAGCCTTCTGGCTAGAAGGCAATTATTCGCAAAGGAGGTTTTGCCTGGAGAGGTGCCATACATTTCGTGGATATAATCGGGCTCGTCTTTGATATCCATTACCTCGGGAACTGAGGCCTGCATTTTGAAGGCCATCTCATATTGGGAAATCCTGGTGAGTATTTCGGGATCCCCCATGGTCTTATATTCCTTTTCGTTCACCCCGTTGATGGCATCTATGGTCTGCTTTCTGAGTTTGGCGCTCATTCCGGAGGGGTTGCCTACGTAGAGAACGGGGTCTCCTTCTGACCTGCATTGGACGCCCTGGTAAACGGAAGGCAAGAAGCCACTCCCCCAAACTGATTTCCCGGCATCCGGGGTATTCCCACCGGAAACCAACACAATGTAACCGGGAAGGTTTTCATTTTCCGAACCTAATCCATAGGTGACCCATGAGCCCATACTTGGTCTTCCCAGACGGGGTGACCCTGTATGCAGCAGGAGTTGGGCGGGGGCATGGTTAAATTCATCGGTGTGCATGGTTTTGATAAGGGTAACGTCATCTACCATGCTGGAAAAATGAGGTAAAAGGTCAGAGACGACCATTCCAGAGTCTCCTCTTTCTTTGAATTCCGCTTGGGGCCCAAGCATTTTTGGTATGCCCTGGATAAAGGCAAACTTTTTCCCCTCCAATAGGGAGGGGGGGCAATCCTTACCGTCCAATTTGCTCAAATCCGGTTTATAATCAAATAACTCTAGCTGAGAAGGAGCACCTGCCATGTGGAGATAAATGATTCGCTTTGCCTTTGGTGCGAAATGGGGAACTTTGTTTACCAGATCCTCCAACACCTTCTGTTGACCCGTTGAACTATTAGCACCACAGCCCAGGAGCGAACCCAGAGCAATTGCCCCCAATCCATTCGCACATTGTTTCAAAAAGTGCCTTCTGGTTTGTTGTTGTAATTCCCTGTAAGTTAGTTCCTCAATCAAATTCATGCCCCTATCCTTTCATTATAAATTCGTCCAGATTCATTATTGCATTGGCCATTACCGTCCAAATGGCCAATTCCTCATTGTCCTCACCGGTAAATTGGCAAATAGCCTCAGGGTCATTCCGGAAATAAACCTGGGTTTCATGGAATAATTTCGTCAAATCCTCCATTTTTTCTTCTTGTATCCCCCTCAGCAGTGCGAAACTGTACATTCGCCTGATTCTCTGCTCAAGTCCCGGGGAATCTTCGTCCTTAAGAACCCTTCTGGCCAACGCCTGAGCAGCCTCCAGATATACTGGATCATTGAGGGTCACCAGGGCTTGTAAGGGTGTGTTGGTGGCAATCCTTCTCGGTAGGCAGAATTCCCGGCTTGGGGAGTCAAAGGAAATAAATGAAGGATAGGGACTGGTCCTCCTCCAAAAGGTATATATAGCCCTGCGGTGCCTGTCCTCCCCTTGACTGGTAGCCCAGTTGAATTCCCCGCTATATACCACCTGCCATATACCCTCAGGTTGCTCTGGCATCACGGAAGGCCCATACATTTTTCTGCTCAGCAGACCGCTAACAGCTAATGCCTGGTCCCTCACCTGTTCGGCAGTTAGCCTAACCCTTGGCCCCCTTGCCAACCATTGATTCCTTGGGTCCACCTCCCTATGGTCTTCCCTCATGATGGAGGCCTGCTGATAGGTAGAGGACATTACAATTTCCTTAAGCAATGACTTCACATCCCACTTATGCTGATGCATAAACCTTAGGGCAAGCCAATCCAGCAACTCCGGATGAGTAGGGGCAAATCCTTGAGAACCAAAGTCCTCCAGAGTTTCAACGATACCCAAACCAAATAATTGCTCCCAAAACCGGTTCACAGTTACCCTTGCCGTCAAAGGGTTTTTCGTGGAAAATATCCATTGTGCGAGCCCTAGCCTGTCCCTTTCCCAATCCGGTTTGAAGGCATTCCATTTATCGGGTACTCCAGGTTTTACTACATCACCCAGGACCATCCAATTCCCTTTTTCAAATACATGGGTCTTTCTTCGATAACCATCTTTTAAATCTACCATAATGGGAGTAGTAGATTTTTTCTTATCTGAATTGAATAACTCGTAAAAATCTTTTTCAACCTTGTCGTATCCTTTTTGGCCCTCCCCTGGCAATGCCTGATGAAAGGCCACCCATTCAATAAAACATTCGGTATGTGATTTCTCAGCACCTTCCAGCACCAAATACAAATCCCGGTTCCCGTAAACCTGCTTTACCGGCACAGATATCGTTTCCCTAATGGTGTAGGTCTTGTCTTTTTTCTCCTTTTTGTCATACACCGTTTTGGTTCTCTTCTTCACCGGGAAAGACCCAATTAACTCTCCGTCCTTGGCATCCACCCTGATCTGCATGACCCCAATGGAAGTATCTGCCTGATACCTGAGCATCATCCTGTTTTCACCCATAAAGGGAACCTCCTTCTTTCTCGAATACACACTATCGGAAACCTTGAAAACAGCGGTGCCGGGAATTGCAATTCCCTTGTCCATTTGCTCAAAATAATGGGGATGCAATTTAGGTTCAGTTATCCTGATCAGATCTTCATAGTAGCGGGGGTTATGCTCTGCATTTCCTCCACAGTGTCCCCTTACCCAATCCTGAATCCTTTCCAATGCTGCCAAATCCTCTTCTTCCTCAAAATCTTTCAGCACAGGGGCTTCACTTGGAATATCCGCATCTGCGCTTTGGTTAAAAAAGGCCATTGATTTGAAAAAATCCTCGTGCCTGATGGGGTCATAGGGATGACTATGACACTGCACACATTCCATGGTGGTACCCTGTAACACCGTCCAGGTGGTATTTACCCGGTCTATCAAGGCAGCATTGCGAAATTCTTCATTGTCCGTGCCCCCTTCATCATTGTTCATCGTGTTACGGTGAAAGGCCGTGGCAATAAAATGTTCGTCCTTGGGTTTGGGCAATAAATCCCCGGCCAATTGCTCTGTCACAAATTGATCAAAGGGGATATTCTCATTAAAAGCCTTAATCAACCAATCACGGTATTTCCAGATACTCCTTGGCCTGTCAGCTTCGTAGCCTTTAGAATCTGCATACCTGGCCAAATCCATCCACATTGCAGCCCAGCGTTCCCCATATGCCGGGGATGCCAACAAATCATCCACTACTTTTTCGAAGGCATTGGGGGATTGGTCCTCTACAAAAGCCTTCACTTGGCTGATGGAAGGAGGTAGCCCGGTTAGGTCCAGACTAACCCTTCGAATAAGGGTATATTTATCCGCTCTTGGATTTGGGGGTAGGCCTTTTTCTTCAAGTTGTTGTAATACAAACTTATCTATATCGTTGGATACCCATTCGCTTTCCACTTTTGGCTCTTCCTGAGCCTTAGGGGCAATATAAGCCCAATGATCCTTCCAGGGAGCACCTTGGTTAATCCATCTTCTGAAAAGCTTCACTTCCTCATTGGAAAGGGGATCTGCGTCCAAGGGCATCCTAAACTCCGGGTCATGGTGGGTGATCCTACTGAGCAGCTCACTCTTCCAGGTATTTCCGGGCACAATGGCCCTCTTCCCTGATTCATTTACAGCCAAAGCCTCCTCTTCAAACAAAAAACTTAAGCCCCCGGATTTCTTAACCCCTCCATGGCAGGCAATGCATTTTTTATTTATGATGGGCCTAATGTCCGCATTAAAGTCCACTGCTGGCCCTAATAGGCTTTCAGGCAGCACATGATGCTTATCTTCCACTGGCAAAACCCTAAGTATACCTATGACCGCAAAAAAAACCAACAGTGAAACTGCGGCAATAATGGGTTTTCTCCAAGGGTTGATATATGTTACTTTAGGGTTCATACTATAATGAGAATCTTTCCAAAGTAGAAAAATATTCTCATAAATCAAACGTAACTCGCACGAAGAATATTACCTTATGTTAAAGGGCAAAATATGACGATGAAGTCCTAATCACTACTGAGAAATTAACTGATAATGAGGCTGAATTACCCAAAAAGTGAAGAACTAAGGTACCTGTCTCCGCGATCACAGGTGATGCAAACCAAAACGCCTTCATCTAAGGTTTCCGCCAACTCCAGGGCAGCATGTAGTGCCCCCCCACTGCTCATACCTGCCAGGATCCCTTCTTCCTTGGCCATTCTTCGTGTCATCAGGGTTGCCTGCTCTTCGCTCACATCTATGACTTGGTCCACCCTCTCACTCTCAAATATTTTGGGGAGAAATTCGGGTGACCATCTCCTGATTCCCGGGATACTGGAACCGTCTGTGGGTTGGGTTCCCACTATTTGTATGTTGGGGTCTTTTTCTTTTAGGTAACGGGACACCCCCATGATCGTGCCTGTAGTGCCCATGGCCGATACAAAATGGGTAATAGTGCCCTCTGTGTCCCTGTAGATCTCGGGCCCTGTTGTCTGGTAATGCGCCCAGTAGTTGTCAGGATTTGCAAATTGGTTAAGCATAAAATACCCTTGATTATCCGCCATTTCCTCTGCCAGTGTCCTGGAATATTCAATAGTTTTCTCCGCAGGTGTGAGCATTACCTTCGCCCCGTAAGCCTCCATGGAAAGTACCCTTTCACGGGTGGAATTATCAGGCATTACCAAAGTCATCTCTACTCCCAGCAAATTGGCCACCATGGCAAGGGCTATTCCCGTGTTACCACTGGTAGCTTCCACCAGCTTATCTCCCTTCTTGATATCCCCCCGTTCCAAGGCTCTCTTTATCATGTGAAAGGCTGCTCTGTCCTTGACCGACCCGCCTGGGTTTTGGCCCTCCAATTTGCAATAGATCTTTACCTTGGGCCTTTTAGGAATGTGTTCCAAGGCAATCAAGGGCGTATTGCCAATGAGTTCAAATAACTTCATAGTTGCCAAATGAGTTTTCGGGTCATGCGTCGTTTTTCAAAACGTAAAAATCGGTAAGTTGGGAAGACCCGTCATAAATTTTAGTTTGATAGTAGATTTTGCTCCTGGGAGGGATACTCTTGGTAAGCCATACATTACCCCCTACCACACTATGCTCACCTATCTCAGTATCCCCTCCAAGGATGGTGGCACCTGCATAAATCACCACATGGTTGCCAATGGTGGGGTGACGTTTTTTGTCGGCATCTTCCTTATTCACGCTCAATGCCCCTAAGGTTACACCTTGGTAAACCTTAACATGTTCACCCACGATGGTGGTCTCTCCAATGACAATGCCTGTACCGTGATCAATACAGAAGTACCTTCCTATCCGAGCACCTGGATGGATATCCACCCCTGTTTTGCTGTGCGCATACTCGGTGATCATTCTGGGGATCAGTCCCACGCCTAAACGATGCAGAAGATGAGCAATGCGATAGGCAGCAATAGCATAAAACCCCGGATAACACCTGATAATCTCCGTCTTTGACTTGGCAGCAGGATCCCCTTCGTACATGGCCTGTAAATCTTCATGTAGTAGAGCATAGGCCTCCTCCAATTGGTTGAAGAAAGCATCCCCTAATTCCTCACCGTCGCCACTGTGAAGATGCCGGTTGTTTTTCAGTATTTTTTTCAGTTGCACCTTGAGGTCAAAAAGCTTCATTTCCAAGGTCCCAATATCCTTCAGCACCTCATTGGCGTGCTCAGGGAACAGTATCCCAAGGATATCCTCGAAAAACCTCCGGATAATCTTGGGGGAAGGGCATTCGGGGCATTTATTGTGGGCGTGGTGAAGTTTTTGTACAAAAGTATTCATCTCATTCCGGGCTAAGGTTTAAAATACAAAACCCACCCTGATCACATATGGTTCATTATACGGGGATCTTCTATTGTCGTAGGTGAAATTATATAAAAGCATAAAGTTCATCCCGCCCCTTTCGCCGAAGGGGGTAAAATAACCTGCACCCATAAACAACCCGGGAACCCAATCCCTGGTGAAAATCACTTCGCTGGAATTAGGGACGGGGTTGGCCACCTTCACATTCAAAGCCTCGTACTCACCATGCAGAAAAATCCTGGGCATCACATTATAGCGGTTAAATATACGTCCTCCGTAAACATGGGATTGTGCGTTTTGGTAAAACCGGTTATTGAAATACTGGTAGGTGGCACCTATGCCAGCACTGTATTTTTCTGTAATCATGGCACCGGCCAAAGGGGATACATCCACAAAAGTGAGCCACCCAAACTGCAAACTCAAATTACCGCCATAGTACATCCTTTCTTTCAGCGGAGGGTTTTCCTCCGGATAAATCTGCCTTTGTGCATCTGCACTTTGTACCCCACAGAAGAAAAACAAAAGTCCGAAAAGCAGGCAATAACTAACAGTTGATCTATTCATCCACAATAACATAGAGGTCCTCCGATTTTCTTTTCATCAAGTACCTTTCACGAGCAAACTTCTCCAAAAGTTCATAATTGCTCATCAATTCTTCCCTGTCGGCCTGAATCTTTTCCTTTTTCTCTATGTAAAATTCCTTTTGCTTTTCCAGTTCCCTCAATTTTGACCTTAGCTTTATGTGGCTCACAATATCATTGGTATCAATAAAAATCATCCAACACACAAAAAGGACGGTGAAAATGAAATAAAAATTCCTGGTGTATTTCAGATACTTTGCCATAATCCTAACGCTTCTATACTACAAATATAATCAAATCCCAAAAGACTTGTCCTACCTACCCCAACTTTTAGGCCAATACCAAAACCTACTCCACGTCTACCCTTATGATCAATGGGTTGTCCTCTCTATCAAGGCCCTTGATCAGCGGTAACCATTTCAGTTCTAATTCTTCATTTTCCGCATGATTCTTAAGGGTAACGGGGTGAACCAAAAAAAGAAGTTTTCCATCCTCTGCCATCCCAATGGGTTGTTTAAATAAATCCGAGCCGGATGTATCAATTTCTCTTTTCTTAATCTCCCCGGTTTGATAATCCCTTAACAGAATATGATGTTCCATTTCACGATTTTGCTGCTTTACCACATGAATGTAAGCATGCCGTTCATTCTGTGAGAAAAACCAAATATCGGCAAACCCTTGCTCACTCATGGAACCAAAAATGTCCATTATATCTTTTTGCCAAAAACCCTCTGGCACCCCATACCTTCCAAAATCTAAGTAATAGGCTGGCCTAAGGCTATCTTTCTCCACCTCGTAAACGGTAGGGTTAAACACTTCCTTATAAAATATTTTTTCCCGAGAATTGAAAAAATTCGTTTCAGACATTGGCAGGTGCACGCCTTCGTAATCATTCACCAAATATACCTGGAGTTTTTCTCCATCTTTGCTCCACCTCGTCAGTCTTTCTTTTTCCAAAGGTAGGTTATACCCCGTGTTAAAAAGGTATTCTCCATCTTGGGTCTTGTGAAAAGAAAAAGCCAACAACCCCAAATTTGACTCTTCGATGATTTCCCCTTCATAATTAAAAAAAAGGATTTTACTGTTTTCCCCTTTTCCTGTAAGAACTTCTATTCCTTCATCGCTTGGTAAAAAGTCCGTGATATTATTGACCTGACCCGGCCCCTCACCGACTTGCACAAGCCTCCCTTGATAGTTTCCTTCAGGACTAAACGCGTGAATGGCATCTTGCCTGTTGTTATCCAAGAGAAAAATTCCTCTTTTTCCAAATTTTACTTTGGCCTCACCGGAAATCAGGAAATCCAAGCCTGTCTCTAAAGAAACAATGTCAGAAATTTTATAATCCCAAGGTTCTGCCTTCAACTCAAACACGGGAATACTTTCAGTTTTTTTAGGGCCACAGGCCGATATCCAAAACAGGATAAGCAAAAAAACAATGCAAATCGGCTTCATAGGGTATGAGTTTAAAACTTTCCTGCCCTAAAACTAACTAATTTTTTGTTAGTTTTCAACTATTGAATTAACCTCACTTGGAAAGGTCCAATGCTCTTTCAATATCTGTAATTATATCCTCTTCATGTTCCAGACCTACCGAAAGTCTGATGAGACCATCCAGGATACCCACCCTTTCCCTTTCCTCGGGGGGGAGTTTGCTATGGGTGGTAGATGCAGGATGTGTGATGATACTCCTGCTGTCTCCCAAGTTGGCTGTGACCGTGATCATTTGAAGGTTGTCTATGAATTTCTGGGCTCTCCCCAGCCCGCCTTTAAGTGTAAAGGTAATGATCCCTCCCCCATGTTTCATCTGCTTCTTTGCCAAATTATATTGAGGGTGGGAGGGTAGAAAGGGATATTTGACAGAATCAATTTGAGGGTTATCCTGAAAATAGTTGGCTATGCTGAGGGCACTGCTACAGTGTCTATCCATTCTTAACCCCAGTGTTTCCATGCTCTTTGCTAACACCCATGCATTAAATGGGGAGAGGGACGGCCCGGTGTGGCGCATAAAAAATTGGACTTCGTCGATCAATTTCTTTTGGCCTAGGATCAGCCCTCCCAGCACCCTGCCTTGTCCATCAATGAATTTAGTGGCGCTGTGAGTAACAATGTGCGCTCCCCATTTTGCAGGCTGTTGCAGATAAGGGGTTGCAAAACAATTATCCACTACCAAAATTAGGCCATGGGCATTGGCAAGCCCTGCGATATACTCCAGGTCAATGATCTCCAACCCTGGGTTGGAGGGGGTTTCGATAAATATCATTTTGGTATTGGGCCTGATCAACTTTTCCCACTCGCCTATATCGGAAATATCCCCATAGGTATGGCTAATGCCCCATTTGGGGAAAACCCTGGTCAGTAACTGATGCGTGCTGCCGAAAAGCGATCTGGAAGCCAGCACATGGTCCCCCTGAGCAAGCAATGCCGCCATACTGCCAAACATAGCTGCCATTCCTGAGGCGGTGGCCACACCAGCTTCCGTTCCTTCTGTAGCACAGACTTTCATGATTAAGTCACTGGTGTTTGGGTTGGCGTAGCGGGAATAGATATTTCCGGGAATTTCATCGGCAAACATCTGCCTGGCTTGTTCGGCAGTCTCAAAGGTAAAACTGGAGCTCAGGTAAATAGGGGCAGAATGCTCTCTTTGGTCGGATGCGGAATCGGCTATTCTTACAGCCTGTGTTTCGAAGTGTTTATAGGACATATGTTAATTCGAGGCTTGAACGGTGATATAAAATGGAGCATGACAAAAACGTCACACGGATAACTGATTATGGTTAGGTAAGATTCCCCCAAATCAAGCCTGCCTGTCGGATAGGCAGTTTCGGGACAGACTATGTTTCCGTTGAAAATCAATTTTAAATGCAAGAATTGAACCTTCAACCGGTTACCGGGGGCTACCTGTCTAAAGATATTGGAAGAAATAAAATCAACTAGAGTTTGCATGTGGCTAATTTATAGTTTCCCATTCGGGACAGGTTTTGGCACCTTTCCACGGGAAGGAAGGTTGCCAGAGGGTCCGGGAGCCTGGTCTCTCGCCTCTTCTTTATAAATCAGTTTCCTGAAATGAACCACAAATAAAAGACAGCTTAGGCGGTTTTCCAAATGGTTGCATAGCTATGATTGAAAAAATAAATGTGGTTTGGTTTAAGAGGGACTTGAGGTTAAAAGACCATGCACCTCTTTACTATGCTAGTGAAGCTGACCTTCCCCTGCTTTTGGTTTATTTCATCGAGCCTTCACTTGTGACAGCTCCGCAAAGCGACGATAGACATTGGAGGTTTATATGGCAAAGCCTGGAGGAGTTATACAAATCACTGATTCCTTATGGGGGAGAA
>PXCO01000291.1 GCA_003565295.1 Cyclobacteriaceae bacterium
CATGGGGCTTTTTTCTGGAGGAGACGCAGGCATTTTAATCGGTGTTACCGTTACCTTTTTGATCGTTCAATTTTTGGACAGCTATATCCTTCAACCCCTAGTCCTGGGCGGCAAACTTGATGTACACCCCTTCTTTATCATTTTTTCAGTCATTCTTGGAAATGAAATGTGGGGAATAATAGGAATGGTCCTGGCAATTCCGCTGTTTGCCATTCTCAGCATTTTGTGCAGAAATATTCCCCATTTGGAAGCATTCGGTTATTTATTCAGTAATGACAATGAGACACTTAAGGAAAAAAGGAGCAAGGAAACAATGGAAAATAGCTCCTAAAGGCAACTTTTCTGCGGAATTTTGCTTTATTTAGCAAACCAAACAAACCATTTAAAGATGACCACCGGATTTCAGCACTTACACTCCTATTTCGCATATTTGGTATTATTAGGCATAGCCATTAGCTTCGTTTACGCTTTGGTTGGTGCACTGTCTGGAAAATCCTTCGGGGAAAAAGACAGAAAAATGGGGCTCTTAGGGTTGATCCCCACCCATATTCAGTTTCTGGTAGGTCTCATACTCTATTTTTTAAGTCCAGTTGGGTTTTCAAATTTAGGCCCAGGCACCATGTCAGATTCTATGAGCAGGTTGTATGCACTGGAGCATCCGGTGATCAATATCATTGCCGTGGCCTTGATCACGGTAGGATACAGCAGGGCAAAAAAACTTACAGAAAGCAGAAACCAGTTTAGGAGCATCTATATGTTCTATGGAATTGCCTTTATACTGATCCTGAGCCGCATCCCCTGGGTCGCCTGGTTAAATTAATCAGAGGCAACTAATGTTATGTTAATCAAACTATAGACAAATATCTCCCGCAGATTTTGCGGATATTCGCTGAGGAACTCCGCAGTACACAAGAAGTCGCTCTGTAGAAATCCGATCGCCAATCTATTCCTAACGTGATACTAGATGATCAAGTATTATCAAATATCCTTATTCCAAACCTCCCTATACAGAGCAACTTCTCAATCAAACTTTTAGCTTATCACTTCAGTCTACCATACAATAATTATCATTCGTCATGGATCCAAAAATATTGGAAGACCTTGTAACCGAAAGGATGCCTTTTGGGAAATACAAAGGAAGATTGCTTTGCGACATCCCCGAACATTACCTGATATGGTTTTCACGGAAGGGCTTTCCAAAGGGCAAATTGGGTATATGGCTGGAAACCATGTATGAAATACGCCTCAATGGGCTCACTTATTTACTGGAGGGATTAAAGAAATAAAAGAAAGGGAAACCATTATTTTTGCTATTGTGTTGAACATGCAATAATTTTGCATTAAATCCCTTCCTCTGAAATTTTGAAGAATCTCATAGCTATACTTATATTTTTAATAAATATGGGCACCATAGGATTTTCTATGGCTCAGGACAAAGGACTTTTTACCGTACGCGGCACGGTAAAAAGTGATGACGGTGAAGGGCTAGGGGCTCATATACATATCCATGAATTGGGA
Organism: Cyclobacteriaceae bacterium; assembly: GCA_003565295.1. Lineage (GTDB taxonomy): Bacteria > Bacteroidota > Bacteroidia > Cytophagales > Cyclobacteriaceae > Pleomorphovibrio. The sequence goes on from PXCO01000291.1 coordinate 1,519, forward strand.
AAAGGAGCCTTGGCTGACTTGGATGGGAATTTTGCAATATCCAACTTAAGGCCAGGAACCTACCATTTGCATTTTACCCATATGGGGTTTCGTTCTACTTCTTCCACGGTGAGAATAGACGGTGAAGTACCTGAGATTACCGTGAAGATGCAGCCTTCGGCCATTACACTCCAGGAATTGACCATAGAGGCTAACCCATTTAAAAACGGTCCCGTAGAGCAGTCGCAAACCATAGAGGTGGTAGACCGCAATTTTATGGAGAAAAACAACACCGGCACCTTTGCAAACGCCTTGGAAAAACTCCCCGGGATAAGTACAATTAACACTGGGGTGGGAATTTCGAAACCCGTCATCAGGGGCATGAGCTTTAATCGTATCATGATCAATGACAGGGGCATAAGGCAAGAAGGACAACAATGGGGGGCAGACCATGGCCTGGAAATAGACCCCTTTGATGTGGACCGGGTGGAAGTGATAAAGGGCCCTGCTTCCCTTATCTATGGTTCGGATGGCATGGCCGGGGTCATCAATATTTCTCCTGCAGCATTTCCAGATGAAGGGGAAATCCGGGGGCATGTCATCAGTACCTACCGCAGCAATAATGCCATGTGGGGAAATACTGCCATGGTAGAAGGCAGCGAAAAGGATTTTATCTTCAAAGCCCGATTTACTGCTCAGGATTTTGAAGATTACCGAATTCCCACCGAAACCTTTACCTATGCAGGATTTGTGCTCCCTGTCCACGACAACAGGTTGAAGAACACTGCGGGTAGAGAGCGGCACTTTTCACTTACCGGGGGTGTTCGAAAAGATTGGGGAAAAAGTACCCTGACAATAAGCCGTTTTAATCAACATGCAGGGCTTTTTCCCGGGGCGGTAGGCATTCCCAGAGCCTATAACCTGAGACACAATGGAGACCATTCTTCTATTGACCTACCCAGCCAAAACAATACGCATCTTAAGGTGATTTCAAATACCACCATACAATACAAACAAAATTGGCTAGAGGTGGATTTGGGGTTTCAACGTAATACCCGCTTGGAAAGGTCTTTTCCTCACGTACATGGAATGGGCCCCACCCCTGAAGGAGATCTTGCCCTTGGACTCTTTCTAGACACCTACACGGCCAATGTACGATATAACGCCCAGCTCAATGATAAATCCCAAAGCATCATAGGCTTTCAGTCCTCCTATATGGACAATGAATATGGGGGGTTTGAGTTTCTTCTCCCCCGTTTTAATACCTGGCAGGGTGGGGCCTTTTATTTTCACGAATACCGTTGGAAAGACAATTTAATTATCAACGGAGGCTTACGAGTGGATGGAGCCAGGCACAGAATTCAAGAACACTTACAACCCCTGTATGAAAGATTGGAACCTACCGGGGAGTATGATCAAAGAAACCCAGATGTAGATCGGTCCTTTGTGAACATGAGTGGATCCGCAGGGCTCTCTTGGATCATTGATGATCACCATAATTTAAAGTTTAATCTGGGAAGCAGTTATCGCATCCCAACTGCCATAGAG
>PXCO01000262.1 GCA_003565295.1 Cyclobacteriaceae bacterium
GTTCTTTTTCGAGTATCCTGTCTGCAAAAGTTTGGATTTTCCTTAATGGTTCCTGCAAATCATGACTCGATACATAAGCAAATGCCTCAAGTTCCTTATTCATTTTTCCAAGCTCCTTGTTTTTTTCTGCCAGGTTTTTATTGGACTGCCCCAGTTGTTTGGTTCTTTCCCTTACCGCTTTTTCTAACTTTAGATTATATGATTGAGATTCCTTCATATCCTTTTCATGGACTTCTAACTCCTTTTTTTGTTTCCTTACAGTCTCTGTAATATCATTGAAAGAAATTAGAATCAACTGTTCCCCATGACTTTTTTGAACTATGCGGTTGGCGTTGAGCAAAAAGGCTTTTTCCCCAATCCTAGGAAAAGTGTGAGTTACCCTAAAATTAATGAAAGATGAATTTTTCGGGATAATACGCTCAAGTAGTTCTCTTAGGCTTGGGATATTCCATTCTTTGTCATCAAGTTCGAATAAGATTTTTCCGTCCATATCTTCCTTCTTTAATCCGAAGGTCTTATAAAATGATTCATTGTAAGTTTTTATCCGAAAATCCTTATCCAACACAAGCAAAGGTTCGTGAAGGGTAGCAATAATAGCCTTGGAATAATCGTATGATTCACTAAGCAGGTCATTCCGCGTTTGCAATTCCTGATTGGTAGTGATCAGCTCCTCATTGGACGATTCGAGTTCCTCCGTAGAAGTTTCCAGTTCCTCATTGACTGTCTGCAACTCTTCGTTGCTAGACACGACTTCCTCATTGGCACTTTGCAGTTCCTCGATAAATCCTTCCTGTTCATGGGCAAGCTCCAGGGCATCTTTATGTGCAGCTGCCAACTCCTCCTCAAGCTGGTAGATTCTATTTTCTTGGTCTTGGACCTGGGAGTTTTGCCCATCAGCATCTCCTTTAGCATTCCTCCGGTTCATGATCTGCTCATGATGGGTAAAAACCACCAGCATCAGTTGTTCCTCCGAACCCAAATGGAGAGGAGCCACCTCAATACTGATGATAAGCCGGGAGGTGTTGGTTTTCATTTCAATTCCTCCTTTTCTGATGCGTTGGTTGGTCTTAAAGGATTTGGCTATCAGATTTCTCAAATAAAATGCAATTTCTTTCCGCACCAGTTTGAATATATTCAGTGATGCCTTTCCGGAGGAATGGCTAAAATACATGTCTGTATTGCCCCTGAACTGTAGGATTTCATGCTGCTGATTGATCACAACGCAGGAAGGCAAAAAATCTGAAACAATTATTGCATCAATGGCCTCTGCCAGTCCCAAACTACTTTTTTTAGCGTTGATTTTAGGAAAATTGGACTCCGTTGTCCCCTTAGGGGCATGGTCGGCAGACTGAACCTCCTTTTTAGACATTTTTTTGTTGGGCAATGAAAAAAGTGCGTTATCTGAGTTGCTTTTTTTTAAATAGATTTTGAATTGCTTGTCGATCTGAGTAAATAAATGGGAGGAAGAACTGATTGTCTCTGCATTTCCCAGCATCAAATACCCGGATTCGTTCAATGCATAATGGAAAGTAGCTAGTGCTCTTTTCTGAGCCTGAGTATCAAAATAGATAAAAAGGTTTCTACAACTGATAAAATCTATTTTTGAAAATGGGGGATCCTCGAGCACATTATGAGTTGCAAAGACACAGATGTCCCTGATGGATTTGGAAATCTTGTAAGTGCCTTCATTCTTGGAAATGAAACGCTGCAAACGTCTTGGGTATACAGACTCCAATTCACTTTTGGTATATATGCCAATCCGAGCCTTTCTAATGGATTTTTCGCTCAGATCAGTGGCAAACATCTTTATGGGAATTGGTTTTTCCTGCATTTCCTGAACTTCCAGAATCAACATGGCAATGGAAAAGGCTTCCTCACCTGTAGAACAGGCAGGTACCCAGATGCGTAGAGGCTCTCCTTCTTTCTTTGTTTTCAGGAGTTTGGGAAGCAAATGCTCCTTCAAATAGTTATAGGTATCGGAATCTCTGAAAAAACTGGTCACGTTGATCAGTAAGTCCTGGTATAGAATATCCAGTTCTCCCTTTTTTTCACCGATCAGGTTCAAATATGCTTTGAGGTCATCCACCCTATTGAGGAGCATCCGCCTCAAAATCCTTCTTTTGATGGTCCTCATTTTGTAACCTGCAAAGTCCACACCGGTAAACTTATGCAGATCAGAGAGAATGGCCCTCAAGTCGGGATTGTCATCATCAATCAGATCCTCCTCCCTAGACTTCCGGTTGGAATTTATGACCAGAGCTTCTTTACATAACCTGTTCAACTCCAGGGCGATATCTTCAGGGGATAATATGAAATCCACAGTACCCGCTGATATGGCTGATTTGGGCATACTGTCAAATTTGGCAGAACTATCCTGGGCAAAGGTGAGACCACCATTTTGCTTAATAACCTTTAATCCTTTGGTTCCATCGGATGCACTGCCGCTCAAAATAACCCCGATGACGTTTTCATTGTGAGTACTGGAAAGGGAAGAAAAAAGAACATCGATGGGTAGGTTGACTTTGGGACTATCCGGTCTTGGACTTAATGTAATATGCCCATCTTCTACAGAAATCTCTTTGTCGGGAGGTATGATGTAAAAACAATCAGGTCTTATCAGTACATTGTCCACCACCTCACTTACCTCCATGGATGTTATTTTAGCCAGCAGTGGGGTAAGCATGCTCTTATGGTCTGGCCGGAGGTGCTGGACATATATAAATGCCATGCCCGTCTTAGGGGATAAGTGACTCAACAATTCGGAAACAGCTTCGAGTCCTCCTGCCGAAGCACCGATCGCTACTATTGGAAAGACACCTTTATCTGCCGAACTTGAAACTGAATCCTTCCCCTTACTTTTTTTCCCGGATTCTCCCATGATATGTTTTTTTGACTGGGCAGGCGTAGGCACGCCTGCAGAAATAATAGAAACAGTTGTACCTGTATTTGTGAAGATACCAAAAATAGGCTTGGGTTCCGAATATTTCGAAAAATGCTTTTGATCAATGAGAGGGTTACATAAACATTAAAAAATTTCTTACAA
>PXCO01000192.1 GCA_003565295.1 Cyclobacteriaceae bacterium
GGGTTATTCAGCAGGAGGGGGAATGTAAGAAAGTGGCAGTTTTTGGAGGAAACAGATGGGGAAATAACAGCGGTTCAGGTCCGGATAACAGCCATATGTTTGTGCAAGTGATTAGTGACCGACATGTGAGTTCTGAGTTTATCCAAGTGAATAGACAAGATGTTTGGAGCCTGGACCAGGTTAGCTTTTTTACGCCCGATTTGGAGGGTAATTATTCAATTAACGGTGAAATGGGTCTTAACCAACTGGGATTAGGGTCATTGACTTACAATATGTTTTCAGGGCCTAACTATCTGGAAATGACCAATGCCGGATTTGTAATGTGGAAATTCACCGGCTTGAGTGCATTAGGAGGCCCAAATCCTGTGAGTGGATTCGGTGACCCTGCCATGACCTATTTGATGGGGCTGGATCAGATGATCAGCCGATCCGTATTTTCGGTCCGTGAAATCCCCACTGCGGAGCAACACTGGATAATCATAGTGGTAGAGGAGTCGTCTATTGCTTCCACCCAACTGAACGGGGTTACCATAGCCGATGAATTCCAAACCCATCGCAATATTCCCGGGTATGCCTATGCCAGAATTGCCCTGACCCCAGGACAGTATGTTCTTGAAAACCCGGATGGGTTCAACGCCTATCAGTACGGACTCGGATTCCACGAATCCTATGCCTTGACCTTGTTTCAATCCTCCAGAAGCCCGGAATTTGAAGTTAAATCGAATTATGAGTTTGAAGTGAGTGGTGACAAAACAGCATGCCTGTTGCAAGAGGGTACTTGGTCAATTGAGCCTGAGGATTCCTCTTTCGTAAATTTCATTTGGGATTTTGGAGATCAGACCAACACCGAAAATGGAAGTGACGTAATCCACACCTATGCTGAACCTGGTGTTTATGAAGTTGAAATTGAAGCCAGAAGGACAGCCGATCCATGTGAAAATCCTGAATTTATCCGGTTTGAGGTAGAGGTCAAAGACAACAGTGGAGAACTTTCAGGGCCTGACCGGGTTTGTCCCGAAGTGGATGAGTTTGATTATTTCTTTGTGCCAAATGGAGAGATCAGTTATGTGGAATGGGAAATTGAAGGGGGTGACATTGTGGAGGAATATGAGGATTTCGGAATTAAGGTCAGATGGGGTCAGCCCAATGAGAATGCCCTTGTCAAAGGAATTGCCTTTACTGAGGAAGGCTGCCCCTCTGAGGAGTTTTTACTCCCAGTAACCATTAGGAGACAACTTGAACCTGGCCTACCTATCGGCTCGGACATATCTTGTCTGAATCTGGAAGATCCAATTCCCTATGAGGTAGCAGAAATTTTGCCAAACAGGGGATATACTTGGTTTGTGGAAAACGGGACTATTATAGGGGATAATGATTCAACGAGTGTTTTGGTTACTTGGTCCCCCATGGATTCCTTTGGGAAAATATGGTATGAGGAATACAGTTTGGATGACAAATTCTGCCAAGGCACTTCAGATCAATTGGAAGTCAACCTGGTGGAGGAATTGATAGTGGAGGTTTCGGAAAAATTGCCAGTCTCTTGTCACGGCGAAGCTACGGGCAGGATTGAATTGGAAATTATAGGAGGATCCGGTAAGTACACGTATGAATGGGACCATGATGCTACCTTAAATTCACCCTTAGCCGAAAACCTAATAGCCGGATTTTATGCCGTCAGTGTACTGGATGAAACAGGATGTCAGGGGTTTATTCAAAATATTGAAGTTACTGAGCCAGAAATTCTGAGAGTAGTGGAAGAAATAGAAGTGGAGGATATTTCTTGCTTTGGAAAGGCTGATGGCAGTGCCCTAATCAGGCTAGAAGGTGGAATTCCCCCTTATTCTGCCGATTATCCCACTTTTGAGGAGCAGGGTGAATTTCTCTTCTTGACCGGTCTATCAGCAGGGGAGTACCCTATAGAAATCAGGGATTCGAACAATTGTGTGGTTCATGCAGCATTTGAAATTGGTTCACCTCTACCGCTTGAGGTAGAAGTCATTACCGAAAATAAAAGTTGTCCCGGTGGAACAAATGGGGTTTTGAGGGCTGTCCCAAAGGGTGGGGTAGGTCCTTTTTCTTTCTATTGGAATGGTATTGATCAATTTGGGGAGATTGCTGATGGTCTGTCAGCTGGGGAATATCAAGTAGAGGTTGAGGACAGCCATGGTTGTATTGGCTTCGGAAAAATAAACCTGGTCGAGTCAGAACCAATATTAAGAATGCCTACTGGCTTTAACCCGGAAAAGGACCTCGAATTCAAAGGTGTTTCCAATTGCCCTGTTGAATTTACATTGATTATTTATAACAGGTGGGGTGAACTAATTCACTATGAAACAACTGGTTGGGATGGAACTGTGGGTGGTCAGGAGGCACCAAATGGTACTTATACATATCGGATAATTTATTCATACACCGTGGATGGGGTTACCCGAACCGAGAATCAAATGGGTTCTTTTGTTTTGAGCAGATAAAAATAGCTTAATTAACTTTGAACGACTATAAGTTGTGTTTTCAATTTTGGACTTTATTGAAGGAAAAATATGGAATATTTTGTATCCATCTTTAATTTTGGGATTTTGTGGGTATTTTCAAGGTTAAGTTAAGAAGGGTGGTGGCCCCTTTTTGTTCCAGGTTAGGGAAGAAGTCTTCTTCGATAAGGCCTTTGCCAATATGCCCAGATATCGTAGTTCTTCCTTTCCAAATGGGCTTTGGATTAGCCTTACCAGAAAATTCGAAATTTTCGAAGGTTTATTCGTTAATACTACAGTATACAGTTTGTACTCGATGCTGAACAAAACCCTTAAATCATGGCTGTATCCTCAAAAAGTGTTGAAAAATTAATGTCGGAGGGAAATCAAGCGATGGAACGAACCGACTGGGCCAAAGCAAAAGGGTGTTTTGAAAAGGCATTGAGGATCAAGGAGACCCCTGAAGTGCTGGAATCTCTGGGCCTTGCCTCCTGGTGGTTGGATGATGCAGGAACCACATTCGAATCCAGGGAAAATGCTTTTCAACTTTATAGGGGACAGGGCAACGCAAGAGGTGCTGCCCGTGTGGCAATCAGCATTGCCTACGACTATTTCTCATTCCGGGGTGAGTATGCGCTTTCCAATGGCTGGAGCCGCCGTGCTCACCGGCTTCTCGAAAACCTGGATATTGTGCCTGAACATGGCTGGATCAAAGCCTGGGATGGAAACGTGGCCATTGAGGTGGATCACGATCCTTCCAAAGCTTTCCTTCTGGCTAAAGAAGCTGCCGATATAGCTAAAACTCTGCAGGATTTTGACCTGCTGATGATGAGCATGGCCCTGCAGGGCATTGCACTGGTATTTGAGGGGAAGGTTGATTTAGGAATGCCAATGCTTGATGAAGCGGCAACAGCTGCCATGTCCGGTGAAATATCTGACCTGGAAACCAGCATCAATGTATGCTGCTACTTGATTACGGCCTGCGAATATGTGCGCGATTACAACCGGGCGGTTCAATGGTGCTTTAGCGTAAAAAAGCGGACAGAGAACCACACATTTCCCCTGATGTTCTCCTTTTGCCAGATCCATTACGCCGGTGTGCTGATCTGGAACGGAGACTGGGATGAGGCTGAAACCGTTCTGAAAAAAGCTTCAAATAACCTGATCGATTCACGTCCCGCCCATGCCTCCGAGGGACTGATAAAACTCGCCGACATTTGCCGATTCCGCGGCGATTTCAAAAAGGCTGAAGCTTTGTTGGACAAAGCCGCACAGAAACCGTTCAGAATGCTGGGTGCAAATCTTGTACTTCTGGGGAGAGCTGCACTCGCTTACGACCGGGGCGAGCCGGTAACGGCCGCGAGCCTGGCTGAGCAATACCTTCAAAACACTCCGGAACAGTGTCGGTTGATGCAGCCGAAGGGTCTGGAAATTCTTATACTGGCTCAGCTCGAACTTCATAAACTTGAGGAGGCAGAACAGGCTTCTCATCGGTTAGGAAATATTGCTGAAATGGTCGGAACAGAACCATTACTTGCACTTGACCTCTATACTAGAGGAATGGTACATCTGGCAAAAAAGGAAAATAAGCAAGCCTGTACATGTTTCGAGCGAGCTGTTGAACTCTTCGACAGGAACACGAACCCGTTCCAAACAGCCCGCTCCCGATGCGGAATGGCCACGGCACTGTATCGTCTCCAACGGAATCAACCCGCACTTCGCGAGATTCATGCAGCCATTAAGGCCTTCAAAAAGCTTAAAGCACTACCTGAACAAGAACGCTCAAATACCATCTTGAAAAAGATCAAATCCCTGCCGGCAGAATATGCAGAATCACCGTCACCGGAAGCTTTTACAGGCAGGGAACAGGAAATACTCTGCGAATTAGCCCAAGGAAAAAGCAACGCTCAAATTGCATCCGATCACTTTATCAGCATTCGAACCGTAGAGAGGCACATCTCCAATATCTACGGGAAGCTGGGTATCTCGGGAAAGTCAGCCCGCGCCAAAGCCACCGCGTTTGCACACCAAAATGGGCTGGAGGAGTGATTGGGTCCTGATTTCCTGTTGAGGAATAAACCTGAAATTTTTTTTGCTTTCCTGCCTCTCCCCGTCCTACGTGTAAAAAATGCGTGTATGCACTCATGACTTGTCCAAACAGTGCTTTTAAATTTGTAACTGATAACCTGAATAATCAGAAAGAACTTCAACACAGATAAAAGCATTAGGATTATGAACGATAACGAAATCAAACAACCTATAGCCAAAACCAATGTTTACAGGGCAAAGCCTGATGATGCCGATGTGGCGATCGATACGATTCTACTGGCGTTTTCTGCAGACCCTCACCTGAGATGGCTTTGGGCTGATGCCGAGGCTTTTCTTTCATACGGACCGCAATTTATTGAAGCTTTTGGGGGTAAGGCATTTAAAAATGATACAGCTTTTTATACTCGTGATTTTTCTGGGGTTTCCCTTTGGCTTCCCCCGGGAGTTCACCCCAATGAAGAGGGACTTCTGTCCCTGCTTGAAAGGGCTGCTCCCCCTTCAAAACTTCCTACTTTAATGGAGGTCCTGGAGCAGATGGATCACTATCACCCCGATGAACCGCACTGGCACCTGCCACTGGTCGGGGTAGATCCGGCAAAGCAGGGATCAGGATATGGTTCGCAACTGCTTCAGCATACACTTGAGGAGATCGACCGCCGGGGAGAAACCGCCTATTTGGAGAACACAAATCCCGCCAATACTCCACTCTATGAACGCTTTGGATTTGAAAAGATTGGTGTGATTCAAGTAGATGGAGCTCCTCCACTTTTCCCGATGATTCGATATCCAAACCAGTGATTCAAAAATTCTAAATCGAACTCCTATTGAATCAATAAAACAGAACAGCATGAAACGGAATGAAAGCGAACAGATTGAAGAGAAGTCAACTTTGATTGACAACATACAAAAACTCCTGGACAAAGACGCCATCAAAGAGCTTTGGTATAACAACTGTTATCTCATAGACCAAGGTGAGGTGGATGCTGTCATGGAATCATTTACGGAGGATGCAATAATGGACACTGGTCCTTTTGGTCATGCCGAAGGCAGGGATGCGATCCGGGGGATGCTTGGAAAATTATTCACCTCAGAGTTGCTCTTTACAAAGCACATGGTTCACATGCCACTTATTGAAATAGACGGTGATGAAGCTGTCGGTAAATGGTATCTGGATTGCCCAACGATATCAGGCGAGGGTGAAGCTGTCTGGACGCAGGGAACGTACAGACATACCTTTCGCCGGGTAAACGGAGAGTGGAAGATTTCCAAATTTACGTTCGAGGCCTCTTACGTCACTCCTTACGACAAGGGATGGGCAAAACAACCATTTATGCACGATGCTTAAAACGTAAATAGAAACAAGAACTTTAAAAAAACAAGGAGAATCAAAGATATGACTATGTTAGAATTAAGTCTAGACGAACTCAAAAACACCGCATCCAATTATGAAAAACTGATGGTGCCAGCTCTATTTGAAAGGTGGGCCGAACACGTACTGAATGAGGTAGCTTTAAAACCCGGAGACCGGATGCTGGATGTGGCATGCGGTACCGGTATAGTGGCCCGAACCGCAATAAAACGCTCAGGTAACAATGGTTTGTCCGTGACCGGACTCGACCCCAATCCCGGAATGCTGGCTGTCGCTGAAAGCAATACGTCCGGACCCGATTGGAAAGAAGGCGTAGCCGAAGAGCTCCCATTCGAGGATGAATCCTTCGATGTTGTGGTCAGTCAGTTCGGGCTGATGTTTTTTCAGGACCGGCCAGCGGCCCTCAGGGAAATGAAGCGCGTACTGGCTCCCGGAGGTAGGCTTGTTGTGGCCGTATTTGATTCGCTGGACAATAACCCCGGATACCATGCGATGACCCAGGTCTTTGCGCGTGTTGCCGGTGAAGATGTGGCAGAGGCACTCAGGGGCCCATTTTCTATGGGCGATACCAAAGAGTTAAACGCTTTATGCTCAGAAAGCGGATTATCATCAGCTGAAGTCACTACTCATAATGATAAAGCCCGTTTTCCCGATGTCCGTACGATGGTACTTGCAGATGTAAAAGGCTGGTTTCCACTGGCCGGAATACACCTTTCGGATGAACAAATTGATAGAACCGTTCACCAGCTTGAATCTGCGCTGCAAAAATATATTTCATCAGACGGGCGGCTTGAGTTCCCTATGCCGGCTCATTTTATCAGGGTATCAAATTAACCAGGATGGGTTGCTGATTCCCTGATAAATTTTTCAGGGATATTTCATAATACAAATCCTAAATAAAAATAAGGATCAAAATACATTCATCATCCGAAATTTTAACCATGACAATGAACTTATCAATAATGCTTATGGCGAAAGAAGCAGGCCCCTCCCGGGGCCTCTGGGTGGAATCTTAATGGAGATCAAATCGTAATTGAAGGAGGATTTGGGCCGGCACCTGCCTACTGGGTCATGGGGAAGAAGATCGGCTTCGACTCGCCTACATCGAAAACATTGACCGCCTGCAGAAGGTCAAGGCCTAATACAATCCGGACAACTTCCTCCATATGAACCAGAACATTAAGCCAGCAGGAGTATCCCACTGGCGGAGTCCCCTCTAGTCATTGATAATTAAATGATTGCATCTTACTTGGCACCACCTAAATTTGACATTTTATCCCAAAAATTGTAAATTTAATTACTCAAGGAGATTGCAGAGCAGATAGAGCAGATTGAATAGCGAAGGAACCATTAAGTCAAATTGTCTAAACATCCACTACATTTATTGTAAATTTTAAAAATGATATAAGGTGAACTTATGAGCCGTAATTTGAGCAGTTACCCATAAAAGGAATAGGTATTGGCTGAATGGATCTTTCATTATGCCCGTTGAACATAATTTGCTGACCGAAAAGGGGTAAATAAAATCCTATGCAGGGAGCAGATTTTCAAATTTGACGCACAGGATGTTTACTCCAGGTATATAGCTGACCTATGGGAGAGGGCGATATCCTAATTGGATTGGAAAAGAAAAATAACGGCCTTGGAGCCAATATAAATCTTAAGAACCCAAAATGTAGGCACAGTATGAATGAGATAAATCAAGCAACTGTAAAACAATTAAAAGAAAACCAAATCGGATCTATAATTTCTCCTAATGACAAGGAATTCAATGATATCAGATCGCTTTGGAATGGAATGATCGATAAGAAACCCGCACTGATTTTCCGCTGTCAGAATGAGGAGGATGTTGCCGCGGCAATCCATTTTTCTAAGGAAAATGATCTTGAGGTGGCAATTCGGGGTGGCGGCCACAATGTTGCCGGCTTGGCATGTAGCGATGGAGGTATCGTTATTGACCTTACCGAAATGAACAGTGTTCGGGTAAATGCCAAAGAGCATAGGGTATATGCCGGAGGCGGTGCCACCATCTGTGATCTGGATCGTGAAACCCAGAAATTTGGATTGGCAACTCCTATGGGTGTTGTTTCAGCAACCGGCATCGCAGGACTCACATTGAGCGGAGGCATCGGCTGGCTGCGTAATAAATATGGGCTAAGCAGCGACAATCTCATTGCCGCTGAAGTAGTGACAGCCGACGGTAAACTGGTCCATACTAGTGAAACAGAAAACAGTGAATTGCTTTGGGGACTTCGTGGCGGAGGCGGCAACTTCGGAGTGGTCACCACATTTGTATACAGGTTGCACGAGGTTGGCCCGGAGGTGATGTCCGCCTTGGTATTCTATCCGGGTGACAGCAGAAAAGAGGTGTTGCACGACTATCGCGAATTTACGGATCAGGCACCCGATGAGGTATCTTCTATCGCCATAAACGGGTTTATTCCGGATGAGCCTGCCTATCCAGAAGAAATTCATGGAGAGCCGTTTATTGCTCTTGTTGCAATGTATTCAGGTGACCCAGAGAAAGGCAAAGAAATTCTGCAACCACTGCGGGAATTCTCAAAGCCGATGCTTGACTTAAGTGACGTCATGTCTTATACAGATGTCCAGCAACTATTTGACGAAGATTATCCGGACGGACGGCGATATTACTGGAAATCCATTTACCTGAACAGCCTGGATGACGAAGTGATTGACAAAATCAATGAACAGACTGAAAAAGCCCCCTCAAATCTATCTACTGTTGATGTCTGGCCGCTTGGGGGTGCAATGCGCCGCGTTGAGTCCGAAGAAACGGCTTTCGGAGCCCGGCATGCACCTTATCTTCTTGGCATCGAAGCCAATTGGACCGACCCAGGAAAGGATGAAGACAACATCCGATGGGCCCGATCCTGCTTGAATGTAATGAAATCCTTTGGGGGAGGAACATACCTTAATTTTCCGGGCTTTTTCGAGGAAGAGGACACAAAACTGCCAGATATTTACGGGAAAAATTACCAGCGGCTCGTGGATCTTAAAACCCAATATGATCCAGAAAACTTGTTCAGGCTGAACCAGAACATTGAGCCTAAAGGGAAATGATTTTCTTAACTTGATTTAAACCTCTGGCTGATGCGCTGGCAGATTTCCTCACCGGTGAACCGAACAACAATTAGCATCAAAAGCTAAACACTATGATACTTGTAACAGGTGCAACCGGAACCGCCGGGTCGCAGGTGGTGCATGAACTTCTGAAGCCTGATGTGCCTTTTCGAGCCGGGATACACAGCAGGCCACTGGAGCTCAATGGAATAGTGTGAGCCATCCCATAGCCTTTGACCGACCGGAAACCCTGGAACCTGCTCTTGAAGGTATTGAAGATGTATTTCCTGCATCATAGGACACCTTGCATGACGGGGCAATAAGCAGAGGCCAAATATTTGTTCCTATCTATTTATATGGAATTTAATTGTTTAAATTTTGTTTTCGGCAGGTTTTAGCCTTCGACAAACATTTCATCAATCCGGCGTTGTAAGATTGGAATTTCTTCTGCTACAGGGATCTTTTTATCCAGCACATGGATGACCATCTTTTTTTTCTTGATCACACAGCTGGTAGTACCGGGCTGTAGGCTAATTACCCAGGCAAGAATTAAGGTTTTGAGGGAATCGCGATTATGTTTTACCGTAATGAATTCCGGATCTGTGGGTACATTTTTTAAAAATACCCTCTTGGCCACATCCCAACCGCCTCTTACGGCCGTTGTAATGAAGTAGAAAAAAAAGCGGATTACGCCCAGTGGCCGTAAAACCCACTTCCCAGGAGGGATACTGTACATGCTGATTACCGTGGTTGCTATTAAAAAAATAACAACTAGCCAAATTTCGCTGGGCTTTTGTCCTCCCAACAAGGTGGTCCAACCTGCGGCAAACAGCACGAATCGCCCAACAAAGCTTTTGAAGAGAGTACTGCCTTTCAGTTGCTTTATGTAAGTTTTCATTGTCATCATATTTATCAGATAAGAAAGAACAAGGCTAGGAAGAAGATGATAAAGCTAATACCAACCACCTCCCATCTCCTGAGTAAGGCTTCAGCTTGGGTACTAATTTGTATGGTCTTTTTGTTATCTATAAACTTGTAGATAATTTTCTCGGCGCTATGTCTTGATTCCACAAAGGACTGCATGAAGGCAATTCCTTTTTGAATTTGCTTTTCAAACAAATTCCCTGTCCAGAGGATGACATAAAGGAAATCACCCGGAGGAATAAGCGGTTTTTCTTTTATCCATTGGTTAAGGAAAGTAGATTTCAGCGTGAATACCACCACAAGTGCACCCGCTGTGAGAATGATTGGCCAAAGCGCGCTCCAGATGGTGAGGGGGTTCCAGAAAAAGGCCATCATACCTTTTTCTCCTAAGATTTGATTCATCAATCCTTCAGGTAAAAGGGTAGGGGACATCGTCCACCATCCACCTGCCAAGAGAAGAAATACCCAAGGCAGGATAAAGGGTGGAGCTTTACTTTCCTTGGGTGGTTCTATCTGGCGCAGGAGGTGTAAAAAGCGGCTCAGCAGTAAGGTGGTGGTAATTGCAGAAAGGGTCAATAAATAGGCGAAGACATCAATTCCCGGCAAGTTGGTTTTGCCAAGGAAAGTTTTAAGCAAGTATTTGGTCCAAAGTCCCCCGGTAAGAGGGCCGCCTACTATGGCCAAAACAGCCAAGCCTAAACCCAACCACATCAAAATTCGCCAGTAGCCTCCTACTCTCGTAGGTAGTGCTGTTCCTAAAAACAAAAGGGCTTTGGCAGTACCGTGGTTAAAGGCATATAGCGCAATCGCGGGAAGAAGTAAGCTGGTGGGGATGCCTTCATACAAGCCTAGACCCAAAAATGCTGTCATCAGCCCCATTTGACTGATACTTGAATAAGCAAGATTGGTTTTTGGGTCCACCTGAAGCAGTCCTATGATTACAGCACCCAAAGCCGACATAAAGCCCAAGCTGACCATCATTAAACCCAGGGAGGGCCATGCCACCAAACCAACAGGGGCAAGGTGCATCCAGCCAACGAGTCCCGCTTTGATCATTGCACCACTCAGTACGGCACTGGCTGGCACCGGCGCTGCAGGGTGTGCCAGGGGAAGCCAGAAATACAAAGGAATGGCACCCACCTTAACACCAAAGCCTATCAGACCAAGTAGGAATATAAAGGGGCCATTTGCTGCATTTGCGAGTGCTGGCGAAATATCAACGAAGAGCGTGCTGCCAGCACTTTGGACCGCCAGAAATAGTGCACTGATAATAAATAATTCCCCTATAATGGCCATGACCAGATACATCTTGGCTGCTTTGCGGGCAGCAGGAGTTTGGCTATGGATGACCAAGCCATAAGAGGCAAAGGTCATCAGTGCAAAAAAGGTGTAGAAGGCGGCAGCATCTGCAGCTATAAGCAGGCCAAAATTTCCGGCCATGGCAGCCCCAAAATAGAAATTAAACGTTCCTCTCCTTTTGTCGTCTTTCAGATAAGATCCGGAGAATAGACCCGAACTTGCCCAAAGTATGCCGGTAAGCAGTAGGATAATGCGCCGGGGAGTATCCAGAGAAAAGTGTGTTCCCAAAATGAACCAATCCAAAGTGATGCCGGATACTTCTACCAGTCCAAGCCCAATAGCAGGTAAGGAGGCAAAAACAAAAATTGGCCCGGCATTCCTTCTCCCAGCAGGATAGCGGCTGGTAAGCAATGCAGCCAAAAGAGGTAAAATAATGGCTAACATCCAGATCATGGCAGGTAAGGATAAAGTTTTTCGGCTATTTCCCGGGCAATGGAAAGAGGACTGTAGCTAGAACCGGCAAATAATCCGGCTGCAAGAGAAAACATTCCTGTCAATACCACTGGGATCAATAATAAAGCTTTGGCCTCAAATGGCCCTGCATGTTTTTGGTGAACGTCATTTTGTTCCGCTTCACAAAACCAAGCCCTGTAAACGATGGGCAGGAAATAGGCCGCATTCAATGCGCTACTTGCCAGTAAGACCAAAACTACCCAATAGCTCCCTGCTTCCACCGCCCCTAGGCCAAGATACCATTTACTGACAAAACCGGCAATTGGAGGGAGGCCAATCATCCCAAAAGCAGCAATGGTGAATGCACCCATAGTAAGGGGCATCCGGCGTCCCAGACCATTAAGCTGGCTTATTCTGTAATATCCATAAGTCTCTGCCACATTTCCGGCAGCGAAGAACATGGTGATTTTCATAATACCTTGATGTACAAGGTGAACTACTGCTCCCGTGGTGCTGAGCAAGCCTGTGATGGCTACACCCAACGCAATGTAAGAGAGTTGGCTAACGGTAGAATAGGCCAGCAATTTTTTGAAATCCTCCTGGTAATAGGCCTTGACCGAACCATAGATAATGGTAAAGCCAGCGAAAATAGCCAACGGTGTCAGGAGCTTCAATTCCTCAGCAGTACTGATGCCATAGACATCATAAACCAATCTCGCAATGCCAAAGGCTCCCGCTTTTACCACGGCTACGGCATGCAAAAGGGCACTGACAGGGGCTGGTGCCACCATGGAAATGGGCAACCACCCATGCAAGGGAAAGATGGCCGCTTTTACGGCAAGACCACTAAGCATGAGGAAAAATATGACGGTTAATTGAAGACTCTTTTCCGAAGCCAGTCCTGCAATGATTTCGGTCTGTCCAAAGTAGATAGGACCTGCAAGAACAAACAAAGCAACAACCCCCAAAAATAAAACCGTACCTCCGCCAATGGTATACCAAAGATAGGTTCTTCCTGCTTCCACAGCCTTATCATCCCCCCTATGCACAACTAATGGATAGGTAGAAAGTGTCAAGAATTCGTAGAATACGAAAAAAGTGATCACATTTCCTGAAAGGGCTATTCCGGTACTGGCAGTGACACAAAGACTGAAAAAAGCAAAAAACCTTCGTTGATGTTTCCCCCCTTTTAAATACCCGATTGCATAAAGCGTAGTAACCAGCCATAAGACTGAAGAGAGTGCCGCGAAAAGCAGGCCCAATTGGTCTATGCGAAGGGCGAATGTCAAATCCGGGGCCAGTCCATAAATGAAGGTATAGTTTTCCCCCTGCTGGTATCCTACAAAGACCCATCCTACCAAAGTGACTTTGGCAAACGCTCCAAAGAGGTTTAAAAAACTCCTTAAAAAGGCTTGTTCCTCCTCAAACAAGAGGATCAGGATTCCCGGTATCAGGGAACTTATTAGAATCAATATCAGTAGTAAGCTATTCGTTTCCATAGGCACCTCCTTTCATCATGGATTCAATGCCTGAACCAAAGCTTTTGCTGCCTTCCAGAAACTGGATCAGGTTTTCTGCAGGAATTACAATCAAAAAGGAACCCAAGGCAAGTAAAAGGGCGCAGACCTGTAGGATTTTGGGAACTGGCCGGAAGGGATCCTTTTCTCGGGCAGGAGCAAATGCCAA
>PXCO01000175.1 GCA_003565295.1 Cyclobacteriaceae bacterium
AGCGGTTGTGTATGCATTGGTAAATACCCCTTAATTTCCCTTAACTCCTTAATGGTTTCACAGGTTTTTGGAGCCACGGATGCACAGATGTAAGAGGGGCTAAATTGTACTCAAGAGAGTGTATATGGATAGGGAAACCCCCTTAATGCCCCTTAATTCCTTAATGGTTCCACAGGTTATTGGAGCCACAGATGCACAGATGAGGCACGAAGGTCAATTTTTCAGCTTAAACGAAAAAGAACTTTATGAGCATTGCCAATCTGTATTTTTGCAATTAAAAGATAGGGTTAGCGGCTAAGCCTTACCTTTTAATTGGTATCCTGCAAAAATTCGACTTACAATATTTGCTTTCTCAAGATTATTTTATAAGATTATCCGTTAAATGTATAAAGGCTTTTCACTTAAACCCAAATAGCCATGAAGCCTACGGACACTAGTAACCCGGAATATTATCATAAGGTGGTGGATTGCCAATATGCTTGTCCAGCACATACGCCTGTTCCGGAATATATTCGGTTGATTGCAGCGGAAAAATATACCGATGCTTATATGATCAACTGGCAATCCAATGTTTTTCCGGGTATTTTAGGCCGTACTTGCGACCGGCCCTGCGAACCCGCATGCCGTAGGGTGAGGGTGGAGGAGGAGCCCGTTGCCATCTGCAGGCTAAAAAGGGTGGCTGCTGATAATAAAGGTGACGTGAAATCTCTTATGCCACAAGGGCCATTTACCCCTAACGGGAAAAAGGTGGCCTTAATAGGTGCAGGGCCTGCCTCCATTACCGTCGCTAGGGATTTAGCTCCCTTGGGGTATGAAATCCATCTTTTTGATGAGCAAATTGCAGGAGGGGGTATGATGAGAAGTCAGATTCCTGCTTTCAGGTTACCGGAAGAAGTACTCAATGAGGAGGTCAATTATATTTTGGACTTGGGCATTCATACACAATTTTTCACCTATGTGGAGAGCCTTAAGGAGGTCTTGGAAAAAGATTACGATGCAGTTTTTGTGGGAACCGGTGCCCCAAGGGGCAGGGATTTGCCCAAATTACCGGGTAGGCAGGAAGGAGGTCCATATATCCACATTGGTATTGAGTGGCTGGCCAATGTTGCCTTTGAACATGTGCATTCCATAGGCAAACGGGTGATCGTACTTGGAGGTGGCAATACCGCCATGGACTGTTGCAGGACTTCGAGGCGATTGGGTGGGGAAAGTGTAAAGGTGGTGGTGCGTAGCCCCTTCAAGGACATGAAGGCCTCTCCCTGGGAAAAGGAAGATGCCATGCATGAAGATGTGGAAATCCTGGATAACCATGTCCCCCTGAGTTTTGAAATGGAAGATGGTAAATTGATAGGGATGAAATTCCAAAAGGTGAAAGCCGTCTATGATGAGAATGGGAAAAGACAACTTTTGCCTACTGGGGAAGAAGATGTCTTTATCCCGGCAGATGAGGTGCTGATCGCCATAGGCCAGGAAAACAGTTTTCCTTGGATAGAGCGGGACATTGGATTGGAATTCGACCAGTGGGAGATGCCGGTGGTGGATAAGGTCACTTTCAGGTCCACCCATCCTAAGGTGTTTTTTGGGGGAGATGCTGCCTTTGGTCCCGAAAATGTGATTACCGCAGTTGCTCACGGACATCAGGCGGCTGTATCCATTCATTTGATGTGTGAAGGGAAGGATATACATGACCGCCCCTCGCCCTACGTAAATCTGGTAAGTCAAAAAATGGGCATACATGAATGGAGTTATGATTCCCCCGTCGCCATCGATAAAAGATATGTGGTTCCCCAGGCGGCCAAGTCCATTACCCTGAAGGACAGAAGGATGGAAGTGGAATTGGGCTTTGATCCCCCTCTGGGCTACAAAGAAGCACAGCGATGCCTGAACTGTGATGTGCAGACAGTTTTTTCCGAAAACCTGTGTATAGAATGTGATGCATGTATGGATATTTGCCCCACTTCCTGTATCACCTTTACCACCAATGAGGATAAGGAAGAGGATCTTCGAAAAAAATTACTGGTACCGGCGGAAAATGAAACCCAGGATATTTTAGTGTCCGACAGCCTGGCCACGGGCAGGGTGATGGTAAAGGACGAGGATGTATGTCTGCATTGTGGCCTTTGCGCCGAGCGCTGCCCCACCTCTGCCTGGGATATGCAGAAGTTTTTTTACAGTGTGACCAAAGCCCATGAGCTATGATTCAAAAAATGCCTAAAAAAAACAGCACCTCTGGGGTGAATGACTTTATCGTGAGGTTCGCAAACGTCAATGGAACAGGATCCGCCAGTGCCAACTTCCTTTTCGCCAAATCCATCTTCAGAATGGGAATCCCGGTTACCCCTAAAAACATTTTTCCTTCAAATATACAAGGCCTTCCCACTTGGTATGAGGTGCGGGTAAGCGAAAAGGGGTACTTGGGAAGAAGAGAAGGTATAGACCTGATGGTGGCAGTGAACGCACAAAGCCTGGCACAGGACATTCAAAACGTAAAGCCCGGGGGCTACTTGATCTATGACAGTACCAAAAGGCTGCCAGGAGAATTGGTAAGGCCGGACATCCATTATATGGGTATACCTATGATGGAGCTCTGCAATGAGCATTTCACCAATCCCAGGCAAAGGCAATTATTTAAAAACATCATATATGTGGGTGCCTTGGCCGTGTTCCTAAGGATTGAATTTGAGGTGCTGGTCCAATTGCTCAATGAGCAGTTTGCGGGTAAGGAAAAGCTTGTGCCACCAAATATTCAGGCCTTAAAACTAGGGATGGATTATGTAAAAGAGCATTTTGAATACCCCTTGCCCTTCCACCTGGAGCGGAGGGATCTGATTGGAGACAAAATCATGGTGGATGGCAACTCAGCCTGTGCCTTGGGAGCCATCTACGGTGGGGCCACAGTGGTGGCATGGTACCCCATTACCCCTTCCACCTCTGTAGCTGAGGCTTTTGAGAAATTTGCTGAGAAATACAGGGTGGACAAGGCAACTGGTAAAAAAAATTATGCCATTGTGCAGGCAGAAGACGAATTGGCGGCCATAGGCATGGTGATAGGTGCCAACTGGAATGGAGCGAGGTCATTTACCGCCACCAGCGGCCCGGGGGTCTCATTGATGAACGAGTTTATGGGGCTGGCCTACTTTGCGGAGGTACCGGCTGTACTTATCGATGTGCAGCGGGCAGGTCCCAGCACCGGAATGCCCACAAGAACCCAGCAATCTGACCTATTATTAGCTGCATATGCCTCTCATGGTGATACTAAACATATACTCCTTTTTCCTTCCACACCTAAAGAATGCTTCGAGCTCAGTGCACAAAGCTTTGACCTGGCCGAGGAACTCCAAACCCTGGTGGTGCTGATGACAGATCTGGATCTGGGCATGAATGACCACGTCAGTGATCCTTTCGTGTGGCAGAAGGACAGGAAATACAGGAGGGGGAAGGTGCTAAGCGCTGATGAACTGGACGGATTGGGCAGGTATGGAAGGTACCTGGACACGGATGGTGACGGTATTCCTTATAGGACCATTGCGGGTACCCATCCTACCAAAGGGGCTTTTACTACCAGGGGAACTTCCAGGGATGAATATGCTGTGTACACCGAAGACAACAAGGCCTATCAGAGAAATATGGAAAGGTTGGTGAAGAAATGGGAAACCGCCAAGTCCTTGGTGCCCGCTCCAAAGGAATACCAAGAGGGGAAGAGTAGTGAATTTGGCATGTTGTTTTTTGGGACATCCATCTTTTCGGCGGAGGAGGCCAAGGATATCCTGACCGGTAAAGGGATAAGTTTGGATGCCCTGCGTATCAAAGCCTTTCCCTTTCATGAAAAGGTACGGTCTTTTGTGGAGGATCATCAGGTGCTTTTTGTCATAGAACAAAATAGGGACGGGCAAATGAGGACTTTGTTGATCAATGAATTGGAGGTTGCACCCTCCAAGTTGATACCCGTATTGAATTTTGATGGGATGCCCATCACTGCTGATACCATTGCCAAGGCCATCGCAGACTATCTTTATCAAGAAAACCATTTGCATCATGACTTATATCAAACCCTTGTTTAGGCACCCCAAGCTGCCCAAAAACAAAATCGGTTATACCCTAAAGGAATACGAAGGGGCACTGTCCACGCTTTGTGCCGGCTGCGGTCATGACAGTATCAGTGCGGCCATTGTACAGGCCTGCTATGATCTTTCCATAGAGCCACACCGTGTGGCTAAGATCAGCGGCATAGGCTGCTCCTCCAAGACCCCTGCCTATTTTCTAGGGAATTCCCATGGCTTCAACTCCGTACATGGAAGAATGCCCTCTGTGGCGACGGGTGCCAATCTGGCCAATAAAGAATTGGTGTATTTTGGGGTTTCCGGGGATGGTGACACGGCTTCCATTGGCATGGGGCAGTTTGTGCATGCCATTCGAAGAAATCTGAATATGGTGTATTTGGTGATGAACAATGGTTGCTATGGGTTGACCAAAGGTCAGGATTCTGCCACGGCCGACAAGGGGTCGAAGAGCAAGGCAGGTTCGGTGAACCCCTTTCTTCCGGTGGACCTTGCCAGTATGGCGGTGGAGCTGGGTGCTACCTTTGTGGCACAGAGCTTTAGTGGGGATAAGGGCCAATTGGTGCCCCTTATCAAGGCGGCCATCCATCATCAGGGTTTCGCCTTTATCAACGTGATCTCACCCTGTGTGACCTTTAATAATAATTTGGGGTCAACAAAGTCCTATGACTTTGTGAGGGGGCATTTGGGGGTAACCTCACAATTGGATTTGGTTATGGAAAAAGAAGCTATCTCAGTAGATTATGAGAAGGGATCGGTAGTTAGGGTGGCCTTACATGATGGCACAGAGCTCGAATTGAGCAAATTGGCGAATGAATGGGATCCCAAAAACCGCATCTCAGCCATAAATGCCATAGAAAATGCCCGGGAAAACGAACAGGTACTCACGGGCTTACTTTATCTTAATACCGACTATGGTGACTTACATGAGATCCTGGACACCACCGACACTCCCTTAAATCAGTTGGATGAGGCTAGCCTTTGTCCCGGCACAGTGACATTGGAGGAGATCAATAGAGGTTTGCAGTAAGTGATTTTTAGCCCTTCGTCACTGGTCAACGGAACTAGTGTTATATTAACCAAACTATGGAAAATATCTCCCGCTGATTTCGCAGATATTCACATAGGTAAAATAGGTACCTATACACGATCCCGTATTTAACCTTTGAAAATCCATACTTTTGATTGCTCTATCGGATACTTTGGGTTGTATCTACAATTTCTGATGAGTACTATCCGAAAACTCAGTAAACTTCTTAAGATGCTCTTGGTTGAGATGGGTTTATTACTTTCTGAAGGATTTGGATGCATTTCACGATACGGGGCTTCGAAACTGAAAAATATAGTAGAAAGTTAGGCTGAAATCGGAGTATAAGAATGGCCTAAATTTATGATTTAAATCATCATATCAAGCTCATAACGATCATTTACTGTTCATCTTCATTTCCTTAATTTCACATAAAATCGAGCCTGTCCTGACGGCAGTCAGGGCATGAGGAGAGCCTCACACAGAGGGATGATTATCAAAGCGAGATTCCACCCCGACCTGCGGTACGGGGCAAGTTCCCGAAACAAGTTCGGGACAGGTAATGACCGCTGAAAAACAAATTATAAACAGATGAAATATTAAAGGACTTTCTAATTACATCGTTTGAATTTTCTATTTAATTAGTTTGAAGTCTCCTATTTATTTACTGAAGGATATGGTAAGGCAAAGCAGAAAAACCAGTTAAGTTTATCTACGAATAAAGGAGTATGAAGCATGAGCTAAAAATTAAAGTTAATGACATTATTCTGAAAGGTGAACTGAGTTTGCCGGCAGGTGCTTTCGGTCTGATTACATTTTCACATGGGACTGGGAGCAGCAGGTTTAGCCCCAGAAATAATTTTATTGCGCAGTACCTGAACAAAAAAGGGTTTGCCACTTTTTTGTTTGACTTGTGGACGAGGGAAGAGGATATGGATCCATCCCTTCGTTTTGATGTGGGCTTGCTGGCAAACAGGTTGGTGGAAGTTACCAGGTCACTTATGAAATCAACTTTTACAAAAAATATACCTATGGCTTATATAGGTGACAGTACAGGGGCTGCTTCGGCACTCATTGCTTCCACGGTTCTCCAGAATAAAATAAAAGTGATTGTTTCCCGTGGAGGAAGGCCCGATTTAGCCATGAATAATATAGAAAAAGTAAAAGCCCCCACCCTCTTTATGGTCGGGGAACTTGATCATCAGGCCATAGTGCTGAATGAGCAGGCTTATAAAAAGCTTTCCGGGCCTAAGTGTTTTAGGATTATAAAGGGAGCCAGTCATTTATTTGAAGAACCGGGAGCTTTGGAAAAAGTGGCACATTACTCCGCGGAATGGATGACTCAATTTCTTCGGGATAAAAAAAATCAGCCTTCCAATGACTATTTTACCGTTTAGCTTTGAAGGGGGAAAAGATCGAAACCTTGATTTAAAAAAATCTAATGAGAGCCAAATTATAAGCAGGAATATATTATGACAACTATGCTTGATGATAGAAATGATGCCGCGAAAAATTTGACCAAGAACATTTCTTAACGGTGCAATAATTAATCAATGGAAAAGCAGTTTAAATACGTCGCGCTGATATTGACCCTAACCTATGGATGCTTTTCGGATGGGCCGGGGTATATCGATGAACTTGATATTGTTTATACAAATTACGATGCCGGATTTGACTTTAAAGCTGTCAACACTTTCGCGTTGCCGGATGCGGTCATAAAGGTAGAAACCCGGGAATTCAACCGGCAGGAAAAAAATGAACCTGAATTTGTTTTAGAGGCGCATAGTGAAATTATATTAAATACCATTCGGGAGAATATGCTATTTATGGGCTGGACCGAGGTAGAAAAAAATAATGGTCCGGACATCATTATACTTCCTTCGGTTACCACTAGTACCCGTATCTACTATTATTACGATTGGAATTACTGGTACTGGTGGTATCCGGCTTGGTATTCAGGATGGGCTTGGTATTATCCGGGCTACTTTTATCCTGTTTACAGGAGTGGTTATAGTTCAGGTACCCTTTTTATTCAAATGACTGATAATAGAAACAGCCATGAAAGTAATAATGTGGCTGTCCCCTGGAGTGCGGTGATCAATGGCGTAATGGAAACCAGCCGGTCCCATATCAAACAGCGGTTAAGGTCTACCATCGATCAGGCATTTGACCAGTCACCTTACCTTAGAAAAAGCACCGGTTTATGAAAAACCTGGCTATCATATTCCTTTCCGTATATCTTCCGGTATTTTTCATTCATGTAAAAGCCCAGGAGTATTATTCATTGCAATACACAGCCGCTATCCCCATGAATGGGCTGAAAGACCACATAGAAAAAGTGAGTTTCAGGGGTGTCACCGTTGAGTATTTTTCCAAAATAACGCCGGAAATCGCCGCGGGCGTTAGCCTTGGCTGGAACGGTTTTTATGAAAGGAAATCTTATGCCACCTACCAAGATGGAACAGCCTCCATTTCTGGTATTCAGTTCAGGTATGGCAAGTCTGTGCCCATCCATGTAAATGGTTTCTATTTTCTCGGCAAAGAGGGCGGGATTAATCCCTTTGTTGGGCTTGGGGCAGGTACAATATATACTAACCTAGACACGGATATGGGGCTCTTTCACATGGAGAAAGACAGCTGGAATTTTAGTTTAAAGCCTGAAATCGGCTTTATGTATATGTTTCATGATACCTTTCGTTCCAAATTTGCCTTCCGGTATAATAAAGCATTTGACACTTCTGCAATCCAAGACCCCTCGTTTTTTTCCATAAGTTTGGGAGTTGTGATTGTCAAGTAAGGATATTATTTATTGGCAGACACCATATAATAGTGCGAACTTGAAAATTTTTAGCTACGGGTATATATTCAGACCTTTACCAGCTTACCTTGGCGCAGGTTCATTACCTGACTGGAAGATCAAATCATACCCCGGTATTCGATTATTTGGTCATCTTGGATTGATCAACAACCATTCCTTTTCCCATTAGGTACCTCATCCTGTGTTTTATTACAGACTTGAACCAACTAGTTGAGAAATGTTTTACCTTTTTAATTTTCTCTCTCCTTCAGAAAAGCAATTAACTACTATATAATATCCTAAATTAACATGAATGGGAGTTTACATGATGTGATTTGCCTCATGGGGTGCCCATGATTTTTAATCGGGGGTTGGAGGCGGCAATAGGAATACACGTTATCGACCGGACCGAGGGTAGGGAGGAATACTGCTTTTCAAGTAAGCAGGTTAAATATAAACCCTTTAAAATACTATTTTTTTTAAAGAGGGGCAAAACTAATATCATTAGATTGGATGATTTTTGTCATTAATAATTGGGATTCAACTGTTTATCTTTCCAATTCAAATAAATGCAAAACATCTTGATTATGTTGTCAAATTGCCTTCCGTTTTCAAAAATAAAAAACAAAGACCTTCCATTGGTTGGGGGGAAAAATGCTTCGCTGGGTGAAATGCTGAAGGAGCTGTACCCAT
The DNA here is from genome assembly GCA_003565295.1 of Cyclobacteriaceae bacterium. Lineage (GTDB taxonomy): Bacteria > Bacteroidota > Bacteroidia > Cytophagales > Cyclobacteriaceae > Pleomorphovibrio. The sequence continues at coordinate 8,576 of PXCO01000175.1, forward strand.
TGGGCATAAAAATCCCAGATGGTTTTGCTGTTACAGTAGAAGCTTTCAGGACTTTTATTAGAGACAACCACCTTAAAGAGAGGTTGGAAACAGAATTGTCGATATTGGATAAGGAAACGCTCAATAACTTATCTTCTGTTGGCGCCAATTGCCGGGAAATCATGGCCTCAGGGAGAATCCCAAAAGAAGTAGAAAAGGATATCGCTACGGCCTTTGAAACACTCCGTGCCGGTAATGAAATATCAGTGGCGGTTAGGAGCAGTGCTACGGCCGAAGACTTGCCCACAGCAAGTTTCGCGGGACAGCATGATAGTTTTCTGAATATCGTTGGTTACGATAACCTTTTGCAGGCGATTCATCGCTGTTATATTTCACTTTTCAATGACCGGGCGATCAAGTACAGGATAGACAATGGTTTTGACCATATGGATGTGGCCCTTTCTGTGGGTGTCCAGCACATGGTCCGCTCGGATAAAGGCAGCGCAGGGGTTATTTTTACCATTGATCCAGAAACGGGATTTGAAAATGTAATATATATTACCTCTGCTTGGGGACTAGGGGAAAATGTGGTTCAGGGAGCAGTAAACCCTGATGAGTTTTTCGTATTTAAACCTTCCTTGAGAAACCAAAAAAACAGTATCATTTATCGGAAACTGGGGGAAAAGGAAAACAAGATGATCTATTCTGTGGGTACTGAAAAACCAATCATCAATATTGCAACCAGCCCGGCTGAAAGATCTGTTTTTTCCATTTCGGATATAGATGTCCAAACATTGGGGGAATGGTCCTATAAAATTGAAAAACATTACAAAATGCCCATGGATATAGAGTGGGCCAAAGATGGATTGACCGGAGAACTTTTTATTGTCCAGGCGCGCCCGGAGACCGTTCATGGGAAGAGGGACAGCATCTCTATCAAAGAGTATACATTAAGAACAAAGTCAACCCCCATCTGCAAAGGAAAGGCGGTAGGAAGATCCATAGCCAGCGGGAGGGCCTGTATTGTCCACTCGCTGGCTGATGCAGGTAAAGTTCAAAAAGGAGATATCATTGTCGCTGATATCACTAACCCGGATTGGAATGCCATGTTGCGCAAGGCTGTTTGTATCATTACCAACAAAGGCGGGAGGACAAGCCATGCATCCATTGTAGCAAGGGAATTGGGTATACATGCCGTGGTAGGAACCTCTGATGCCACTGAAAAACTGCATGATGGTCAAGTTATCACCGTTTCCTGTATAGAAGGAGACGAAGGGATGGTATATGACGGGAAATTGGAATGGGAAGAAAAGGAAATAAATATTAAGGAAGTGGCCGAAACTCGTACAAAGGCCATGTTCATTTTGGCGGACCCGCACAAGGCATTTCAGTTGTCCTTTTATCCTAACCAGGGTGTTGGCCTGCTTCGTATGGAATTTATCATCACCAATGCCATAAGGATCCATCCTATGGCCTTGGTAAAATACCATGAACTGAGTGATAGCAATGACAAAAAAGCCATTGAAGCCATTACTCACCAATATGCCAACAAGAAAACTTACTTTGTGGAAAAGCTTTCTGAATCATTGGCGATGGTAGCCGCTGCTTTTTATCCCAAAGAAGTCATTGTGAGAATGAGTGATTTTAAAAGCAATGAATACGCCCAACTGATCGGCGGTAAAATCTTTGAACCTCTTGAAGAAAACCCGATGCTGGGTTTCAGGGGAGCTTCAAGGTATTACAATGAGCGGTATCGGGAAGGATTTGGATTAGAGTGTGAAGCCATACGCATGGTCCGTGACGAAATGGGACTGACCAACATAAAGGTAATGATACCCTTTTGCCGGACAGTGGAAGAAGGTAAGCTGGTTTTGGAAACCATGAAGCATTTTGGCTTGGAAAGGGGAAAAAATGGTTTGGAAGTATATGTCATGGCCGAAATCCCCAGTAATGTGATCCTGGCAGAAAAGTTTGCAGAAATATTTGATGGTTTTTCCATAGGTTCTAATGACCTGACACAGCTTGTCCTTGGGATTGATAGGGACTCTGCCATTATCAGTGACCTGTTTGATGAAAATGACGGGGCTGTAAAACAAATGTTGTCCAATGTGATTCAGGCTGCCAAAAAATCAGGAGTGAAAATCGGCCTTTGCGGCCAAGCTCCCAGCGATTATCCAGAATTCGCAGGTTTCCTTGTTGCCCAAGGAATAGACAGTGTCTCTTTTACCCCAGATGCCTTATTGAAGGGTATAGAAAATATAAGTATCGCGGAAAGAAGGGGAAAAAATTAAACTGACTCCGTACTAATATGATGCAATGATGGAACAAGATTTTAAAAACAAGGTGGCATTGGTTACTGGCGGTTCGTTTGGAATCGGGAAAGCCACAGCGATTGCGTTTGCCGAGAGGGGCGCAGGCGTAGTGGTGGTGGATTGGATAGAGGATAAGGAAACCATTGAAACCATCCAGAGGGCCGGTGGAAAAGCCATTTTCCTGAAAGCCGACATGTCCAAAGAAGAAGACATCATAATGATGGTGGACAAAACCATCGAAAAGTACGGGAAATTGGATTATGCATTTAATAATGCCGGTGTGGAAGGCTTAACTGCTGTCACACATGAATGCACCAATAAAAACTGGCACCAGGTGTTGTCCATTAACCTTACAGGGGTTTGGTTGTGCATGAAACACCAGATTCCCCATATGTTGAAACAAGGGAAGGGATCCATTGTAAATAATGCTTCTATAGCGGGGTTGGTTGGGTTTCCTGGAATACCAGCATATGTGGCTTCCAAGCACGCGATCATTGGCCTGACCAAAAATGCGGCGCTGGAATATGGCAAAATGGGTATCCGGGTAAATGTGGTTTGTCCCGGAGTGATCAAGACACCCATGATAGATAGGTTTACCGGTAAAAGCAAAGAGGTGGAAAAACAGTTTGAATCCATGGAGCCTATCGGAAGATTAGGAGAGCCTGAAGAAGTGGCAGATGCGGTTGTATGGCTGTGTTCAGATGCTTCCTCCTTCGTAACAGGACATTCCTTGGCAGTAGACGGTGGATGGGTAGCCCAATAAGGCCCTAAGAGTAGTCTCTGATTTAGTTAATCGAGTTAAAAATAATCAAGGAACCATGATAACCCCAAACCTAAAAGATTATGAAGTCCTGTGTAATTCCTTTGATTGGGAAGAGGAAAGCAAACATTTAAATGGATTGCCAGGGGGTAAAGGATTGAACATCGGCTATGAGGCTGTTGACCGGCATGCCAATGGCCACCTAAAAGACACAGTGGCTATTCGCGTGATTCGTAAAGATAAAAAGCAGGATGATTTCACCTATTCCTCACTGAAAACCGAAACTTCGAAATTTGCCAATGTGCTTTCAAGCCTGGGAATCAGGAAAAAAGAGGGGGTTTTTACTTTGTTGGGCAGGGTTCCGGAATTGTACATTTCTGCATTAGGGGCACTGAAATACCAGGCAGTTTTCTGTCCCTTATTTTCTGTGTTTGGACCTGAACCTGTTTTTCAAAGGTTGTCTAAAGGCGAGGTCGTGGTTTTGGTAACCACAAAAGTTTTTTTTGAGAAAAAAATCAAGCAGCTACTAGATCATTTGCCCTCCTTGAGATTTGTCTTGTTGGTAGATACCGATGAAGACTTGACCGAAAAAACCCTTTCTTATTCCAAATGGATGGGACAGGTATCCGATGAATTTCAGGTTTCAGCAACAGCGCCGGAGGACCCTGCCTTGTTGCACTTTACGAGTGGAACCACCGGTATGCCTAAAGGTGCGCTGCATGTTCACAAAGCTGTTTATACGCATTATGTTACTGGGAAATATGTACTTGATTTCCATGAAGGGGATGTGTTTTGGTGTACAGCGGATCCCGGTTGGGTGACTGGCACCTCCTATGGTATTATAGCACCCTTGGTCAACGGTGTTACCAGTATAGTGGATGAAGAGGAGTTCGATGCGATGAGGTGGTATGCTCTTCTGGAAGCGCAAAAAGTAAATGTCTGGTATACTGCCCCTACCGCGATCAGAAGATTTATGCGTGTGGAAATAAGTCCAAAAGATACATATAACCTTGAAAATCTAAGACTAGTGTTGAGTGTTGGTGAACCCTTGCATGCAGAAGCAGTTGTATGGGGCCAAAAAGCCTTTGGCGTGCCTATTTTGGACAATTGGTGGCAGACGGAAACAGGAGGCATCATGATTGCCAACTACCGTTCGCTCAAAGTGAAACCAGGCTCTATGGGAAAACCGCTGCCGGGTGTGGAGGCCGGGATAGCTGATGTAGAAGGTGATAAAATAAAAATTATTTCCTCACCTGAAGCCCAGGGACAGTTGGTTTTGAGGAGGGGTTTTCCATCGATGTTCCGTACCTACCTGCATGAGATAGAGCGCTATCAGAAATGTTTTCGAGGGGAATGGTACCTGACAGGGGATTTGGCAAGAACAGATGCAGAGGGATATTTCTGGTTTGTGGGTCGAGCCGATGATATCATCAAAACTTCCGGTCATATGGTAGGCCCTTTTGAGGTGGAGAGCACCCTCATGAAGCATCCGGCGGTAGCTGAAGCGGCGGTAATAGGAAAACCGGAACCCTCCATAGGGGAGCTGGTTAAGGCTTTTGTTGTGTTGAAGGAAGGCTATGAAGATAGCAATGATATGAAACTGGAAATTACCGGTTTTGCACGAAAAGAAATGGGACCGGCAGTGGCCCCTAAAGAAATAGAATTTGTGG
>PXCO01000200.1 GCA_003565295.1 Cyclobacteriaceae bacterium
ATATTAAAATACCTCTAAATGCCTTGTTCTGAATTTGGTGGCAATAGAATTAAAGTACTTATCTAGGCAAGGAACCGTCATATAATATCGGAAGATTGGGGGATTACTTGAATGAAAGTTAAGTTAGCTAAAAGGTTTTTCAAAAAGCAGGTTACACGAACAATCCAAAAAATAATAAGATAACCCCAATACTTTATCGGAATATAAACATTAATCAAACGAATTCAGGTGATTCTTTTAAGATAGAAATCATAATTTTATTTCTTGCAAAACCCCATATCGACACTTATCCTTACATTTTTTATCTTAAACGCTACACTTACCTTTGCACAGGAACTTCCTGTATACAAGGATAGTCCCGTGATCGTGGATAACGATGACCACAGGGATGTTTACCTAGAGGAATACCTAATGGCCATGGGTAGCCTGGGTGAGATAGACTTTAGGGGCATCATTACCACCTACAGCCCACATGAATACCCCATTTTCGTGGAGGGCAGGGAGAAAGTGCTATAGATAGCCCGGCAAAGTGGGCTACGAAAATCTGCCCCGGCTTTTTAAGGGTACAGACCAACTTTCCAATTTCCAAAACGGTGATAAGGCGGTTCCTATTCACCAAATTATCTGGAGCGACCAGCCTGAGGCGAGGAAATAAATTCAGGCAGTATCTTTATACCTACTTGTTCTTTTTAACACGTGGCTTACATCTGGGAAGCCCTCTTTTACTGTCCACCCAAAATGGTTATTCTAAAAAAAATAAAATTTTGTTATTGTGTGTGAAAACAGGAATATTTATCCTTTCCAGGAAAACCTTCACCATAAAAAGCCAGAAACGGATTATGGATTGCAGGGAAAATTCTTTATTATTGTTCTATACCCCATATATTAATAATAACAGGGTTTGATTTCCAGGACATAAAATATATGGCATAGAAAGCCAATTCCTTAATTACCCATACTAATGATTAACCTAGTATTAATTACCCCATATTTTATTATTTCAACATGACAAAGCGCAGGGAATTTATAAAAAAAACCGCTCTGGGTTCGGCAGGAATCACCATGGGTGGTTTGGGATTCAGTGCCAAAAGCTATGCTTCCATTATGGGTTCCAATGAACGCATTCACCTTGCCCAGATTGGAATCCGAAACCAGGGAACCGTACACATCAATAACTATTGCAGCCTAAAGGATAGCCATAATGTGGTTTTAAAGGTTCTTTGTGATACGGATGAAACACTTTTTGATTCCAGATCAAAAATAGTTGTCGATAAAACGGGTGCTAAGCCGGAGCTGGAATGGGATTTAAGAAAAGTCCTGGAAAACAAAGAAATTGATGCGGTGTCCATGGCCACGCCAAACCACTGGCATGCCCTGGCCACTGTTTGGGCCTGTCAGGCAGGTAAACATGTCTATGTGGAAAAACCCGCTTCCCATACTATCTGGGAAGGAAGGAAAATGGTAGAGGCCGCACAAAAAAGTGGGTTGACCGTTCAGGTAGGTTTGACCAACAGGGCATATCAAAATGTAAGGGATGCCATGCAATTCCTTCACGATGGTGGAATCGGAAAGTTATACATGGCCAGGGCCCTCACTTTCAAGTTCCGAAATTCCTATGGCAGTGCAAAAGATAGTACCCCGCCGGCTTCCTTTCACTACGACCAATGGTTAGGGCCTGCTCCATACCGTCCCTACAATGTGAAGCGAAGTCATTACAACTGGCACTGGTTCTGGGATACAGGAAATGGGGATTCGGGTAATACCGGTACTCACCAACTGGACATTGCTCGTTGGGGTCTTCAGAAGTATGAACATCCCGAATCCATCTATTCCATGGGAGGGATATATGGCTTTAATCAAGATGAATGTTTGCCTGACAACTGTACTCCAGGTACCATGGTATATGGGGATGTGGAAACTTATGGGCATGATAGGACCATGCAGGAAACACCGAATATCCAAACCGGGTTATTTAAGTATGCAGATGGGACCATCATAGAATACGAAGCCCGGGGAAGGTATACCAACCATGAAGGGAGCGATGGTAAAGAGGTAGGCAATCTTTTCTATGGATCAGAGGGTTGGCTGGAAATAAGTGGCAACACCTGGAGGGCCTTCCACCGTGGGGAATCCAAACCATTTGCACGTTCAAAAGACAACAATTCTGGGCAGGAAGCTACGCTTTATTCCAATTTTATAGATACCATTAGGTCAGGCAAAAATGAAATGCTGAAATGCAATATGGAAGAAGGTTTTTATTCTTCCGCCTTACCATTACTGGCCAATATCTCCTACAGGGTCAAACGTGAACTCAGGTTTATGGGGGATTACGAAACTTTCGCCAACGATTCCGAAGCAGATACGCTTCTTTCCAGGGTTTACAGGGAACCCTTTTCTATTCCCAATTAAAGGACTTTTGAAATGCCCATAAGAAAGAATTCCCACACAGGTGGATGATTATCCAGGGGGCATGATTATCATTTGCGAGATTCCACCCCGACCTGCGGTACGGGGCAGGTTATGACCGCTGGAAAACAATTATAAACACATGAAAAAAGCCATTAATTTATAGTCATATGCGATATTCAACCCTAACCATCCAAGTTCTTTTGTTTTTTATCTTTTCATGTTCAGCCCCTCAGAAAGAAAAGGGAAAGGAAGTTCTGCCTAATATACTTTTTATTTTTGCTGACGACATGGGGTATGGGGACATGGGCAATTACAATCCTGCCTCAAAAATCCCAACCCCCCATTTGGATAAGTTGGCCAGTGAAGGCATAAAATTCACCAATGCCTATTGTCCGGTGTCAGTTTGTTCCCCTACCCGTTACGCACTGATGACAGGACAATATCCCTGGAGAAGCTGGAGGAAAACCGGGGTAATGAGGAATTATGAACCTTCCATGATTGAAGAAGGTACACTTACTTTGCCCCAGATGTTGAGCAATGCAGGTTACCAAACGGTAGGGTTCGGAAAATGGCACCTAGGAACCACTTTTCCTACCACTGACGGGGAAAAACCTGTAGGATATGGAAAATTCAGGGACGACCTCAATGGCGCCAATATTGACTTCAACCAACCCGTAAGTGATGGTCCTCTGGATCGGGGTTTTGAACATTGGTTGGGCTTTAGCTGTGCCAGCGAGTGCTGGATATTCAAGGACAATACTATAATGGGAGCTATTTTACACGATTTATATACGATTGAAGCTGCCTCAGGTACAGAAAACCTGAAAAAAATACCACTGGAGAATTATTTACCTTATCTCACTGAAAAAAGCGTAGATTATCTTCGGGAATACACCGAGGGAGATCAAAACCGTCCCTTTTTTCTTTATTTTTCCCCTTACGTACCCCATATTCCTCTTGCTGTAGAGCCTGGGTTTTTGGGCAAAACGCAGGCAGGCCCTTATGGGGATTATGTTCATGAACTGGATCATTATATTGGCAAATTGCTGGATGAAATTGATCAATTGGGATTAAGGGAAAACACCCTGATTCTTTTTGCAAGTGATAATGGTTCCCAGTTTATAGCCACCAGCCCAGAAGATGATCCTGCCAATGCATCAAACAGCATGGATGATGTTGAGGAGAATATAGACCCAGACGCACATCGACCGAATTTTCCATTAAGAGGGACTAAATGGACTGCCTATGAAGGAGGAGTCAGGACGCCCTTAATTGCCAGTTGGGAAGGACATTTTCCAAAGGGGGCTGAAAGTCCTGATCTAATCGCCTTAAATGATGTTTTACCTACTCTTGCCACCTTGGTAGGGCAAAAAATCCCTGAGGGCATGGCCAAAGACGGGTATGATCTTCTACCCGCATTTTTCGGCCAAGAACATGGAAATACCAAGAGGGAAAGCATCGTCGTCCGGGGAAGTGGGGAGATATATGGAATGAGAAAAGGGAAGTGGAAAATTGTGGGAAACGGCGATAAGGAGAACCCGGTTTACGAACTTTATGATTTGGAAAAAGATCCTAGAGAAAGCGAGGATTTATTTGCAGATTTTCCTGAAATTGGGAAAAAGCTAGAAAATGAACTGAAAGACCATTTGGCAAGTGTCAACAAATAAATGGGAATGGATGGACCTCAAAACACAGGATTCCGTTCACATTGTTATCCTTGCCTAAAATGACCTAAAGCTTTCCTGAAATCTACTGTTTTTCGGGAAGCACTCCTTATATTGAAGCATAAACCCAATACATCTTATACATGAAGAAGTTTTCAAAAATCAACAGAAGGAAATTTTTAAATCGTTCCCTGCTATTTGTTCTTACCCCACCTTTTATCTCGCAACTCCCTTTTTATGGTAAAAAACAAGAAAGGCTGAGACATGTCTGCGTGGGTGTGGGAGGGATGGGATGGCATGATCTTCAGCGCTTTATGGTACATTCCAATGTGGAAATAGTGGCCATCTGCGATGTGGACGAAAACCATTTGAATCGGGCAGCTGAGGCACTTCCCCAGGCCAGAAAATACAAAGATTGGAGAGAATTATTGAAGAATGAAAAGAACAACTTTGATTCCATCAATGTAAGTGTGCCGGACCACAATCACTACGTCATTGCAAAACAATCCATGGATGCCGGGAAACATGTCTATTGCCAAAAGCCCATGTGTCATGACGTGGCTGAAATCAGGTCACTTACTGAATTAGCCCAATCCAAAGGGGTGGTCACCCAACTGGGGACTCAGCATGCCTCCGGGAAAGGGGACCGCACGGCCGTACAATGGATCAAGGAGGGACATATCGGTAAGGTGGAGCATGTTTACCTTTGTTCCAACCGGCCTGGGGCTACGGAGGCCTATAGATTTGTAGGGCCCCGGCCTAAAGAGGGAGATCCTGTACCCGATCACCTGGATTGGGAATTATGGACAGGAACAGCGCCTATGCGGCCTTATGCAGAGAAGATTTACCACCCTGCCAAGTGGAGGGCCTGGCAGGATTTCGGCACCGGCTGGTCCGGGGATATAGGCTGCCATATTCTGGATGCCGTGTGGAAAGGGCTAAATTTAACATCTCCAAAAACCGTACATGCCAAAGTTCAAGAATCATGGGAACAATCTCCCGAAAGGAGAAAAGACACCTGGCCCCAAAGCAACCATATTACATGGGTGTTTCCGGGCAACCACTTGACATCCTCCAAAGAGTTAAAAGTGGAATGGTTTGACGGGGAATTTTATCCACCTAAAGAGGTGCGGGCTTTGTATTCGGTGGAGGACTATCCTGCTGAATCAGCCATGCTGGTAGGTACTAAGGGTGCCCTGTTGATCCCTCATACCAAAATGCCGGTATTATTGCCCGAAAGTCAATTTACCGGAATTGCTCCCCCGGAGCTGGAGGAGCGGGACCATTATCACCATTTCGTGGATGCCTGCCTCGGCAGGACGCAAGTGGAAAGCCATTTTGAGGTTTCCGGCCCCATGTCAGAAACGGTCATTTTAGGAACAGTTGCCATCCGGCAGCCCAACACCATCCTGAATTGGGATGCAAAAAGGATGAGGTTTAGAAATAATTCCGAAGCGGATGGGTATTTGAAAAGGACGTATAGGGAAGGGTGGGGGTAGGGATTTGGCCAAATTTAGTCGAAAAGATGAACTCTCAAATGATAAGTATTTATTAGATGGGCAAGTTTGTTGGATTTAGGCATGAATTTACTCGAACCCCAATTTTTAGTTAAAGTAGCGAAAATTTGGGTCGAAATGGTCAAAATGTATGACTAACACCAAAACCATTTTCAGGATGATCATTAGGATTTAGGGTTTTTTTCCTATAATTTGACGAGTATAATGAACCCAATTCAACTTAGAGAACTGCTTAAAAAAATAGTGGAGAAGAAGGACGAACGTGCCTTTTCCACTTTTTTTGATCATTACCATATCCGATTGATCAAGCTGGCGCTGCTTTTTGTACCACGGTTTGACCAAGCGGAGGAGGTGGTATCTGAGGTGTTCCTTAATTTGCTTCGTAAGCGTGAGACACTGCTTAGCATACAGCATTTTGAGGGTTATTTGTTTAAGATGGTGAAGTATGAAGCCCTAAACTACCTTAAAAGTAATAAGAGTAAGTTTGCTGGTAATATACTCATTGATGATGTTCAGGATTATCTTTCCCCCGACAATAATGACCCGGAGAAAAACATGATCAACCATGACTTGGGTAAATTACTTAAACATGTCATAGAACAGTTGCCTCCCAAAAGAGGGTTAGTTTTTAGAATGGTTAAGGATGAAAACATGTCTTACAAAGAGGTGGGGGAAATCCTTGAAATTTCTGAACGTACCGTAGAGGTCCACCTGAAATTAGCCATTAAGGATTTAAGGAAAGCCCTCTGTCATTATTACAATGAAAATAAAGGAGTAATTCCTCTTTCCAGGCAACGTTTTTTATCCATTCTACTTTAAATGTCTTACAATTTTTGAATGCTGAAAATTTAAGTCAAAAACATTCTTCAAGGTTATATTCCATCTTGTTAATAAATTAAGCATTTTTATACTTTATGGAAACCTAAAGACCCTACTATTCCAAATTATGTTTTTTATACATCGATGAACCAATCTGGATTTTAAATTATTGGTTAACTTTTTTCAGTAAAATTTAATTCTCGGTTACGGGTTTTTTCCAAAATCAATGTCTTTAAGGGTAAAGTCTGTAAAATTAATGGATGAATTTAGAGATATAGACGGAAAGATATTAAAGGTTTTGAACGGAACCGCCTCAGAAGAGGAAAGGGAGTTTGTGAACTTTTGGGTCAATGAGTCCAAAAACAATGCATTCCAATTTCAAAAATTGAAAGGGATTTGGGAGGAACGTATTCAGGATTCAAAGCTTATTGGCCATGAGGAGTATAAAAAGAAAATATGGAGAGCCTTTTTGTCTGACAAGCATTCACCTAAGAAAATACCCGTCATTCCCCTATATCGCCGGAGTTGGTTTCGGATGGCTGTAGTGGTAGCCATCATGCTATTCCCAATCTATTCCCTTTATTTCCAAGAGGAGGAGGTTAGTGAGGATGAAATACCGGAGGTAAGGTTGTTCACTAAATCCAACCCCACTGGCCAGAAGTCTTTGATACAGCTTCCTGATGGCTCAAAAGTATGGTTAAATTCCGATAGTCGAATCAGTTACCATGAGCATTTTTCCGATTCACTCCGAGCTATCAAATTGGAGGGAGAGGCTTATTTCGAAGTAGTAAGAGACAGCCTAAGGCCATTTGTGGTGGACTTCGAGTCGCTTACGGTTACAGTTTTAGGGACTTCATTTAACATCAGTGCCTTTGAAGCCGAAAAAGACCTGAGGGTTACCCTGGTGGATGGTTCGGTAAAGGTTTCCAACTCCAAGCTGGAGGACAATTTGATCCTTGAACCAGGAACTGGCCTTGTCTATTCCAAAGAAAAAAATGACTACCATGAATTTTCCAAGCATGACAATCCTGAACTGTTTCGCAAAACCACGGGATGGAAAAACGGTAACCTCGTTTTTGACGGTAGGAACTTTGAGGATTTCGTAAGGGAAATAAAACGCTGGTATGGCGTACAGGTTCAAGTAAAAGGTACTCCTCCAAAGGGGTGGAATATCCGTGCAAGTTTCGAAAATGAGCTGCTGACCAATGTTATGGATGCCGTTTCCTACAACAAGGGATTCAGGTATTCCTTAAAGGATAAAGAATTGACCATTATGTTTAACTAAAATTCACTGCCTATATAAAACAAAAAAAACACCGTATTGATCTGCCAATCAATACGGTGGTGATCAGTTGTATTGCGTGTTAGAACAATAAACCAAGTAAAATTATGAAAAAAAGAGTACTTAAACCAATACTTATGGGGGTAACCTATACCTTTATTGGCTTTGTTTTCCAGTTGCTGTTTATCAATATGCTGTGGGCAACGGAAACCCATGCACAGCGTGTAAAAAGCATACAGGATGTGGTGATTCAGGTAGAGATTCAGGACAAGACCCTAATTGAAACCTTCAGAGTCCTGGAGCGAAAATCACCTTTCACGTTCGTTTATGACAAAAAAGATGCCTTTCTAAGTCAGAAATTCAATCTGGAAAGGCAGACCTTATCCGTAGAGGATATACTGGTAGCCATTGCCAGGGAAAACAAGCTCAAGTTCAAGCAAGTCAACAACAACATTACAGTAAGTAAACCGGTCACCTATACCGATGAAGTCATTGAAGTGGTAGACACCAATATTGAAATCACAGGGACGGTAACGGATGAGAATGGGGAGCCTATGCCGGGGGTAACGGTGATAGTGGAAGGTACTAATGTGGGAACGGTTACTGATATTGATGGGCAATATTCTATTGAGGCAGAGGAAGGTGCGGTGCTGGTCTTTTCATTTGTGGGGTATGAGAATCAGAGAAGAGCTGCAGGCTCATCCTCCTCCCTAAACGTGCAAATGGTAGAAGATGCTGCGGCTTTGCAGGAAGTAGTAGTAGTAGGTTATGGAGTACAAACTAAAAAAGATTTGACAGGCTCTGTTTCCACTGTGGATACAGAAAGGATTGAAAACAGGCAAGCCATTCAATTGTCTGATGCATTACAAGGCACAATGGCAGGTGTTACGGTTTCAAGAACTGGAAGTGCTCCTGGCCAATCCTCATCTATTCGTGTAAGGGGGATTACCTCATTAAATGTAAATGATCCTTTGGTAATTGTTGATGGCGTACCTGGATTAAGTTTGGAGGATATTAACCCTAATGATGTAGAAAACATTACAGTATTAAAAGATGCAGCTTCACAAGCAATTTATGGAGCTAGAGCAGCTGCTGGGGTAGTTTTGGTTACCACAAAAAGAGGTAAGGAAGGTAGGTTACAAATAAATTTGGATGCTGATGTAGGCTTCAGTTCACCTACAACCTTGCCTCGTTTCACTGATGCGAGAACTTTCAGGGAGCTAAGTAATGAGATGTCCAGAAATGATGGTGGAGGATTAATATTTGATCCTGAGGAAAATGCCAATTATGATCAACTACATAGACAGGATCCCGATAGATTCCCAGACACAGATTGGCAGTCAATGATCCTAAACAATGATCCAACTATAAGACAAAGATATGATCTTTCTTTATCAGTAGGTACTGATAAGTTATTCACTCGAGCCTCTTTGGGATACATGAATGAAGACGGCTTATATGATAATATTGGTTTTGAAAGAATCACATTCAGGGTAAATAATGATATTAAATTTAGTAAAATTTTTGAAACCAATATTGACTTAGCCTATAGAGGTTCAAAATCTTCCAGTCCTTCTTACCCCAGAGGGGCAGTGGCCGACGCTAGAAGGTATCCTGCATGGTTTTCGGCAGTAAGGCAAGACGGAGAATGGGGTGAAGGAAAAGACGGAGACAATCCCCTTGCTGAAGTTGTTGAAGGAGGAAATGTAGAGGATTCTAGGGATGTTTTCAATGCAACCCTTGGATTTACCTTAAGACCAGTGGAAGGTCTCAGCATAAGAGGAAACCTATCCCCTGTATTTGAATTTGCAAATTTCGAGACATTTAGAACTCCACCGTTAATTCCTAGACTCGATGGAGGTTTCTTTCCGCAGAATCAAATCAACTTAGATATTTCAAATAGAAGGGTTTTTACATTGACCAACCAGCTTCTCGCTAATTATAATAAATCGATAAATGATCATAATATGGATTTTTTAATAGGGTATGAATCGGTGTATACAGATTGGGAACAGGTAGGTGCTCAAGCCAGAGATTTGGCAATTAATTTACCCGCGTTGACATTTGGTGACAGAGCATTGGCCAATATAAATCAATTTGCTTCTCAAAATTCACTGGAATCATATTTTGGAAGGATGTCTTATGATTACAAACAAAAGTATTATTTCCAATCAAATTTCAGAATAGACGGTTCTTCCAGATTTGCCTCCGACGTTCGTTGGGGATTTTTCCCATCTGCTTCAATAGGATGGGTCTTGTCGAACGAAAATTTTGCGTTACCAGAAATTATCTCATTTTTGAAACTCAGGTCTTCTTATGGAGAAGTTGGAAATGAACGGGTCGGAACGGGCAGAACTGGAGGTTCTGAATTTTTCAACTTCTATCCCTATCAGGGAATATTTCAACCAATTACGAATATATTATTTTACGCAAATAACGTTGTTTCACCCCACTTAGGAGTGACTCAGAACTTCCTATCCGATAGTAGGATTTTATGGGAGAAAACCAGAACCATTGATTTTGGACTAGATTTAGCTTTTTTTGATGATCAGTTGACCGTAGGTGTGGACTATTACCATAGAAAAACAGATGATATAATTGATTTGCTTGAAATTCCTAATTATCTAGGGTTTCCCCAAAATACAAGGACTAATGTAGCATCCATGGAAGCCAAGGGAGTTGATTTGGAATTAGGCTACCGGGGTAGCATAGGTGAATTGGAGTATTCTTTAAATGGGAATGCCACTTTTGTCAACACCACTGTAACTGAATTAGGGGGTGAATTTTTCCTTAGTGGTGGTGGTACTTTAATTAATAGACCAGGTTTCGCCTATAATGAATGGTTTGGTTTTAGAACCGACGGAATATTCCAGAGTCAGGAGGAAGCAGACAATTATGGAACCGGTGCGTCTGCTGGAGATATTAAAATAATTGACCTAAACGGAGACGGTATTATCAATGAGGAGGACAGAGTTCCACTCGGGCCTTCCTTACCGAGATTAACTTATGGAGGTAGTTTATCTTTAAAATTCAGAGACTTTGATTTTAACATTGTGACATATGGTATTGGAAGACATACAAGAAGATATGAAGGCTTTCAGGTAAGACCATTTGATGAAGCATTTGGCAATATTCCATTAAACCTTGTCGGAAATTTCTGGAGTGAGGAGAATTCTCCTGAGAGGAACCTACAGGCGGAATATCCAAGATTATCTAGGGTTTCATTCAGGAACTATGATAATTCTGATTTTTGGTTATATAATGGTAGTTTTCTAAGAATTCAAAATTTGACCTTTGGGTACAATTTGCCACTTCCCATACTGGAAACCCTACAACTTAAAAGGACGAGGGCATATGTAAGTTTAAGGGATTTCTTCACCTTCGAGAGAAATTTTATTGACGGGTGGGATCCTGAAGCTGGCAACACGAGCTATCCCATAATGAAATCAGTAATCATGGGAGTTCAAATTCAATTTTAACTTTAAAGGGAAAAATCATGAAAAAGATTAAATATATATATCTAATACTGATATCATCTTTTGGGATATTTGGATGTACTGATCTAGATTTAACCCCAAAAACAGGTATTTCCAGTGAAAATTTCTTCAGGGATATTGCCGAATTGGAAATAGGCCTTAATGCTTTGTATCAGAAAAATTTGTGGAAAATTGACGAAGACTGGTGGACCGATGACATGCATCATAGAGGTGGACCGGCCAACAATGACATTTCCACTGCAAACATAAATTCGGAATCTGGTTTATCTGGATCCTATTGGAGCGATTTATACGATGGGATAAAAAGGGCAAATATAGTCCTTGAGGCCTTGGAACCATTGAGGGGACTTGAAAATCCTGATGAATTGGCAAGAATTGAGGGTGAAGCAAGGGCCATAAGGGCGTATTTTTATGGTATATTGGTAACAAAATTTGGTGACATCCCTTTATTGAGAAATAATTTGCTTCTTCAAGAAGCCTATGATATCAATCGAAACAGCACAGAAGAAGTTAAAAATTTCATCTATGAGGAACTTGATCTAGCCGCTACACTTCTTCCAAATTCCAATGCGATAAGAGCCACTCAAGGTTTTGCCCGCGGAATAAAAGCCCGTATTGCTTTATATTTAGGGGACTTCGAAGTGGCAAGAGACGCTTCTCTTAATGTAATGGAGTTGGAAACTTACAATTTGGACACTGATTTTGAAAAAGTATTCTTGAGAGAAGGAGCAAACAGCCCGGAGCATATATTCTATATTGCCCAAAGTCAGGAGTTCAACGTCAATCTAAATAATACACTTACAAGGGATTATATTCCTAGAAATGCAGGTGGATTTGGTGCGGCGTTGCCTACTTTTGAAGCTATGCATTCTTTTGAATGTGTGGATGGACAAACCATTGACAAATCACCACTATATAATCCACATAGACCATTTGAGAATAGAGATCCGCGTTTGACTAAGACAATTGTAGAGTTCGGCATTCCTTGGCTTGGCTATATTTACCAACCCCACCCAGATTCAGTTACAACTGTAAATGTATCTACAAATGAGAGAATCACAAATAATGACACCAGAGGTGTTGCGATTTTTGCCTCTTTTACGGGTCTTCTTTGGAAAAAAGGAATTGAACAAAGATGGGCAGACAATCCAAGACTTGCGGATCCTAACCTCATTATATTAAGATATGCAGATATTTTGTTAATGCATGCCGAAGCTTTAATTGAACTGAATGAAGATCTTGAAAAAGCCCGAGAGTTGATCAATAGGGTGAGAGCCCGTGCCTACGGGGTTACCCATGACCAGACAGAAGATTATCCAAATATTTTGGATATGGATCAAGTGTCTCTTAGATCTATTCTTAGAAGAGAAAGAAGGGTGGAATTTATGCTTGAAGGATTAAGGTACCAGGATATTATCAGATGGAAAATCGGGCACAAGGCAATTGCAAGGGTTGTTTTGGGACTTCCACAGCCAAATGACCAGGATAGAAGTCAATGGCCTTTTAACAATGAAATTTTACCCAGCATTGATGAGGACGGAGTGGTTATCCTGCAGGCAGATCAATTAATTGCAAATAACTATGCCAGAACTTTGCAAACTTATAGTTTTGATGAGGGAAGAATGTATTTATGGCCAATACCTGCCTCTGACCGCTTTTTAAATGAGAACCTTACACAAAATCCTGGTTATTAAAAACCCAAAATTAAGTAGCTAAAATGAGATATTTCCCAATATGTATTGTATTTTCGATGGTATTAGCATGCTCTTATCCACCAAAACCAAAAGTAGATGAGCACCCAAATCTCTCAGGCATATACCCCCACCTGGCCTACTACAACGAGGAAGGGGAATGTGGAACCGGTGCTGTGGTACCCTGGGCGGACCGGCTTTGGGTCATTTCTTATGGCCCACACCTGCCCTTCGGCTCCTCGGATAAGCTATATGAGATAGACCAAAATCTCCAATCCACCACCAGGCCGGAGAGCATTGGTGGGACACCTGCCAACCGTATGATTCATAAGGAAAGTAATCAGCTTTTTATTGGTCCCTATGCCATTGATGCAGAGCGAAATGTTAGAGCCATACCATATGAAACCATGC
>PXCO01000188.1 GCA_003565295.1 Cyclobacteriaceae bacterium
GATATTATTCGATGTGTTTGGTCTGGTGCTATCCGGGGAGTGGTGGGATATTCCCGATCTCCTGGGCGAAAAAACTGGTCTAGGCCTGGCATACGGGGTTTTTGGGCATTATAGTAATGGGATCTTACTGGCCATCCTATATGCGGCCATTGCCCCGTCTTTGTGGGGGCCGCATTGGCTCAGGCCATTTATTTTCATTACGGCCCAGACCATTGCCCTGGTATGGTTCTTTATGTTTCCTTTACTGGGGGCAGGGGTTGCGGGAAGCAATGAAGGCCCAATGATGGCCATTGGATCGCTGATCAGACATTGGGTATTTGTAGTACCTTTTATTTTCATCATCAACAAGGAGATGTTTTCTGATCAGGAGGAGAACCCCAGTTTGAATTAAAATAAAGCCGAAACCCATTGAAATTCCGGACAAAACATGGTTTTTTGTCCGGAGTTTTAATTTTGCTTCAAGATGAAGGAAAAGGACGAATTTATAAAATCGAGCCTGCCTACCGGACCGGCAGGCCTGTCCTGACGGCAGTCAGGGCATGATGTGATCGACACACATGGGGAAGGATTGCGGGAAAATATTCGAGATTACTCCTGAAAACCAACGAGATGACCACTATTAAGACAAGCAGCATGAAAAAGGAAAAAGTACACTTCAAAAACCGTGAGGGAATAGATCTCTCTGCTTATATTTACCATCCTCTTGATCAACATCCCCGTTTTTTTGCTTTATTCGCCCATTGTTTTACCTGCAATAAGAACTTAAAAGCTGTGCAAACGATCTGCAACACCCTTTCTCAGATGGGTGTAGCGGTGATGAGCTTTGATTTTACAGGCCTTGGAGATAGCGAGGGTGAATTTGAAAACACCGACTTTTCCTCCAATATCGGTGACCTGATAGACGCTTCGGAATTTATGGGCCAACACTACCAGGCACCCTCCCTTCTCATTGGGCATTCTTTTGGTGGAGCCGCTGCAATTTTTGCCGCCCAGGCCCTTCCGGACGTCAAGGCATTGGTGACTATTGGCAGCCCCTCGGATCCCAAACACATCGAACATCTCTTTGAAGACCAACTGGATTCCATAGAAAAAAACGGGTCTTCCAGGGTTAATATTGGCGGAAGAGGGTTCAAGATCAATCAGTCCTTTGTTAGGGACCTTCAGCAGAAGGACTTGGGCACTTGCCTAGGGAAGCTCAGAAAGCCCATTTTAATTCTTCATTCACCGCAGGATGAGATCGTGGACATACAACATGCAGCCAAGCTCTATGAAAGAGCCCACCATCCCAAAAGCTTCGTTTCCCTGGATGGGGCAGACCACCTACTTTCCAGGCCGGCAGACAGTCAATATGTAGGCGAAATGATCAGTTCCTGGTCAAAAAAATACATCGCTGCACCGGTGGTACCGAATGACACCAAGGGGCACGAGGTCTCTATTCGCCTGGCCGGAAAGGGATATACTTCGGAAGTGAAGACGCCCTACCATCACCTGCTGGCGGATGAGCCGGAAGAGGTAGGAGGAGATAATTTAGGTCCTACCCCGTACGACCTGCTTATGGCAGCCCTGGGGACCTGCACGGCCATGACACTGAAGATGTATGCCCAACGAAAAAAATGGCCCCTGGAAGAGATAAACGTGTACCTGAATCACGATAAAGTACACCGGACCGATGGGGATAATGTGGAGGACAACAACTCCAAAGTAAGTCGTTTTACCCGAAACTTGCGCATCACCGGAGATTTGGGGGAAGTCCAGCGTAACCGATTGTTGGAAATCGCCAACAAATGTCCGGTACATAGAACCCTTGAAGACCAAATCATCATCGAAACTTTTTTAGGAGGATAAACCGATACCCAAACAATGTAATTGATTTTATTTGGTTGTAAACCGTCTTTTCTTTGAACTTCACCTTAAGATGTGACCGATCAGGTTATTTACAAATAATGCCTGCCCTCCTTAATTTAATCCTACTCCACTAGCGCCTTGGGTTTCAATCAGATGTTTTCTGCTTTTTCCGTAAATACAAAAGCTTAAATTGCCCTTAGACCTTATCTCAGCTTATCTAAAGCTATAAAGCTTCATTTTCCCCCACCCACTTACCTGCCTGCATTACTCTTTTAGCAGAGCGGTACGAAGTGATGTCTTCCAAGGGATTTTTCTCAAGAAGTATCAAATCCGCCCACCTGCCCACCTCCAAGGTCCCCAATTCATGGGAAACATTTAAAAATCCGGAGTTGGTGAAGGTGGCCGCCTTGATCACTTCCCCCGGGCTTAATCCAGCTTCAACCAATAGTTCCAATTCCCGATAATAGGCATCCCCAAATTCGGCATAAGGCACGTAGGAGTGAGATCCCACAGCTATCTTAACGCCCGCTTTGAAGGCCCTGCAGGTAACCTGTTTCATATTTTCAAATGCTTTTACCTTAAAATCTTCATCTTGAGCGGGATTGGCCTCAAAAATGGCCAAAGTAGGACATAAAAATACTCCTGCCGCCTTCATCGTTTCAAAGATTGGAAGCCAATCCTCTGAACTGGGGTCTATGTGCTCCCACAACTCATACCTTCCGGTTTTCCTGGCCTCATTATCTGCCAGTACCTTCTGCCGGTATATTTCTGCCTCCCTCTGAGGGAGGGTGGCCAGGCCCAATGAAGTAATATGCTCAATCCCGTCAACACCTGCTTCTACCACTTCCGTAGCGTTATGGATTTCCAAATGCGCGGTAACGGGCAGACCGAATGTATGGGCCTCTTCACAAATTGCCTTTATCGTGCCCAATGGCAACCTATAATAGACCTTTATGGCAGATGCTCCTTGACTGGCAAGCCTTCGTACGGCCAATCGACCCTCCTCGGCATCCCTAACAATAAGGGCATCCCGGGGATGAGCAGGCGGGTGCATATCCAAGTGAGGGCCTGTGAGGTAAAGTCTGGGCAAGGGATTCCCTCTCCTCCGCTCTGATCCATAGGCACCTATCCATGCACCAGGGTCCCGGAGACTGGTAA
>PXCO01000190.1 GCA_003565295.1 Cyclobacteriaceae bacterium
GGCTATCCCGAAGATCGGGACAAGTTGTGGCAAATAAAAATCAATTATAAACACATGAAATCGAGCCTGTCCTGACGGCAGTCAGGGCATGAGGAGAACCTTACACGGGGGGATGATTATCGTTGCGAGATTCCACCCCGATAAACCGGGGCAAGTTATGACCGCTGAAAAACAAATTATAAACAGATGAAAAGGTTAATTACGAATTGCGAATGATGGAATTACAAATGGGGTTAATTATAAATCAGATGATTTAGGACTTAAGATTAAACCTCATTTTCCATTCTCCATTCTCCATTTTCAATTTTCAATTTTACTTCCTACCACATTTCTTCCCCCTCTGCCAAATAGTCTTTAAGCAGTTCTTCATTCAGTTCTATCCCAAAGCCGGGTTTGTCGGATAGCTGAATGAACCCATCCTTGACTAAGGGACGGTCATATCCCAATATTTCGGGATCACCATGTAGGCCTTTTCCACCCTCTTGCAAAAGGAACATCTCATGGCCCAGAAACTCCCTGACTGATGCCGCAAGGTGAGCGGAAGCCACGGTGGCGATGGGACCTGCCACGTTGTGGGTGGCCACGGGCATATAATAGAGCTCGGCCAGGTCAGCGATCTTTTTCGCCTCCAACAAGCCTCCGGCCATGGAAACATCAATTTCTATCATATGTGCCCCTTGATTGACGATGAAGGGCCTAAAGTCATTACGGGTGTACAAATTCTCCCCACAAAGTATGGGGGCCGGTGATTGCTCGGTGAGCTTAACCCATTGCTCGTTGTAGCCTATGGGTAAAGGGTCTTCTACCCACCAGGGCCTCATAGGTGCAACGGCCCGGCATAGCCGTAAAGCACTTTCAAAATCAAACTCCCAGTGACAATGTACGATGATATCCACATCAATACCAAGTGCCTCCCTCATATTGGCATACCCGGTTTCATTTTGGTCCACTTCTTTGTTGGACATCATCCTGTTATCGATTTCAAACCATTTTTGATCCCTCAACACATTGGTTTTTACTGCTGTATAATTTTCCCCTTTGATCCTTTCTGCAAATTCCGCACAGGAGTCCTTGTTCAGCCTATCCCGTGGCCCTGCGTTGAGGTAAGCCCTCACCTGGTTTACATGTGGACCTCCACCTAAGATTTTATACACAGGTTGGCCGGTGATTTTACCGATAATGTCCCACATGGCGATTTCCACACCTGTGATGGCATGGGTGGAAATTCCATGGTTTCCCCCGTAATAGGAGGTACGGGTCTCCATTTTAAATAGCAGCCTTTCCAGGTCAAAGGGATCCTGGCCCAATAAAATTGGCTTTATGGCATTTTCGATAATGTCTTTGGCACCATATCCGCTTTCATCGTGGTGACATTCCCCTATACCCACAATGCCTTGATCCGTTTCTATTTTTACCAAAGGGCTTACCCTTAGTCCCAGTTGGGCCCTGAGGCATTTTACGTCTGTTATTTTTACCCTTTCTGAGGCCAAAAGTGGAAAATG
The DNA here is from genome assembly GCA_003565295.1 of Cyclobacteriaceae bacterium. Lineage (GTDB taxonomy): Bacteria > Bacteroidota > Bacteroidia > Cytophagales > Cyclobacteriaceae > Pleomorphovibrio. The sequence goes on from PXCO01000190.1 coordinate 1,503, forward strand.
GGGGAGCAGGGCGGCTATGGGCAATGTGCGGGCCATCTGTTTTAAAAAAAGCCTTCTTTCCATGGTTTTAAGTTTTGGGTCTAATGTAAAGGACTAAAATAATAAGAATTTCGGAATTCATAGCTTTCACAAAACAATTATTCCTGGGATCGACATTGTAGCCAGCAGGTATTTTTCCTTAGTCCTATGCTGATAAACTTTGCTTTGTTGAAGAATAATTAATAACATTAGAGGATATTAGCAATCTACCCAAATGAAAATAATCCGAGATGCCCAGGTACTAAAATCCCCGGAACACTATTGGAACTTACTCGTAAGAGGTGACAAAATAGGGCTGGAGGGCATATATTGCCAGTACGCACCCGAACTTTTTGCCTTCGGAATGAGCCTTGTACCGGATTATGATTTTGTTCAAGACTGCATACAGGAAGTCTTTCTGGATATCTGGAAGTACCACAGGAATCTTCATGGGGTATCAAATATTAAAATATATCTTTTTAAAAGCACTTCTCATAAAATTTTTAAGGAAATCAAACGGGCTAAAAAGACCGATTGGGCGGAATTAAATGAAGAAAACCTCTCCCTTGTCAGTATAGAACCCGTGGAAAGCGAACTCGTGAAACTTCAAGCCAAGGAGTACTTACAGGTGAGGGTGGCGAATGTTTTGGAAAAACTTCCCAAACGACAGAAGCAAGTGCTTAATCATTTGTTTTTCGATCATTTCACCTATGAAGAAGTAGCCAAAATTATGGGAATTAATTTACGGTCCACTTATACGCTGGCTTGGAAAGCCATTACCACGGTGAAAAAACACCTTTCGGGGGATAGGTGAAAAATTTTTTAGAAAAAACGGATAACTCCATTAGCATTTGGGCTCTGTTTCTTTGAGAAGCAAAAGTTATGTGTAAAGAGAGCTATACCGTTGAAGATTTTGTGCTGGATCCGGAATTTCAAAAATGGATATTGCATCCCAATAAGGATTCCAATACATATTGGGATGATTTCCTGAGCAAACACCCACATTTTAAGGGCGATATAGCGCTGGCCAAGAAAATTGTGGTCAATATGTCGAGAAGGTCGACAAAGGTAAATGATGATCAATTGGCGGCCACCTGGTACCGTATAGAACAGATGGCCGAGACCACTACCTTTTCAGAGAAAGAACCAAGTATAGTCCCATTAAATGCAGAAACCACCTTAAAAAACCACCCAAAAGAGGTGTATTATACCGATTCCAGGCTTGGCCATCAGCAATTTTACCGCTTACTGGCCATATTGGTCATCACCTTTGGCCTTGCCATTTGTTTCAATTTGTTTTTGGCGCCAGAGGAAACTCCTTTAGCCGAGGTACTTCCAGAGGTGGTATTGGAAAACCATTTTGCGCCGCCCGGGGTTAAATCCAGTTTTAACCTTCCCGATGGTTCAAAGGTAATGTTAAATGCGGGAAGTTCCCTTAGTTATGTAAGGGGATTTGAAAGCCACCAACGCTTTATGGAATTGGAAGGGGAGGCTTTTTTTGAGGTGGCCAAAGATGTAAACAGGCCCTTCAAAGTAAAAAGTGGAGATGCCATTACTACGGCCTTGGGTACTTCCTTCAACATCAAGGCCTATGACGGATCACATTTGGACATATCCTTAATTTCCGGAAAGGTTGAGGTGCTGATACCCAGTGCAGAAAACAGTGTGCTACAACTGGAAAAGGGTCAGGGCATCCGGATGAAGCCAGGTAGAAATACTTTGGAGGTATTCGAATTCGATGAAGACCTAATCCTTGCCTGGACCCGAAAAACCATTGTATTCAGGAATACTCCAATTTATCAAATCAAGAATGTTTTGGAAAACTGGTATGGTGTGAAAATCACTTTTATGAACAGCCCAGAGAGGGATCTTGAAATTTCAGGAAAGTTTATTGATCAAAGTTTAGAAAATGTATTAAAGGGACTGAGCCATTCGGCCCGGTTTAAATTTGTATTAAAAGATGACCAAGTGTTCTTAACCTTTAACCCATAGTGCCTATGAAAAAAAAGGCCAAAGATGCGGCAACACCTTTGGCCCCTAAAGTGTAGGGGAGGAGACGGCAATCTCCTCTTCCTACCCAGATTATATGCCAGTTCAATAACACATAAACCTATCAAATATATGAAAAAATGCGTACTTAAGCATGTGATTTACATGACTAAACTGTTTGTTTTTGCTTTTACCCTACAATGCATGAGCATGAGCTTTCTTTTCGGAAACGAGGGCAATGCACAAGTAAAAAGCATAGAAGATGTCCGTATTCACCTCTCATTGGCAGAGGTTCAAGTAGTTGAGGCATTCCGTCAAATGGAAAGATTGACGGGGTTTAATTTTGTGTATGCCCGTAAGGAAATACGGGAAACGCCCTTGGTGGACTTAAAAAGTGAAGGCGGGAGTGTTTATGATCTGCTGATGTCCTTGTCCAACCAAGCGGGCTTGAGGTTTAAGCAGGTGGACAATAATATTCACGTGCAAAGGGCATCTTCCTGGACTGAGCCCGTGCAGTCCCTTGCTGTGGCCGAACTGATAAGGGGCAGGGTATTGGACGAGGAGGGTAATCCTATTCCCGGAGCCACTGTGGTGGTGGAAAACTCCACACAGGGAACAGCTACTGATATTGATGGCAATTTTAGTCTGGAAGTGGAGCAGGATGCCATTTTGATTGTTTCCTTTATAGGCTATGAATCTCAACGGGTCATTATAGGCAATAGAAATAATTTAGATATTATTCTCAAAGAGGATCAGGCAGCCCTAGATGAGGTGGTCGTGATTGGCTATGGCACGAAAAAGAAAAGAGACGTGTTGGGTTCAGTTGCCTCGGTTTCAGGCGGGGAAATAACCCAAATGCCTTTTGCATCCCTGGATGCAAGTTTACAAGGCTTGGCTCCAGGTGTGCAGGCAGTTGGGGCAGGCGGTACTCCGGGAGCTCCGGTCAGGGTATTGATCCGTGGTACCAACTCTATTTCATCTGGTACGGATCCTTTGTTCATCGTGGACGGTATGCCCATATTTTCAGGCATTACCGGATTGGAAAGGAGTCAGGCCACCACCCCTCAAAGCCCATTGTCCACCATCAATCCCAATGATATAGAATCCATAGAAGTACTAAAGGATGCAGCAGCTACGGCAATATATGGATCCAGGGGTTCCAATGGCGTCATCATCATCACCACCAAGTCAGGTAAATCCGGAGTGGGTTCCACTGATGTGAGTTATACCACAGGAATATCAGATTTATACAGAACCGCAGATGATATAGGGTTTGCCAATACCCGGGAGTGGTTCAACCTTATGGATCAGGCAAGGGGAAATTCGGGGCTTTCACCTTTTGACCCCAATTTCAACATCAATCTCTTTATAGACAACCCCAGAGCCACAATGACCCGACAGGAGGCGGAAAACACTCAAACCGACTGGTTTGATCAGATATTACGTCAGGGCTCTTTTCATGACTTTAATCTTTCTACCACCAGTGGAACTGACAAAAGTGCCTATTTTCTCTCGGTGAATTACAGGGATGATGAGGGTGTATTGAAAAACAACAGGCTACAGCGATTCTCGACCAGGGCTAACCTTGATTTCACCCCTGCCAGTAATCTTAGGGCAGGAGCCCGGCTCAATTTTACTTATACCCAAAATAACAGGGTGAAATCCAGTGGGGGAGGAGGCCTTTCTGGAAATCAGGGAGGAAATGCAGGCGGTTGGGCACAGGCCAACCGGAACGCCTTGACCTGGTACCAAATCTACAATCCAGACCATCCCAGCGGATATTGGAACCCATTGGCCGGAAATAATTTGGTGGCAAATATTGACCCGGACTTATTGCTGGATAGGGTAGACCAGTATAGGGCCTTGGGAAATGTCTTTCTGGATTATGACATTCCATGGATAGATGGACTGTCTGTGAGGACAGAACTCTCCGTGGATTTCATTCAAAACAACAGTGTATTCTGGGTAAATGAGGTGCTAAGGGAGCTGGGTACCTCTGCCACAGATCAGGCGGTGACCTCAAACAATTACAACTACAACCTTTACGGTACCTACGCCAAAACCTTTGGGGATCACGAGGTTTCGGCCGTTTTTGGTACGGAATCTCAAAGTATCAATTTTTATAGAAGATTCATGTTCGGAGATCAGTTGGTGGGCACCTATAAGCAAATGGGTTCTCCAGATAACAGGATAGACATGTTTGCAGGGGTAGAAGGCGAACGGTATCTCCGGGCGTATTTTGGCAGGGCAGATTATAAGTTTAAGGACAAATACCTGATTGGGCTTAGCTTAAGGCGGGATGCATCTTCAGTATTCGCTCCTGAAAATAGGTGGGGCACATTCACGGCCTTATCTGCGGGTTGGATTGTAAGTGATGAGGAATTTTTTGATTGGGACAATGTTAGTCTATTGAAGCTCAGGGGCAGCTTTGGACAGACAGGTAACCAAAATATCCCAGGAAATCTTGATATTACCAGGTTTAGAGTGGATAGGAGATATGGGGTTCCTGAACTGATTGGCGGGGGTTCTTCCATTCAAAGCATTGGGAATAGAGATTTGTTATGGGAAACTACCAATAGCTACGATATTGGTGTGGATTACGGCCTTCTCTCCGATAGAATTTCTGGATCCATAGCGTATTATTTTCAGGATGTTCAAGATATGCTTCTGCAAGTTCCAGTCCCTTTTTCCACCGGATTGGATGGCAGCAGCAGTATTTGGGCAAATGCCGGTCAATTACTCAACAAGGGATGGGAGTTTTCTGTGAATTCCGTTAATATTGATAAAGGTCTTTTTTCCTGGAGAACCGATTTTAACATTACCACCAACATGAACGAGGTGGTGGGATTAAATCCGGATGTGGATGCGACGGGCCAAGGTATCATCACCAGCAATACGATTACCAGGAAAGGTGGTCGCCTGGGGGCCTACTTTCTGGCTGAATTCGCCGGGATTGACCCCGACCGTGGTGTGGAAATGATCTACGAGATAGACAGAGAAAGATTCCTGGCGACCGGTGAAACGGTAAAGACTGGCAATATCATCCCCGCCACACAAACCAATGTCCGGGATCATAGGCTCATCAATGAGGAGAAAAGTGGATTGCCCACTTATTTTGGAGGTCTTACCAATACATTTACCTATAAAAATCTTGATCTGAGCATTTTTCTATCCTTTATGGGAGGCCATCACATCTACGACTATGCTCAACACAGGTCATCCTATGCCCAAAGAGGACAGCAACTATTGCGGTCAGACTTGATCGGTAATACCTGGACTCCTGAGAACCGCAATGCAGATTATCCGCAACTCAGATGGGACAGCTCCTATCCCTGGGACTGGAATGCTGGTACGGGTGAATGGATAGAGGGAGTGGGAAATTACAACCATGAGTCCATTTTCCACGACCGCTTTCTCAAGCGGGTTGATTTTGTAAGGTTACGTAATGTGCAAATTGGGTATAATTTGCCTATTGAATTGGTTTCCAAAATACGGATGCAGGGCATTAGGGTTTTTGCCACAGGTACCAACCTGTTAACCTTCACCAATTACAATGGATGGGATCCGGAGGTGATCAATATTACGGGGGGTGACCAACAAAATAACCTAGCTCCAGGGATTATCATGAATCCTCCTTTGCCTCATTTGAGAATGTTCAGTTTAGGTGTTAATGCTAAATTTTAATCCCCTGAAATCATGAAAAAAATTATCATATATCTATTAGTATTGGGAATTTTCTCCGGAATCCAAGGATGCAATGATGAAGAGTTTTTTACCTTGACTAATCCTCCGGAGGATCCTTGGCTGAACCTTAGAGATTTTGAAAGGGCAGCCTCAGGGGTGTATTGGCTGGCTATCCGTAAAGGTGCTTGGAACAACCTGGTAGGGGGTACCAGACTCCTGAAAAATACCCAGGGGGATAATGTCCAACTCTTGCCAGGAACATCCGCAAACATACCCTTTAATGAAATGTACGGCAGAATGGCACAGGTGGAAATTGATAAAAGCAGAAACACATTTGTTTCCTGCTACCAGGTTATCGCCTTGGCCAATGCAGCCTTGGATTTTATTGCAGAACATGGCGGAAACCCTTTCCCCAATGCCACTCCTTCAGAAATTGAACATAACCTGAGAAGGATAGAAGGGGAATTGTACTTTATGAGGGGATATGCCTACTGGATACTTACCACTGTGTTTTTACCGCCCTATGAAAGTGGTGCTTCTTCCAATCAGGAGAGGACATTGCCACTAAGACTTTCCTTTGTAGATAATTTTGATGGGGCTAAATCCCCTGAAATCGGTACCAATGCTCAGATATATGAGCAGGTAGTGGCTGATTTTCAGCAGGCCAAATCTCTTTTGCCCGAAAGGTTTGACCCTTCCCTTCACCATCCATCCTATGAGTTCGGCAGGGCAAACCGATTTGCGGCTGCCGCCATGTTGGCCAAGATCTTTTTTATGATGGAAATGCCTAACGAGGCGCTACAGGAATTGGATTATGTAATTGACCAAAATGGGGGGGATTATGACTTATCGGAGGATCCCATAGAGGCATTTAACCGGGACGACAACACCCGGGGAAGAGAGGTGATTTGGTACGGTTTATACTATGATCCTGTCACCCGAATTGGCCCAAATGAATTATCCAGTATTACATTAAGAAGAAATGTAGGAGGTAGTGAATTCCAAAGGGTAACTTGGAATCAATTTCCCTTTGCCTATACTACCTTGGAGCGTCTGGGATGGATGGAAGATCCATTAAATGGGAATTTCACTTCTACTGCGGAAGCATTATCGGATAAGCGGTATCAACAACTCTATCATAGACTTGAAGGATATAATCCAGATTCTGGCGCGGACCCCTTTGTCTATGAAACCATTCACTCGGAAGTTCAGACACCTATGGTTTGGTGCGATAAGTATTTCAGAGGTAAAACCATAGGCTTGCTGGCCAATACCCCATTAATACGGTTGGCTGAAATGTACTTGACCAGATCTTTACTAAGATTGAGGTCGGGAGATGCAAATGGAGCCACGCAGGACTTGAACATGGTAAGGGAAAGGGCAGGAATTGGTCCGCTGTCCGGAACCATCACCGAAGAAGCTATAGAGATTGAAAGGATCAAAGAGTTAGCCTTTGAGGGCGACCGCACCGATTACCTAAGGTCTGCAAAAAAACCCATTCCGGGAGGCGACCGTGGTGTTCAGGTAGAGCCCTTTAATTCCATGTCGTTTGTGTGGATGCTTCCTCAAAACGAACTGGATTTAAACCTTAACCTGAGGCCATAATTGGTGTAGGTAAAAATGTATTCAAAAGCCAATCCCTTTATACCTTTAGGGGGATTGGCTTTTTTCCTCGAACTCATAGGAATTTGTCTTGAAGACAGTAAATCATTTCATTGGATTTATGGCATCATTGATCAATTAACTTTTCTACTTCCCCCCATATCAACGCAGCTATTTCTTTCATGCCGGTGTCATTGGGGTGCAGACCTACAAATTCATTCTCGAATACATCCTTTGCCATATAGATGTCCGATGCTCCAAGGTGACCAATGGGAAGGTACTTCCAATTGCCTTCATTTGCTGTATGTAATAGCTGATCATCCATTCTTTTGGATTCCCAAAATGTGCTGGTAATAATCACATGTGCATCTTTTTCACCTTGTATGAAATCCACAAAACCCCTTAAGGCAACTGAAAAATTATATCCTTCTAAACGCTCTAAAGGTACATTTTCTCCCAATCTAATGATGAGTATATCCGGCGAAAACCCATTGATGTCTTCAAACTCTTGCTCCATTGAAACCTCCTCAAACCCCGATTCAAAGGGAAATACATTGATCCCTTTCATTTCCACTGTCCCGAATTTATCCTGGAATTTGGCCCGTAATAGGTTGAAAAAATCCTTTTCAGCTGAACTCGCAGCCATTCCCCAATCCCCAGACCATCCGAGTTCAGCATCTGGTGGATGCCAGGTTATGCTGTTGCCGATCACCAATACCCGTTTCACGTGTATTTTATCAGGGGGATTATCCGTGCCTGTGCAGCCTAGCATCATAAGGCCAATAAGTACCTGGGTTAAAAACCTATTCATACGGAGTAATGTCAATTATAAAAGGGATAAGAAGGAGTCTGGAAAGACTTAATATACCGGAAACTCTTTTTCCAGCCCAGTGAAGCTGTCTATCATCACCCATTCCTCCATAGGGACTTGTAGCATTCTTGCACTTGGGGACAGGGCACCAAATCGTAAAAAATCCAAGGCAGCGGAAAAACGGCCTTCCTCCGCATCTCCCCAGTTCACAGAGGGATTATCTGCTACGGCAATATCCACTGGGAAGCCATCAAAAAACTCGGCTTTTCCATTGGCATTGGCAGTGGCAAAGGTCACCGGCACAAGTTCCACATCATTTTGAGCCAGAGTGTTATTGAAATTGGACATAGGGAAAGAACCAACCGGTTTGCCGTAAGTACGATCCCCAATTAACGCCAAATCCATATAGGGTTCAAGGCAATTGATTATAAGTTCACTTGCTGAGGCAGAACCCCTGGCGGTGATAAATACCACCTTTTCCAACTCCAAACTCCCTTTTTTGCTGAAATGAAAAGATTCATTAAAACTGGACTTCTCACTGTTCAGTGCATTTTTGTACATCAGTTTTCCATCATGAGCTGCTGGTATTAAAGCATTCATAATTTGCTCGGCCACAGCCACACTTCCACCACCATTGTACCGCAAGTCGAGTATAAGCTCTTTGATGTTTGCATCTTCAAAAAACTTTAGGGTTTCTTCTACCTCCAGACTCCGTGTGGGGTTTTCACCTGGAGTTGCTTTGAAACTGTTATACACCCAGTATCCCACCGAATTACCATCTGTTTTCAATACCTCTTTATGCAGCACAGAGTTGGATTGATACTCATCTTTAATATTGGTACGGGTAGTCGTGGATCCGTCTGGTAACTTTAGCGTGAAAGTATTGGTAATACCGGGATTATTTGGCCCTAGTTGAAAATTGTATCCGCCATTTGTCCGGTATTCGCTCACGGGTTTACCATTCACTTCCAGGATTTGCCAGCCTCTTTCCCAGCCGTCCTTTCCCGCGGGGGAAGCTTCGTAGACGAAAGAAACATAAACACCCTCATCAGGTCCTAGAGCAATACCAAAACCGTGACCGGCATTTTGTCCTGTAAATGACCTTTCGAACTGCTCTTTTGTGGTGATATACGACCACCTGTCCAACTCGGCAAACCTTAATGCAGCTAAGAGGGCATTATTGCTAGAAAACACATTGGGGTTTATGTTTTGAGGCAATCTGTCATTCCAAAAATACCACTCTTGCATCGTTTCATAAATGGCTTCCTTTACCCGCTGCTCCCTGACATGAGGCACGTCTTCATCTACTTCACATGCCCAGAAGCCAAGCATCGGTATAATCAACAGCACCCAATGATTCGGTAATTTTTTTTTCATGATTATGATCAAATCGCTGATATAAGTTTATAAACGTTATAAACCCCCAAAATAGTTTTAAAAAACCTTTTTACTTGACAAGATAAGCCCCATCTATGCACAATATGAGAATCTTGATTTTTGGATTGAGGATTGAAGCGGAATAATGGGATTTGGAAATTAGTCTATGGCAATTCTGACAAAGGCAATTTCGTCTTCCATGTTTTCAAATAACCAAATCCTTTGATCAATAAAAAAGTGTTTTGGTGGGGTCTTTTGATAAGTATCTAGGTAGGTTTCCCAAATGATATTAAGGTCTTTGTCAAAAACACTCAAATAAACCTCAGCTCCCGTTTCAATGGGCGCTCCGAACTCGTCCAGTTCCTCCGAAAATTTAGTTTTGTATGAAAGTCTAGCGAATTGCCGAGAAACAGGATCCCAATGCAGGGGCATAAAGTTGATGTGCTCCTGAAACTTTCTCCTGTGGGAATCGGACTCCTCTAATTCTACCTTAGCTGGCATTTTGTATTCATTTTTGTTCTCCGTTAATATGCTTTCCCATTCTTTGGAATAAATGGAATCCGTATGCATGTCGTAAATCAGTACTTCGTTGAACACCATGTTGGTAAATAAGATTTTTTCATTGGCGACCGTTGGCCATGGCTTTGGGCTAAATCCTCCTGCTGGATTCCCGTCATGTAAAATTTCCATGCTATAATCCTTAAGCTTTTCTTTTCCTGGTAGCGTTGTTTTTGTATAGGATTGCTGGGCTAAATCAAATTTCAGAATGAAATAATCTTCGTTATGATTATCCAGGTAGTAGCCAAAAAGCAGGTCGGGATGGTTGGGGTATTCCATTAACCTTGCGGGGAAAGCTCTTAAGTCAAGGATTTCTTGTGGGGCAATTTTGTCCAACCTCAAATCATTTATTTTTTCACTACGCTGGTTAAAAACAGCACTTGCTCCATAAGTCCAGACCAATAGCAATTCATCTTCAAAGGTGCTGAATCCAGCTAAGTAGGCACCCATGCCATTAGGCCCCTCTGTTTCATAGGAGATAATTTCTTCCAAAATCAATCTTTCCAAATTGATTTTAGAGAACTTTGGCACTCCATGGGTATAGTGGAAAAGATATTTACCATCCTTTGAAAGTTCCGGGTTACCGATCCCATACTTTAGGTTGATGATTTCATCCCTGCTGTCAATCACAACGGTGTCCTGTGTAAGGGTAAGGGCACTATATTCAGGGGAATCCTGGTTATTGGCAGCACAGGAGATGAGCAGACACCATCCCACAATGAATATTCCGAAGTGCTTGATTTCCAAAGCCATTGCTTTAAATGAATCCATGGTTAGTAAAAATTAAAGTTTATTGTACGTTTATAAAAATAGATAAAATCCCTCCTAGTTTAATCTAAAATTATGGGGTGGATTGGTTTTTTAACAAAAATTACCATTCCTTACTTCCAGAAAGAAACTAGTGTTATGTGAACCAAACTACGGACAATTATCTCCCCCAGATTTCGCATATATTCGCAGAGGACCTTCTAAGTACACAAGTTACTCTGCAGGAATCCGACCGTCAATATATTCCTAACTTGAGACTAGTATAATGTTGGCATTGAGCCCATTTGGGGAAGGTTTGGGATTTCTTTGTTTATTCGTTTAAATTTTTCGTAGAATCTCATTACTTCCTCCGTTGTTTCCAATATCACTGGATTTTTAAAATTTATTATGAATACACGTGGTGATACTTGTAATTAAATTTATAAGGGATAAAGATAAATCCTACCCAAATTAAAACCCCTTTACGGTTTATCTTGTTAACAAGTAGGAAAAAATTCTAAAACACCGATGACTGAAGAAAATAAATCCGCAAGTGCGGAAATCAATAGAGATAACATCATAGAGGGATACGTGGAATACGTGTTGGAAAATGGAAAAGAGCCCGTATCCCTTTATAAATTCGCAAAGTCCCTTCACCTCAAAGAGGAGGAGTTGTATGTATTTTTTACTTCCTTTGAAGCGATTAAGGCCGCGGTATGGGAATTGATTTTTGACCGTACTGTCCAAGAATTACAACAACAGGAGGTCTATCCTAACTACTCTGCCCGTGAGAAATTGTTGGGATTTTATTTTACATGGATAGAGCATTTGAAAAAAAAGAGAAGTTACCTCATTTCCCTTTATCAGCATTCGCAAGGGTGGAAAGCTCCATATCCCCAAGAAATTAA
>PXCO01000377.1 GCA_003565295.1 Cyclobacteriaceae bacterium
AACAATCTGACCTGCCACTCTGGAAGGATCTCCCATGTCGTCTGTAAGTGCCACAGATAATAAAATAAAAGCTGCCGCTCCCATGGACACCAAGGTGTTAGTCCTTAATCCAGCGCTCTTTTGCCGCCATTGGCGTTCCAGACCTATAGCCGCTCCCAGCACCATAGCTAGCCCTAACCGTAAAACAAAAATACTTAAAGTCATTTTACCTCCTGAATTTAGATGGGTAATTTTTTTCAACCACCATCACCGCAAATTGGAGGTAATGGCTTCATCAATGAAAATATTTTCCTGACGGGGGTTTTTCCATAGTTATTTCTGATTTCCAACACAAATTTAAACAAAGACCATGCAAGGTTTTGTTAGAGATCCTTAATTTGAATATTAGAATTTCATTAGAAAATAAGGGGCAAAAGGCAAATTCTATTAACCAATAGCCTGATTTCTCATCATCCATGTATTAAATAGAAACATTCTTAATCACCAATGAAGCATATACATACATCTAATTGGCTTGCCATGCTGGTCACGGGAATGGCCTTGGGCACCGCATGGGCGATCAGGGGACAATTTGGCCATGAACAAGGTGCGGCATGGGCCGGAGGCATTGGTTGTCTTTGCCTGGTTCTGTTGGCTAAAAGGCAAGATTGGTATAATAAAGCCGTTCAAGCAGCCTTCGCCGGTGCAGTAGGCTGGGGTCTTGGGGGAATGATGAGCTATGGCGCGGTGGTGGGATACGGGAAAGGGATTGACCTGGTAAATGTATACTACGGCTTAATTATGCTATTGGTAATAGGCGGGCTATATGGTTTTGTGGGCGGAGGATTGTTTGGACTGGTATTGGCCGACCACCCAAAAAAGAAAATTAAGTGGCATCAAGTCATTGGTGAGATGACTGTAGGAGCCATTATTTTTTATTATTTCATCATCGAACAACTGGGTATTCACATGACGCCCCCCAGATCAGAAGCCTGGGGGGTCAGTGCGGGAATGTCCATCGCTTTGCTCTACTTCCTGGTGCGGACCAAACAACATGCCGCCCTGAGGGTAGCTGTGTTCGCTGCCTTCGGGGGAGGGTTCGGTTTTGCCTTTGGCAATTTCCTGCAGGTGATGGGGAATGTGGCACAGGTCAGTTTCAATATGTGGAATGTCATGGAGTATTCCCTGGGTTTTTTCGGTGGGGCGGGTATGGCCTATGCCGTGTTCACCTCTAAGTGGCCTAAAGTAGAACAACCAACGTTATCCAATACCAGCCTTATGATTCCAATCATTGGATTGGTAGTATTGATCCCGTTTTTTGTGTGGCAACAATCCTTTATCATGAAGGACCTGCAACCCACTTTGGAAAAACTGGTGGAAGGCGAAACGGCCAGCTTGGTAAGGATCTTCCAATGGCTCGCATTTATAGCATTTGGCATTCCCGCCATCTATTGGGTAAGAAGGTGTAACACCTTCAAACTCTCCAATAAAATAAGAAAGAAATTTGTGGCAGGGTTGTTCATGGGGGATTTTGGGATTTACCTGTTTTTCACCTTTTTGATCACAGGCTCACTACTTAGCTTTTATCGCATAGAGCAATTCCTCTATATCCTGAATTTTGGTTTGATTATTTGGCTGATCCCCCAAGTAAACACAAAACCCACTATAAGGCCTATTGCCTCGGTAAAATGGAGTTATGCTCTTTTAGGAATTATGCTATTTCTCTTATTGCTTAGTATCATAGCTATAAATACACACGGAGAAATGCCGGGTATGAACAAAAGGTTTGAATTTTAATAAATCCTTTCAAAAAGCAGGAGGGTTAGTTTACCTCCTGCTCTCCAAATAGATGGGGACATCGGGGATCTTATCCATTCGCTTATTGCTGCCTGATGAGCCTTTGTGCAATTCAAATGCGTCGTACAGCTTACCGTCCGCGGTGTATGCCTCAAATGTCAATACCCCATCCATGGATATATGAATCAATTGGTACATTTGTGTCAAGGAGGCTCTCCTTTGCATCCATGGTAAATCCAACACATCATACATCTTAATTCCGGCCATGCTAACCACGTACATGGTTCCTTCGTCCTCTGCCTTCACCTCAGTGATATCCCCGTTTTGTGAAGGCCCTATCATTCCCCTTCCATATCCATGGTCATGCCCCTGAAGCACCAAGTCCACTTTGTGCTTATCCATCAAGGGCTTAAAATGCTTTCTCAAGTCCTTATTGTCACGGTTTTCCTTAGTGGAATAAAAAGGATGGTGGATGGTTACCACCGTCCACTCCCGGGGGTCATGTGTCAACACAGAATCCATCCATTCCACCTGTTTTTGTTTTAAGTAAGGACTTTCCTCAATTTCCTCAGCGTTCAGTGAAATCATCTTTACCTGGGGAAAATTGATTTGATAACAAGTTTCTTCAGTACCTGCGGGGCCATTCAAGGGCAGGTTGAACTGAGGCCTCCATTGTGGGGATAATTGCTCATCCTTCCCGTATTCATGATTACCAGGGGTCATCATACTAGGTACTGTGGCGTGGATGAAGCCACCTGCCTCAAACCATTCCCCCCACTCAAAATCATTGTTATAGCGGTTGATCAAATCCCCCGCATGTAAGGAAAAAGCAATCTGAGGATGTCTTAAATAGGCCTGACGGAATACCCTGGACCAATGATCCCTTACACCGTTTTGGGCATCTCCAAAATATAAAAAGGACAACCCGTTCTGTTCCACATCGGGGATTGCGATTTGAAACCACTCACTCCAATAATCCCCACTTCCCACTCTGTACACGTAGGTTTTTCCGGGTGCTAAGCCTTCAATCATGGCAGAGTGATAATAGGCTTCAATGGTGGGGTTTTCATCATGACGTACCGAAAGAAATTCACTTTCCGCCGAAACTTCTTGAACCTCTTCCAAAAAACCCGTGCCCACGGTTGCCTCCGCCCATTGTAACTGACCGCTTTTGATTTCCACAGAGGTACGCCAATTAACCCCTACCGATTCTAAGGGGT
>PXCO01000074.1 GCA_003565295.1 Cyclobacteriaceae bacterium
AGACCACCCTTTTATCTCCGTTTCTATCGACAATGGAATAAGGGATGAAATCTCCCCCATTCCAAAGCATAGAGTAGCTTATCTTGGAATTCTGAACCACCAAGGTGTCATTGCTGAGCCAGGCACTACAGTCCATATAGGATTGTTGGGAAAACGCAAAAGAAAGAGAAAAAAAAGAAACAATTACAAGAGAACAGGTAAGAGATAGGGGCTTCATATTTCTATCGATTCATTTATAGGTATAACCATTCACTTAAGGTATTACATTATTGGACGTCGAAGCTAATAAAAATATCAGTAAAAAATAGGCCATTAATAGATACAACCTATTTCGGAAAAACAACTTTTCCCTAAAATGACCTGTTCAATTTTCGTGGATACAGAAAGCTGAATTGCATTTTATAATCCAATTGTTCCTGTGTTTATATTTTCTTTTCAGCGGCCATAACTTGTCCCAGCCCGCCCTTGCCTTCCCCAGCTTGGACAACAGTCAGGTATGACCGCTAAAAGACAATTACAAACATAGGAATTATTTGCGTTTTCGATTTTCCGGCTAGGTAAAATGTTTCACTTATCTAAATGATTGGTTCCCAATATACCAAGGGTACACGTAAGTTACCAATCCAGTAGAAGAAACAGCTTTGTTTTTACTTGGATAAGAACTGAATGCCTTGCATTAAGTCAACCCAAGTCCCAAAAACCATTTCCCGAAACTTTCCCAAAAAGTGAACTGGTGAAATGTAAATACTGAAATATGAAAAAACAGCAGGATTACAAAAACAGTAATGAATACATCTTTTCGCCTATTGGATCTCCAATCCCAAATCACCATGCCAATCAATATCAAATCTGCCAGCAAGAACCCATAAAATGGCACAATGGGATCACCTGCTACTTTCGGGGTATATTGCACCAAAGGCCGAAGGTAATTGTAAATGATCCTATCGGTAATCGGGGTAAATAAAGGAAAAATCGTGCAGACCATATAGCGTCCATGGATAGGCCGGTCTTTCCTGAAATAAATCCCCAATCCGTAAATAAGGATCAAGGCAACTGTGGCATTGGCCATCAAGGCAAGGTTGGTTAAGACACCAGTATCGAGCTCCCCATCTACACCCAAGCTGGCATGGATCATCAGAAATGTGGAAAGAATCAGAACAGGGAAAATCAGGAAGGAACTTCTGCCCACCCATCTATGGGTTTTGTATTTCCGCGATCTGATCAAAAATGCCTGTGCAATCAGCATCAGACACCACAGGGTCATACTGATGCCATGGAAATGCTCATAAAAGGAAATGCTCCTTTCAGGGAATGAATAATAGCTTTTCCAAAACCCGAACACAGCCACCGCGAAAAAAATGATCAACCAGAATGCACTTTTTTGGAAGAGGAATTTATTCATCCTTAAAGATACTTTTCCCTATAAAGACAAAAAATGATTTAAAAAATAAAACAGGGTCTAAATAAATTTAGTCTTGAATTTGTTAAATTAAAGTATGGAAAAAGGAAAGGCAAAATCTATCGCAAAAGAACCGGATTTGAGTTATGGGCAATATACCTATGCGGATTACCTATCCTGGGATATGGAAGAGATGGTTGAATTGATCAAGGGCAAAGTCTTCAAAAAGGCTGCCGCTGCTCCGAATCGGATCCATCAAAGACTTTCGGGAGACTTATATACTGAGCTGAACATGTTCTTAAAAGGCAAACAATGCCAAGCCTATAGTGCCCCTTTCGATGTCAGGCTTCCGGTCAAATCCAAAAAAGACGACAAAATATATACCGTCGTACAACCCGATATATGCGTGGTTTGCGACCTCAACAAACTTGATGACAGGGGTTGCATCGGAGCACCTGACCTGGTGGTAGAGGTACTCTCCCCAGGAAATAAGCAACTTGAACTCCAACATAAATACGAGGTGTACGAAGAAGCTGGCGTAAAGGAATATTGGCTGATGGATGCTCAGGGACAGACCCTGTTGATTTACACCTTAGTTCAAGGCAGGTTCCAAAGCTCCCGGTTGATGACTTCCGGCGATTTTGCAAAGTCCTCGGCAATCAGAGGCTTTGAACTGGACTTGGAAGCATTGTTTTCTGAAATCAAGTGAAGGTCTTTTTACCAGGGACTTTGAAAAAAAAGGTTGAAAATTAATTCAACAGCCAAATTCAATCCTGGATCTTTAAGAAAGCATATAGTTACCTATAACATTAGCAAGTGCGGGTAAATAAAAAAATCTTTCATACATAGCTCAGAGCGCTTCTCTTTGTTGGATAGGAAGTTGGTTTCGTCCTTCCTTAAGGAAGTCGTCCGAAAATGCTAGAATACTTTGACTGTCTTTTCCATAATCGTTTCCACTATTTTGTATATACATTATTGTGCATACAATAAACTCAAAAAAGATTCACCATGCTGTTTAATAAAATACTTGCCTGAAATCTTTCAGCCAAAAGTAGGATTAATTTCTGCCCGGAGAATGGGGCAATGTTTTTCCGCTATTTTATATCCCCAAAAAACTCCTCCAAATCGAGTTTAAAACCCTTGACCGCCTTTGACTCCACCACATGGCCGGAAGTAAATAAAATGGAAGGGACATATTTACCATTGGTAAGGGTATAGATGAGCAAATCCTGTGTTTCCGCATGGATAATCCAATATTCCCGGACCCCGTTCGACTCATAAAGCTCGAACTTATGCTTCAATTCGGTTTTACTATTGCCGGGAGAAAGGATTTCAACGATCAAGTCCGGAGCTCCAATGCAGCCTCGGTCATCCAGTTTTTCCGGATCACAAATCACACAGATGTCCGGCTGAACCACATTGTGAATTTTTCTGTCTTCTTTAGATGAGGTAGGAAAACGTACATCAAAGGGGGCATCGTAAACTTGACAGGGTTTGTTTTCTAAAAAAACATACAGCCTAGTCAGAAGTTTTGCCGAAATACGCTGGTGAATGCGTTTAGGAGCAGCTGCGGCTTTTTTA
>PXCO01000183.1 GCA_003565295.1 Cyclobacteriaceae bacterium
ATCCATCGGATCCGTTTCACCCATGGACACGCCTTTGGCGATCTGTGTTCCAATGTCTTGCGTGCCGAGGTTGCTGAACCATCGCTCGTTACCGTGACCGATTAGCTGATGGTTTGTCTTTAAGTCATCCTGGAAATCAATGGGCCTTGGCGTCACTTTGATAGAGCGGTGCCCAGCTTCAATTAATTCCCGTGCCGCCTGGTCGTTGATGATTTCGCCTTCAGCAACGATGGTTTTGCCACCAGTGCCCTTGTATATATCAGCAGCTTTCTTGCCCTCAATGCTTGCTACACCGAGGACGCTCTGTTTTTTCGCGCTGTAAGGGCCGGTGTTTTCTGTGTTCCACTTAATTAGTTCATTTCTGTCCACCTGTTGTCCTTTCATGTAAGAGGAGTCGCCCGGGTCCAACACCTTCGCCATTGTTGTCATTTTGCCGACAATGGTTTCAATGTGCCGGCTGTCAATAGAGCCTTCGCCTACTGTTTTGTCGAACGTAAACTCCATGGATCCGGTCAGGTAATCCTGCACTTCGCCAAGCGCCTGCTCGCTACCAAATTCCTCCGAGCGCATCTTGAAAAGTTCTCTCGGATCAGCGTTGGTGATGATAAAATCGTCCTTATACCCTTTCAGGTCACCCATATCCCCCTTGGTTAAGAAATCACCTTTGGTTACGTTGTCACCGACCTCCACCTTGATCGCTCGGGGCTTTCCATCCAAATGCGGCACATCGTGCGCCACACCGCTGATGTAAACAGTGTTGGCTTTCATGCCCTCTTCAATCCGATCCACTTTTCCGCTCCGTTTAGCAAGAACCGCAAAGTTATGCGTGTCTTTTCCAAGGCTCAAGAGAGATTTAATTCTCGGAATCCCTAACGTTGCCGAAGAAGAAGTTCCCCCGCCGTGGAAGGTGTTCATTGTCATCTGTGTGGTTGGCTCACCTACCGCCTGGGCTGCAATCGTTCCAATGGGAGCGCCGAGTCGAGGTAATTGCATCGTGCCGGGCTGTGCGCCGTAGCATTTTCGACACACGCCATTAACTGTTTTACACTTCATTGGGGAGCGAACCTTCACCTGGTTAACAGACCCCTCTGCGTTTAATTTGTTGCGGATTTCTTTGGAAATCAGTTCGTTACGCCGGACAATGATCTCAAAATTATCGCTGATCACGTCATCTGCTGCTGTTCTGCCAATGAGCCCTTTTTTCGATACGTCCATAGCAACGTAGTCTGTTGTGCCGCAATCTTCTTCTTTAATAGATGTGTCCTGGTGCGCCATGCTGATGTTTCGGGTAATCGTTCCCGGTTCAGCCGTGGCAATGGAGCGGTCCGACATTCCCTTTCGGGAGTCTTTTCCGTGCAGCCAGTATTCTTCCGGAGAGAGTCCATCAAAGTGTGAATGCTCCACGGGCTTGGTCAGATTGCCGCTCATATCCACGCCAACTCCGGTGGTAAAGACCATTCGCCGAATCTGACTTGGCTTAGCTCTTGCGCCGGACGCCATCATAATATTAAGAGGGTCATCTTCTTCCAGCATCTTGCCAGACTTCAACTCCTGCTCCAGCGCCTCTTCAGCGTTGCGCCATCCGACAATCATTGCCTCGTCTGTGTCACCGAACTCATTAATGGCGTCGTTTACGTGGCGCTTGATGATGGATTCGCCATCGCTTAGCTTTTTGAAGTCGCCAGTACCGATAGAAACGCCGGAGCGCGTAGCCGCTTCAAAGCCGATAGATTTGATCTTATCGATTAGCATAGCGATGTCTTGCTTGGACGTGGTTTTCCAGTTACTGTCTTCTCCGTTGCTGTACATATCCTCCAGCATTTCCTCCACTTCTTTTTTCCCCCACGCTTTTTGGTAATCGCGGTATTGAGCGGGAATTAAGAGATTAAAGAGGGCTGCGCCTGCGGTAACGTCTCGCGCATCTTTTACTGATACTTTGGTGCGTGCACCAATTTCGCCCCTTTCGTAGGCTTGACGAAGATCCTTGTAAGAACTAAAGCTAACCCCGTCACCCTCCGGCTGATTGGCCTTACTGGTGAGGTAGTAAATCCCCAGCGCCATTTCGTGTCGAATGCCAACAATCATTTTGCCGTTGGTCATGCCAATTAAATTGCTTGATGGCATCATCAATTTTTTCGCTTCGTCTTTCGCCTTTTCTGAAACAGGCACGTGAACGGACAGCGTGTCGTACACGACCATACCAGTTTCCGTTACCATTGTGTAAGCTGGTGGTACGGTTAAGTCATAAGCCTCTGTGATGAATGGGAGGGCGCTGATGCCTGTAAGCAGCTCCCATTCAATGCGCTCGTCGAGCACCATGTCCCGCCATTTTTTCCAGAAATCATTCTCTTCAAAGAAAGCCGGGTTAATCTCGAATAGGTTCAACGCCGTACCCCTTGGAATCGCCGTTCCTTCTTTTTTCGTTCGGTACACAATTTGGTACATCGAATTGTATTGTTTTAGCTTTTCCAGCTCTTTTGGATCCGTAGTTTGCGGCTCACCGTTCTTTTTCTTCAGTGGCTTATTTGGGATGATCTTTTTTAACTCATCCAGCCGCTCATTCGTTAATTTTGGCGTGTACTTGCTTCGCTTATACCATCTTCCGGGCTTAAAGGACTTAAGTACCGCCTGTTTTTTCTTGTGCCTTAAAACCACCTTTTTTTGCATTTTCTCGATGTCCTCCTGTGTGAAAGACACAAGGTAGCTGACGGATCCTCTCAGGCTTTCGGTAATGGTTACTGCTGGACTTAAGTCCAGGCTGTGCCCGAGGGCAACCAATTCATAAGCCAGTCGTCGTGACGCTGTGGTGTAATTAAAGCTGGTTTGCGTCGTCTTTTTAGACTGCGCTTGCCCGACAGAGACAGAGCCGTCAGTATCGATCATCCCTGACAGAATACCCCATCGGAAACTCTTGTCGGCTTTTGTCCAAAATGCAGGGAGG
>PXCO01000274.1 GCA_003565295.1 Cyclobacteriaceae bacterium
AAGGATGTCATCCCATTTTCCCCGATCCTCTTTGAAACTGTGGAAAGCGCTATTTAAGCCACGTGGATGAGAAAGGTGGAAAAGCGGCCCCTTTATGCGGGTGTGTTTATATCCCATACCCTTCCAGCGGTGCAGCCTTTCTCCGTCTTCCCGGCCCCACCCATAGAAGTTGGGGTTTTCCATTCCAACTTTACAATAATCCAGCCTATTGGCCAGAAACGCCCCTCCTATGGGGTCGGGGTCATAGAGAGCTGTCATTTTGCCTTTTTGGGAAAGAAGGATGTCCAGATCCCGTTTTTTTATGAAAATCTCCCGTAAGATAGCGCCGGTATCTAAGAACTCCTTTTCATAGGGGAAAACAAAACTGTATTGGCCGTCCCTAAGTGCTTCTACCGAATCTATGATCTGCTTGGGAGGTACAATCACGTCGCAGTCCCAAATCGCCACGTAGGGGGTGGAGGACAAATTTACCAAAGTGTTGATGTATTTGGTACGGTGAAATATATCGTCCCTGGCCTCTTGGAACGTGTATTCCGCTTTATTTTTAACGAGGGAAGAAATAATACCCGTAGGGTAGCTGCCCGCTTCATAGACCCTAATCGGGGAATCGAAATGACTACCTAGAAAATCTATGGTTACCAAAAGGTTTTCCAATCGATGTATAGAATCCAGCCTAACGGGAATAAGAAAACTGAGGTCATTCATATTCTATAAGTTTTTATCCATACTAGATTTTTTCTTTATTACCTGAACTATGGTTGAGCTGAAAGATACTCTCAAGCTGTCTTTTTTGTATATGCTTATTTTATTTTAAAGTGCTTGAATTTTCTTTGGATAATTGAAGCATGGAAAAACAAATGCCCGTAATACCATAAAGTAAACCCAGTTCATGGTTCAGGTTCTGGGAAAGGTAGTCCCAATATTCAGATTTTTCCATATGTCGTATAGCCTCCAGATGGTTATTGTTTTGATGGAAAATCCCGTTAAAATCCCCGATGCTGGATTTTATTTGATCGTCCAGAAAGACCAGGCCTGCCAGTCCATTTTCCATATACAGGCTTTTGTTGGCCAGTTTAAAGCGGCTCAATGATATATCGGTCAGCCCTTTTTTCATGAGTTGGGTATGATGCTCCCATTCGGTTACGCTTAGGCACTCCATTGCCCCATATAAATTCAGTCTATTTGCGACATTTTGTGGCAGGCAGGAAAGCACTGTGGGGGTTAGATCTTTCTTCATCTGCTTTAGTTTATCCGTGTGTATTCCCAGCTTTTCGGCTTGTGCCATAAGCCATAAGTAGCAGGTCAGGTCCCAAAAGAGGTGGAACCTTTCTGGTTCGGTAAACGAAGCCCTGCCCGTCTCGGCCATCAGGTGCAAACGGTTGAGGAGCAGGACAGCCAGGGAAATAAACAATTCGCTGGAAAGGTGAAACCCTGTTTTTGGGGGTTGCGGTGTTAACCTGTCCAACACATAAAGAAGGTAGCCCATTAACCCTCTTTTCAGTCCGAATTCCAGTTCTTCTGACTTTTCACTAATGACCCTAAAGAGCACATGGTCAACCTGTTCCAACAATTCATCGGCATTACCTTCTATAAACCCTTTTTTAATTAACCGATGAATGCCCCATGCGATTCCTGCCAGTCCATTGTCAAAATAGGTGGGGACAGGGTTTTGGTGGATAAAGGTGTACACCTCCTGGAGAATGCTTTCCCCTGCCTGTCTATACTTGGGATCATTGTTGTGGTGAAAGGCCTCAAAGAAGTAAATGCAGGCCCCCATTTTTCCCTTAAAGAGGCCGGGGGTGTCCATTTCCGGGTAATGGACAAGCAACAGCTCCTCCAGTTTTTGCATTATTTCGTAGCGGTTATTCATCTTTTAGCTTTACGGGATGGTAGAGTTTGTTTTCCTTATCCCCTGTTTTTTCGAAAACGGGCCTCCAGCGCATGGTGCCATCGGAGAGGATGCCTTTGGGGTTGGGGGTGTTTTCCACATAAAACCGGTTTTCAAATCCCTCCGGCACAAACTCCCCTTTTCCCCCGAAGTCACTGACAGATAGGCCACCTTCGTAGAGCAGGGTGGGGATCAGCACCTCATGGTGGCCGCACCACTTGCTTAGGAGTGCTTTATGGAGCATCTCCAGGGCCCTGCGGGAGATCCTGTAGATGTGGTTAAAGGAGCGGATGCGCTGTTCCTGGGGTATTACAAAATAGGGATGGGCCAGGGCCGGCCACCAGGGCCATTCCGGTTCATCCTGGTAGCGGCGTATATGGCTACTGATAAAATCATCCTCCACTGATGAAAAAGCTTCAAAAAAATCCCTCCAGTTTCCAGAGAAATCCACATCCTCCTCTATGCACCAATAGTAATCGTAGTTTGGATGGGAAAGATAGAATTTCAGCAGGGGAAAATGGTTGCTGCCAGGGACCAGGGTAAAGCCAAGGGGAAAATAGTTGAGGGCTGTCAACAACTCGTCGGTAAAGGTAAAAGTATTGACCTCTTCAGCACTAGTCAAGGGTTTACTTTTATCCAAATGGTAAAGGATTACTGTATCTCCTTGTTTATAGTTTGAGTTATACAATACCTTGTATTTATCAATTAGTTGAATTGAAGTCTTATTTGTGAGCAATAAATATACTTGTAAATCCAATTTTTTTGTAATTAATTGTTTGATAAAGTATAATGAAACAAAATAACAAGGAAATAATTTACTGATAAATTTTCACTTAATTATTTTCTAAATTATCTGAGAATGGAACATATCCAGATATTTCAAGATGATGTGGACTTGATATAGAGTTTGAAAAGACTAGAATTTCCTTCAAAAAAAAACCTTTATTGTTAATATCGTAAACGACTCTTATACTATCTTTACTATTCGGTTTCAATGATTCTTTATTCCATTCGGGAATAGTGCAACCGCAACCGGATTGAATTTTATTTA
>PXCO01000290.1 GCA_003565295.1 Cyclobacteriaceae bacterium
GGAATCCCTGTCCCAACAGCCAGGCTGCATATTCATCCAATAAGGTGCTTATGTCCACATATCCGCACTTGTTTAACAAAATGCCTCCATATGGATCATTTACAGCTTCAAACCTGCTGTGAGAATTAATCAGGCTCAAATAGTCTTTGAATTCAGAATCAGCACTTTTTGCCATCCACTCATTTTGTTCCTCTATGGTCAAGAATGGCCTGTATATGGGTGTAGGGTAGAGAAACTTGCTCTTTAGCAAATATTCCAATCCTGAATAAAACGGTTCTACCTCCTGAAAAAGTATGTCTGCCCGCCAGGTCTTTACCATTTTTCTCCCTGTTATAGGATTGTATAGCCCGGCAGCAACCCTACTGCTAGTATCTCCCCTAGGTGTATCCAAGATCATGACCTTTTTCCCCCTGTTGATTAACCGATGGGACAGAACTGTACCGGCCAATCCCTGGCCAATGAGTAAAAAATCTACTTTCATGCTCAAAATTAATTCTATTGTCGTTATTTTGAAGCAACATTCAACGATTTATATCATGCAGATCAAATCCTTTACTTTTAATCCTTTCATGGAAAACACCTATGTTCTCTATGACGATACGAAAGAAGCAGTCATAGTAGACCCAGGCTGCCATGAGAAGGCGGAAAAATCAGCTTTGATGCAATTCATTAAAAACCATGACCTGACCCCGGTCAAATTGCTCAACACTCACTGCCATATAGACCATGTGTTGGGCAATGCCTTTGTAAAGTCCACCTACGATATCCCCCTTTGGATTCATGAAGAGGAGTTGCCCATATTAAAGTCCATTCCTGCATACGCAGGAAATTATGGGTTTCCCAATTACCAGGAATGCCAACCTGACCATTTTATAAGGGAAGGAGAAAGCATCAAATTCGGGAACACCATTTTGAAGACCTTGTTTGTGCCCGGTCATTCCCCTGGCCACCTGGTATTCTATTCAGAGGCAGACAGCGTAGCCATTGTAGGGGACACGCTTTTTGATGGCAGCATAGGCAGGACTGACTTGCCCGGAGGGGATCATGAGACCCTGATAAGGTACATTAAAGAAAATCTGTTTGCACTGCCCGACGAGGTCGCTATTCTGCCGGGCCATGGGCCGGGCTCTACCATAGGCAAAGAAAAGGAGAGCAACCCCTTTGTAGGGAAATTGGCCAGGTATTGACTATGAAAAAGCACATACCCAATGCCATTACCTGTCTCAACCTGCTGGCAGGAATGATAGGGATTTATTTTGTGACGCTTGGACATTTATCATGGGCGATTTATGTGGTGGTATTGGCTGCCTTTTTTGATTTTCTGGATGGCCTTGTGGCCAGACTTCTTTCGGTACATAGTGAAATTGGCAAACAATTGGACTCCCTGGCAGACATGGTCACCTTTGGCGTCCTACCCTCCTTTGTGGTATTTATGATGCTGAAAGGGATCAGCAGCTCACTTTACACACCATATGTCGGATTTCTAATTGGCATACAGTCGGCATTACGCTTGGCAAAATTCAATGTGGACACCCGGCAAAGGGATCGTTTCATTGGACTCCCCACGCCAGCTAATGCATTGTTCATCTGTGCACTTCCCCAATTGGCTCAGTCCTTACCTTGGGCAAAAGATGTAGTTTTATCACCCACTGGATTGATACTGATTACCCTTCTCTTCTCCTTTTTGTTAACTGCAGAAATCCCACTTATCGCCCTGAAGTTCAAAACGTATTCCATTAAAGAAAATATTTTTCGCTACTTGGTGATAGTTTTTTCCCTCATTGGCGTTGTGTTGTTGGGGTTAGGAGGACTTCCCCTGGTGATCCTCATTTATATATTGTTTTCAATGCTAGAAAATTGGTTGAATCCAGGTGAATCGCTGGACTAAAATACTATCCTTATTTGCAACCCTGAGCGTATTCATGCCATGTCAGGGACAGAACTCTTTCAAAATCCCTGTTCATGAGGAGGGGGTGTACAAAATTTCTGCTGATCAAGCCCAAAACTGGGGGCTTGGCCCGCTGGAAAACATCGCCTTTTTCGGTTTCCCCGGAATGCTTCCTCAAACATTGGACAGTGCATCCCTTAGGGGAAGGCAGATTCCCACCATGCTCAAGGACAATACTCTATATGTCTTTCTTTCCCCTGCGGACCAGGTGGTTTGGGACGAGGATGAGCCAGTAATGAAACCCCACTTATATACCGATACTTTATTCTATGAGCTCCGAACTGGCTACCCAGCACCACTCCGGGTTAGGCAGCTAGCCGCAGGTAACCCAGAAATTGTGCCTTTGCCAAATGAAGAAGAACCAGCCTGGTACAGGTTTATCCTCCACAAAAAAGAAGAAACTAACTTGCTGAGCTCGGGAAGAAGTTGGTATGGACACCGGATGATGGATGGCCAGTCCACCATCATCCCTTTTGACGGAATAAGGGCAGATCATTCACCAATCTACCTCAAAGCCACCTTTCTTGCTCAATCCCTGGCTGCATCCACTTTTACAGTGGGTCTCCGTGGAAACCCATGGAACACCTTGGAACTTGCCCCTATCCCTAACACCACTTATGGCGTAAAGGGCCGAGAGGGCAATGTAAAAGGGTACCTTCAGGAGAGCAGTGCAGCACAAGTATCTCTTCGGATAGGATTTGGCACTTCAGACAGAAATGGGATGGGCTATCTTAAACATCTTATCCTAGGATTACCTATACACCTTTCCGATGCTCAATATGGTACTTTCTATTGCCTAAATTACAAGGATGGGGCATCAGGGTTGCCTTCTGGGAATGACCAATATATTTGGGATATCACCGACTTCTTTCATCCCAAAACATTATCCTCAGGAGTTGAGGTAAATGGTGGCGCAAAGAAAATCACGATTTTTTCCGAGAATAATGCACCCCCCTTACCCCAGCCCAAGCCATTGGAAATATCATTAAGAGAGGAACTTCCCTCTGCCTCCTTTTTGATTATCACTCCCAAACAATTCCGCTCCCAGGCCAATAGACTTGCCGCACATAAAAATCAAAAGGGACTATCCACAAAGGTGGTGGAGATCAACAGCATTTATGATGCCTACGCACACGGTAACCCTGATATCATTGCTGTCCGAAATTTTATTGCCGAACAATATCACCTTTCTGGCAAATTGGAAAATGTGCTGTTTTTTGGAAAAGGAACCTTTGACTACAAAGGGAAATTGGGAGGAAGGCCCAACCTCATCCCAACCTATACCTCCCGAAATAGTCTTAACCCCTTAACCACATTTAGTTCGGATGATTTTTTTGGGTTTTTGGAGTGGGGGCAAGGTGAATGGGTAGAAAACAATCAGGGAGACCATACCCTTTCAATAGGCACAGGCAGGATCCCGGTGACCACCATAGTAGAGGCCAGGGATATGGTGGATAAAATCATTGCCTATGAAAACCCAACACTTACCTCTGGCAACTGGAAGAAAAGGGTGATGCTTATCGCCGACGATGGGGACAACAATATCCACCTCAGGGATGCTGAAAGGCATGCTGACTACCTTTCTGAAAACCATCCGGAGTTCATCCTTGAAAAAGCGTACCTTGACAGATTCGAGCAGGTGAATTTGGGAAATGCACAAAGATCCCCTGATGCCAGGGAGGCCATCCAAGATTGGGTTAAGGAGGGTGGGGCACTTATCAACTTCATTGGTCATGGCAATGAGACCACACTTACCGCAGAAGAAATCATCACGGTAAGCGATATAAGGGATTGGCCCGAAACTGCCAGATTACCCGTATTTGTAACAGCCACCTGTGAGTTTGGAAGACACGACAGCCCATTTATACGTTCTGGTGCAGAGGAACTTCTACTTGCGCAAGGGAAAGGAGTTATAGCTATGCTCACCACAGGTCGCCCCGTGTTCAGTAGTGTCAATTTTTCTCTTAACAAGGCGTTTATAGAAGCAGTGTTTAAACGAAAGTCGGGAGAGTATTTAAGTTTGGGGGAAATTTTCCAAATCACTAAAAATAATAGTCTAAATGGAGCTCTGAATAGAAATTTCACCTTACTGGGGGATCCTTCATTAAAGATACACCTTCCAGAATACAAGACAAATACGGAGGAGCTGATAGATGTTCAAATGGATGTGGCCGTAGATACACTAATGGCCATGCAACGGGTGAAAATAGAGGGTTTAATCACTGATCCGCTTACCGGTGCCTATAGCCCTAATTTCACAGGATCGTATGAGCTGAGCCTTCTGGATAAGCCCATTCAACTCGAAACTTTGGGCGATGAAAACCCAGTAACCACATTTTCCGAGCCCAATGTGTATCTCTTCAGGGGAAAGGGCAAGGTAGCCGAGGGTCGCTTCACTTCAGAGTTCCTCATTCCAAAGCACATTCAATTTCCATATGGAAGAGGGGTCATCCGGGTTTTCGCCAGTGAGGCGGGAGGCAGAGAGGCCATGGGAGCGGAAAGGGTGATTATTGGTGGTACTTATCCCACTCCAGAGGCAGATCAGGTTGGGCCGGAAATCAGCATCTTCTTACAGGATAGTAGTCGTAATCAATTATCTACCTCAAGTAAGCAGGCGCGGTTGATATTGGGCTTTAAAGATAAGGCGGGCATCAATATCTCCCCCTTGAACTTAAGCCAGCAACTTTCCCTCACAGTCAATGACCAAACACCTGTTTATCTGGGGAACCACTTTGTAGCACTTGAAGGGGAAAATCTTCTGGGAATAGTGGACTTTAAACTGGGAGGGTTAAACGAAGGCTTGAACGAAATTCGGGTACAAGCCTATGACAACCTGGGGAATCGCACTTTGAAAGCATTTCAGATAGAGGTAAGGGGAAGCACCGAATTAAGATTAGAGGCCTTAAAGGCATTTCCCAACCCTGCTTCAGAAAAAATCAGATTTCGCTGGCAGCATAATAGGGCAGGAGAAAATTTATTGGCAAGTCTTCGCATTTTTTCTGTAAGTGGTCATGAAATATTTTCAACGGACAGGCGTTTTCCTAACGCTGCGGCCCAACTAGAAGGGCTGGAATGGTTTTTTTTGCACAATAAAACTAATTATCCGATAAAAGGAACTTATCTTTACGTGCTGGAACTGCATTCAGAATACGATGGCAGATCTACACAGCAAGGTGGTAAAATTATTATTCAATGAACGCACCAAAACTTATTATTACCAAATTGATTTTTTCAGGCATCTTTTATCTGTCTGCTATTTCCCTTTTTGCTCAAAACTCGGTGACTTTATCCCGGCAAGACCCAAACAGGAGAGTAATCACCACGGCGGTCCCTTTTTTAAATTTCGCCCCAGACAGTAGACACTCCGCTATGGGAGATGTGGGAGTTGCCACCTCTGCGGATGCCAACTCTGCGCATTGGAATGCAGGCAAGCTTGCCTTTATAGAGGATGATATAGGTTTTTCTTTATCATATTCCCCATGGCTTGGAAGATTGGTACCGGATATGTCGCTCAACTACCTCACCGGCTACAAGCGCATTGATAATGTATCCGCATTTGGCATAGACCTTAGGTATTTTGACATGGGATCCATTCAGCTTACGGATCAATGGGGGAACGAGCTTGGAGACTTTAACCCGAGAGACATCGCCATAGGTGGAACCTATTCCAGAAAACTTTCAGATAATCTCTCCCTTGGAATATCAGCCCGGTTCATCCACTCCAACCTATCCGGTAATATTTCTTCTGCGGGTGGAAATGAAAGTAGACCTGGTGTGAGCGTGGGAACTGATGTTGGAGTGTATTATACTACCGAGGTATTGGTTTCGGGTAAAGAATCAGTATGGTCTTGGGGAGCCAATATTTCCAATATAGGTCCAAAAATCACCTACAACAGTGCAGATGACCTGGATTACCTCCCCACCAATTTTAGAATAGGAACTGCCTTGAAAATCCCCATGGATGAATTTAACAATATCACCTTTGCCCTGGATTTAAACAAGCTAATGGTACCAACCCCGCCTATTTATCTAGAAAACGAAAACGGCCAAATTGTTACCGACGATGAAGGCAACCCCATCATTGCACCCAATGGAGGCAGGGACCCCAATCGTCCCTTGCTAAGTGGAATGTTTGGTTCTTTCATAGATGCCCCGGGAGGATTTAGGGAGGAGATGCAAGAAGTGATGATATCCTTTGGTGTGGAATACGACTATGATGATAAATTTGCCGTAAGAACAGGGTATTTCTACGAAAATCCCAGAAAAGGTGGCAGACGATACTTCACTATGGGGGTAGGGTTTAAGTGGCAGCGGCTTGGGTTTGACTTCTCCTATTTGGTGCCACAAATGCAAAACCACCCACTTGCTGAAACACTTAGGTTCTCATTGGCTTATAATGTGCAAAGATGATGGTAGACCGGACTAAAGCACCGGAATTAAAGGTTCCTGAAGCTATTACCATAAAAGCACCTTTAAAGTGGACACTCAAAAACGGTGTCCCTTTGTTTTTTATACCCACACCGGGCATAGCAGCGATCAGGTGTGATGTGAGCATGCCCATTAATTTTCAGCCCTTTGATGATCACCATACTTTAATCCCCTTTTTCACGCTAAACATGCTACTGGAAGGAATAAAGGGGAAAAAATCTGGGCAATTAGATGATTTCTTTGATTATTATGCCTCAGAGGTAGAAGTGCTGGGTGGATTCGAAAACCATGGCCTTTCACTTCTTAGTACCAAAAAGCAGTTTAAAAAGGTGCTACCCGTGTTCCGTGCCTTATTCACAGAGGCTACTTTACCATCAAAAGAACTAATAAAACGAAAAGCTCAGAAGAAACTGGGGATTTCTTTGCAAAGAGAGCAGGTTTCGGGAAGGGCCAACCAGCTGGTAAGAAAAGTCCTTTTTGGAAATGATCATCCCCTTGGCTATATCGCCACAGAGGAACATGTGGAAGGCATCGCTGCGGATGACATCCGAGCTTACTATGATAAACATTTCCGCATAAAACCAGAAATTTTTGTTACCGGTGATCTGGATGATAAGGAATTACTCGCCATTGAAACAGCATTTGGTGACCTACCCTATGAAGAAAATGAGCCTTATGAAAGTGAATATGAAAGCTTAGGCGATAAGCGCCTGGAAGAACCCAGGCCACAGGCCATGCAGGAGAGTATTCGCCTGGCGACGATTACCATTCCTAAATCCCACCCTGACTATTTCCCGCTTTGGGTATTCAATACTGTATATGGAGGATATTTCGGAAGTAGATTGGTTAAGAATATCCGTGAAGACAAGGGGTACACTTATGGGATTCATAGTTTCCTCAATGGTCTTGCCAAGTCGGATTACTGGATGGTAATGGCAGATGTCAAAAAAGGTTTTGCCAAGGAGGTAGTAGAAGAATGTTATAAAGAGCTTCAGCATCTTTCTTTTACCCCATTGGATGATGAGGAATTAGAAATCGTCAGAAATTATATGACTGGACATTTCTTGTCAGAATTCAGCTCCCCCTTTGAACTGATTGGTAAATTTAAAAAAGTTCACCAGCAAGGATTAAACTTTGACTTCTACAATGCTCAACTTCAATACATTAAAAGCTTTGACCCAGAGGAAGTGAGTGAGGTTGGAGGGAAATACTTGAAAAGGGAGGATATAAAGGAAGTTATCGTGGGAAGTTGATTTTTCCCCATTTCTCATACCAATAAGACAGGTCTAGCTTCATTCGCTGCCAGCAGACATAGAGCCAAAAGGTAAGGTGATTGGCGCTTAGTTCCCTGGCCAATTCCAAAAAATCCCCCGCCACATCAAAATTTGCAGAGGCAAGGGCGTGTTTGCATTCATACATTACCCTTTCCAAGAGTGCTCTTTCTTCTTTCGCACTCCTGTTCATCAACTGAATTTTTCTGCAGACTTTATATGTTGAAGGCAGCATCACAGACTGCTTGGCTTTGTATTGGCTGGAAGAAAATGATTGTGAGAGGATCCGCTTTTTTATACCCACAAGATCGCCGAATACAAACCTGTGCTGTCTGGCCATACGTACCATGATGTCGAAGTCCTCATAAGTCAAACTCTCATCATATCCTCCCATTGCCTTTAGGGCCTTGGTTCTGAATACCAAAGTGGCAGAACATATGGCGTATTTCATGATCAATAATTCGTACAGGTCACCTTCCGGTACCTCCACCCTGACTTTTTCGTTCTCCCCTACTTCATGAAAAACCCGCTGTGAACCATCTTCAAAACTTAAAAGCGCATTACAAAAATAAGCCCCTGCGTGAGACCTTTCCAAAGCCTTAACCGCATTTTCTACGTGATGGGTAAGCAAAAGGTCATCAGCAGAAAGGTCCAAAATATATTTCCCCGAAGCCGATAAAAGAGCGAAGTTGAACGCACTGCAATACCCCAAGGGTTCTGGGTGAAAAAATACTTTAGCCGGTTTAAAATAATCATGCAGCCAAATCCAGTCCTGTATCACCTCTTTGGATCGGTCCTTACTCCCATTTTCAACAATGATCAGCTCCAATGGAGCGTAGCTCTGATTAATCACACTATTCAATGCGTCAAACACATAATCCGCTTGGTTATAACAGGTACAAATTATAGTGACGAGGGGGTTTTGCATAAATTAATGCAGATTTTCAATTTCCTACTTTCTCAAGTAGATTTGTAAAAGAAGGTGCATAACCACCAAATTGGCCTTTAGTATAATTTTAGCCTGGCTAAGTGGATAGAATACCCATGGCCATTACTGCTACAAACGACAAAATTAATTCACCAGTTTAAAATAATTGTCTTTTTCACGGCAAAATTACTTAATATGCTTGATACCTACTTGACCATACATAAAATTTCGAAGGGGTTATTTAAAGAAAAAGGCAGTAAATTTCTATCTTTTGCCGTTCCGGTAAAAAACCTTAACGAAGTGAAAGTGGTATTGGAAGATCTCAAAAAATCCCACCATGATGCCCGGCATCATTGCTATGCCTATAGGTTGGGAAAAGATGGGGAAAT
Organism: Cyclobacteriaceae bacterium; assembly: GCA_003565295.1. Taxonomy (GTDB): domain Bacteria; phylum Bacteroidota; class Bacteroidia; order Cytophagales; family Cyclobacteriaceae; genus Pleomorphovibrio. The sequence continues at coordinate 8,965 of PXCO01000290.1, forward strand.
ATTTAGGGCCAATGATGATGGAGAACCAAATCACTCGGCTGGAGATCCCATTCTGGGTCAGATCAAGGCATTTGGCATTACCCAGGTCTTGATAGTTGTGGTGAGGTATTTTGGCGGGACTAAATTGGGTGTGGGAGGTTTGATTAACGCGTATCGTACTGCTGCCAAAATAGCCCTGGAAAGTGCCGAAATTATAGAAGCAATAGAAAGCCAGGAGCTTACCATTACCTATGCGTACGAACAAACCAATCAGGTTATGGGATTGATAGGAAAATATGAATTACCTGTTCTGGAACAGCAATTTGCAGAGGCCTGCACCATGCGCATCGACTGCCCAAAGAGCAAAGTGCCAATTGTACTGGGTGAACTCAAGGATATAGGGCTAGCCTGAGAAGTCAAACAGAAAATATGGAATCCAGATACCCTTCTTTATACAGTACCAAAAACACCTTTAGGCAAGCCCAGGCATCCGTGGCAGCATATAATTGTTGTTTTTCCGTTAGTTCTTCAGATTCCCAATTGGAGACCTGCTCGGATTTTGATATACGGATTTTTAAGACCATGGCGCTAAGGTTTCTCACACCAACGTTTTGAAACCCCACTTTTTTCAATTCTTCGTTTAAATCAAAAAACCCGTCGGGCTTAAAACTTGGCTCCAGCTTCCTTAGTGCCTTAAGGTCATCCCGGACCGCTGCACCAATTTTTATCACATTGGGGTCTTCAAGTATGCGTCTGATGGATTTAGGAAAACCCAGCTTGTTTAGGCGGAGTAAATAAGCCCTTTCAGGGGTTGCCAACTGCAATAAGGCCACATCATAACTTACACCTCGCCTGAACGCGGGCCTTGTCTCTGTATCAAAGCCCAGAAATTTCCGATGGTAGAGGTCTTTTACCATGCCTTCTATGTCCTTCTCCTGATCCACCAAAATGATTCCCCCCTCAAAGGCCCCAATATCAAGCTGATTTACTTCTTCTTTAGTTATTTTAAAAGGTATCATGCTGCAACTTCTTCTTTGATGGCATTCATTTCCTCTTTCGTATAATAATTTATGCCCCATTTCATATAGCCGAATAGCAGGGTCATAAACGGGCTAATAATGTTGAAAAAACAATATGGGGCATAGGTCAAGGTGGCCACACCTAATACAGATGCCTGTGTGGCACCACAGGTGTTCCAAGGCACGAGAACCGAGGTCACTGTGGCACTATCTTCCAAAGTTCGGCTTAAATTTTCACCTTTCAATCCCCTTTTCTTGTAAATATCGGCATACATTCTTCCTGGGACCAAAATAGCCAAATACTGGTCTGAGGTGGTTACATTGAAGAAAAGCCCTGTTCCAGCTGTGGATGCAATTAAAGATCCTACCGAGGTTACCCTGCGGATAAGTGCCTCTGCAATCACCCTAAGCATTCCACTCACTTCCATTATACCTCCAAACACCATGGCACATACGATCAACCAAACGGTATAAAGCATGCCTGCCATGCCCCCGGTGATGAGCAATTCATTTACCACTGCATTGGAGGTGGCAATACTTGTTTCTCCATATAAAGACACCATCACTACTTGAAAAGCATTAATAGCGAAGGATTGTTCAGTATTCCACGCCAAACTTTCAATCAATGCCGGTTGGAAGAGAATGGCCCAAACCCCTCCTAATAAGGCCCCTGAAAGCAAAGTGGGTATGGCCGGTATTTTTTTCAAAATCATCAATAATACTATGGCAGGCACTAGAAACAGCCACAGGGAAATCTCAAACTTTTCTTGAATAACGGCAGAAATTTCCTTGACTTGACCCACCGACCCCTCCCCTTCCCTAAGGACGCCAATGACCCCAAAAATCACCAAGGTAATCAAGATGGAGGGTACGGTGGTTTTGGTCATATGCCTGATATGGGTAAATAGATCTGTTCCGGCCATGGCCGGGGCCAGGTTAGTTGTATCGGACAATGGCGACATTTTATCCCCAAAATAAGCTCCGGATATAATGGACCCGGCAATAATGCCTTCCTCAAAACCTAAGGCTTTCCCAATCCCCAGTAACGCCACCCCCACCGTAGCTACGGTGGTCCAAGAACTACCTGTGGCCACCGAGACAATGGCACTCACCACACAGGCCGCAAGCAGGAATATCAAGGGGTTTAACACCTGCAACCCATAATATATCATTGCCGGAACAATGCCACTCAGCATCCAGGTACCTGCTAAAGACCCTATCAACAATAAAATCAAGATAGATGACATGGCTGCTGATATACTCTTGACCATTCCATCTTGCAACATTTCCCAATTTATACCTAACCTAAACTTGGCCACCAATCCAGCTACTCCAGCTGAGAGGATCAATACCATCTGATTGGAACCCATCAATCCCTCTGTACCAAAAATACCTATATTGACAATTAGCAGTAGAATCAAAAAAACTATCGGGAACAGGGCTTCCCATAAATTAGGTTCCTTAGTGTGAATGGTCATTATTAATTTCTACATGTGGGAAATTAGGAAAGGTTAAAATTAAAAAAAATTACCCATTTTCCACCTTTAGTGAAGGTTTTGAAACCACATCGACTTTTTTTGCATAAAATTGTAGCATTTCGACAGATATCTTCGTCTTGGCCGAGAAGCATTCATTATACTCGTTATGAAAGGAAAATGGAATATATGGCTTGTCTTTATAGGGTTAATGGCATGCGATTGGGGAGGGGCATCTGATGATGTCAAAACCACTCCTAACCTAAGGGCTCTTCAGGCATATGAAAAGGAAATGGTATTCAGCTCTTCGAAGTTTTCCATCGATTTGTTTCATCAACTAATGGAGCATGGGGAGGAAAACCACTTCTTTAGCCCCTATAGTATTCATCAGGCCTTATCCATGACCATGAACGGAAATGAAGGTGAGGTTTTGGAAGAGTTTATTCAGCTGCTTAGGTATGAGGGACTAAGTACAGAAGAGGCCAATAAGGCTGCCAAAGAACTCACCCAATTTTTAAAAGAGCTGGACGATAAGGTTAACCTGAACATCGCCAATGCTATTTGGTATAGGGATGGGTATACTGTGTATCCGGTGTTTAAGGAAACGGTAAGAGATTTTTACCGTGCAGAAATAGCCGCATTGGACATGCTTGACCCACAATCGGTGAATGTGATCAACAATTGGATTTCCCAGCAAACTGAGGGGCTTATTAAGGACATGATTGATGAAATACCCCCAAATGCGGTCATGTATCTGGTAAATGCCATCTATTTTAAGGGAGATTGGAAATACAGCTTTGATGTGGAAAAAACGCAGAAAGCTCCTTTTTACATTTCTCCCTCAAGAGAGGTGGAAGTAGACATGATGCAGCTTGGAGATGCCGCCACTTTTGATTTCTATGCCGGGAATAATTTCAGATATTTTGAAATCCCCTACAGTACCGGACAATTTTCTATGGGGATACTAACAGGGACAGATCACAACCTTGACGAAATCACGGGTCTGCTGACCTTTGAAAACCTGGAGATGTGGAGAGAGCAGGCTGTAGAAACAAACTTCATTCTGAAGATGCCAAAATTCAAAATGAGTAAAAAGATGGAAAACATGAAGGATGACCTCATCGACATGGGTTTGGAAAAGCCCTTCCATTTCCATCCGGATAATTTCACCCTATTGTTTGAAAACCCACATGATGAACTGAAAATCAGTAGAGTGATCCATGATGCCTTTATTGAAGTGGACGAGGTGGGCACGGAAGCTGCCGCAGCCACTGTCGTAGAAATAGTGGAAAGGGTTTCCTTACCATCAGGGCCAACTCATATCACCTTGGATCAACCTTTTATCTTTTTTATCCAAGAAAAACACAGCGGGGCCATCCTCTTTATGGGTAAATTAGGTAATCCGGAATTACTTTAACAAATCGAGTTTGGTAGGGATAAATTCGATTATGGCTTGCTATTTGTGGCTTTTCCACTGGCAAGCTTTTTTGTTGCTAACCAAATTTAAAACCATGACACACCTATACTTATTTATCCTATCACCCTTGTTATTTGGACTTATGAATCATTTGATTTTGGCGCAAATGCAGCCAGATATTCCTCAACCTCGCGGCCCGGTGGATTTAAGTGACCCTGTAAACGTGGTGATCTTTATCGTGCTTCCACTTATAGTGATTATCGGCTTCTTCTTTTGGCGAAATGCCATGAAGAAAAAGAGAAAAGAGGAAGAGGAAAAGAAAGAGCAGAGTAAAAACCCATAAGTCTTACTCTACAGCAGTTTTGGTGTTTTTAGCAGCTGCCTTAAGGATTTCCATCAATTTTTTGGTATCCAAAGGTTTGGATATGTACCCATCCATACCAGCATTCAGGCACCTTTCCCGATCTTCTTTCATAGCACCCGCCGTCATGGCAAAAATAAGGGGACAGTCAACGGTGATTTCCTTTTTGACCCTTTCAGTGGCTTCCAATCCATCCATCTCTGGCATTTGCACATCCAACAACATCAGGTCGTATTGAAAAGTGTGCGCCTTTTCTAAAACTTCCCTCCCATTGCTCACTAAATCAGGTTGATAACCTAACCTGCCAAGCAGCATCATGATCAACATTTGGTTGATTGGGGTATCCTCTGCGACCAAAATACGCAGAGGGTACTTTTCTGCAAATTCTTTAAAAAGCACCCCACCCATTATCGGCTTACCCTCCCTTTTGACCGAATTCGAATTCAAAGCTGCATAAATGGCACTGATTAGCTGCTTGTACTTAACTGGTTTGCTCAACACCTCCGTAAATAGCTGCCTGTTTTTTTTCTTGGACTGATCGCCGACAGAGCTCAAAAGAATAATGTTCTTGTCCGGAAACCTAGCTTTTATTTTCTTGGAAAGCTGCAAACCATTCATGCGGGGCATATCCATGTCCGTGATGATTAAATCAATCTCCTTATGTGACTCCAATACCTTCAGTGCTTTCTCCGGAAACAAGGCAGAATAGGATTTCATGCTAAGGTTTTCCAATTGAAGTCCTAATATCTTCAGATTAGTGGGATTGTCATCTACAATGAGTACTTTTCTACCTACCAAGACTTTCTGATCCGGACTGGAGAGTTCGAAAGACTTTTCGGAACTGATTGCCTTTACCTCCATTGTAAAAAAGAAGGTGCTTCCCTTTCCCTCCTTACTTTCCACTCCAATGCTTCCCCCCATCAGTCTCACCAACCGCTGGCAAATGGCTAACCCCAGTCCGGTTCCTCCATACTTTCGGGTAGTGGAGGCGTCTACTTGAGAAAAAGATTTAAAGAGCCTGGAAATTTTGTCCTCCGGGATGCCTATTCCAGAGTCCCTAACCTTAAAGCAGAGGTCCCAAGTATTCCCACGATTGGACTTCACCTCTACCTCTACCAATACTTCACCTAGACTGGTGAATTTAAGTGCATTATTCACAAGGTTCATTAACACCTGCTTTATCCTTAATCCGTCTGCGAAAATATGGCTCGGCACCTGCTCTGGAAGGTGGTATAAAATGTCCAAGCCTTTTTTGGCAGCCTGCCCTGAAAACAAGTCCAAAACCTCCTCAATCAAATTTCTAAGTTGAAAATCATAAGGGTCTACTTCAAGATCACCAGATTCAAGCCTGGAATAATCCAGGATATCATTGATTACATTTAGCAGAGTTTCCCCACTTGTGCAAATAATGTCCGTAAATTCCCTTTGCTCTTTATTCAGCGGGGTCTCCTTTAAAAGCCCTGCCATTCCCAGTACCCCATTCAATGGAGTTCTGATTTCATGGCTCATGGTAGCCAGAAAAGTGCTTTTAGCCTTATTGGCCAATTCAGCATGCTCCCGGGCATTGGCTTCTGCTATTTTCTGGGAAGAAAGTTCTTTGTTGGCTTGAATGAGTTTCTGAGATTGATTTGTCACTATAGTAATAGACCTAATCAAAGCATCTTTTATCAACAACAGGGAGATGGAAGCTATCAAAATTAAGTATACCAAAACGGAAATATATACATACTCACCACCTTCATACCCGTAGTATAAACTGCTAAAAATTTCCTGATCATAATAAAAATAACCCAGTGTAATGGGAACTGCACTTAGTGAAAAATAAACCAAGGTCCATAATTTAGGTAGGATGATAATGCTCAATATTAATACATTGAAGAAAGCGGCAATGTCCAGTACCCAAAGCACACTATCCTGCATAATGAATGCATTATACAAAATAGGCAGGATTAAAAGTCCAATTTTCACATGGGCCAAGGGTAAAAGCCACTCCTTATAGACAAGTATTAAATAAAGCAAAATGTGGATGACCATGATCGGTACAAAGACAATGGAATTATCCTGAAGCTCTCCAAACAAGCTAACCAAAATGACACATTGTACAAAACAGAGTGCCGTAGAGAGGTAAGACCATGATAATATAGTTAGCCTAGTCCGGTACACCGGATCCCTGGCTTCGTCCAGCCCGTGTAGAAACAAAGAATTCAAAATCATCTCCCGCATCCCTTTCTCCTCCTAAAAAAAAAATCAAAACCCACAAAACATTTTTTTGCCCCTGAACGTCAAAGTTTTAATCATTGGGGACAAATACATCTTCTAAGGGTAAAGATGTATAATTTTTCCAAACAATTTAACTAAAAAACCTTTTTTAACATTTATTTTTTTGGGAGAAATTAATGAAAGGAACTATACCACCAATCAATGATGCTTAATGGATTATATAATGGAATTAGGGTGGGGTCATTTCCGATTGCTTGAGTGTATATTGGAATCTCACCGTGCCCTGTTCATCAATTAACCTAAAAACCATTTCCGGGTCATTGGTTTCCAATTTTTGAAAGGTAAATTCCCCAAAGGCATACATATTGTCAAAACCGAATAGTTGGGTGTCCCATTCAGGGTCTTTGGCAGGTGGACCATGTCTCCCCCCCAAGCTTGCAGGTTCAAATTCATAAAAGACGTGCCCAGTTTCCCTGGGGATCTTAAACCCCCTTGCCCCATGTCTATCTCCGGAAATCAACACAACACCTGGTATTTTATGCTTTTCGACCAATTGGAAGATACGCTCTCTACCCTCAGGATCCCATACACCCCATGAATCCTTTCCCCCTGAGACATAATCGCTCCACATGGTACCGCAGGATAATAGGATGAAGGGTGCCTGAATATCCAGTAATTGCTCCTCCAGCCATTCCATCTGTCCATTGCCAAGAAACTCTCCCGTCTCTTCGTCTCTGAAAAATCGATTGTCCAGCATGATAACTTCAGCAGGCCCTATTTGGGTCCGGAAAAACACACCTTCCTCCATTTCTTCGAAACCATAAGCGGGGTTGGCCCAGGAGTCCTTAAATACCTTCCTGATCCCCCTCCTGTCTTCATAGGTAAACCCCTCTGGTATGCCCCACCAATCATCATCCATATAATCATGGTCATCCCAGGTGGCGTACATGGGGATTTTAGCGCTGAGTTGTTGCCAGGCAGGAAAAATATCCCTCATGATATAATCAAACCTATGCATTCCCAAATCGGCCCTCCTGTCTTGCACGGCAATATCTCCCCCTAACAAAAGCGCATGCGGCTGCCTGTCCACTATTTGCTTGGCCAGGTCTTTATTTCCCAAACCCCACCGATGGAAACAGGTGCCAAAAGCGATACGCACAGGATGTTGGCTACTTTCGTTGGGAAGTGTGGTAAGTACTGGCTTAGGATCCAAGGATGGCACCTTACCATCGACTGTAAGCCTGAAGGCATAATTGGTTCCTGCCTGCAAGCCCCTGATGGGAATAACCGTGCTGAGATCCCCTTCTAAACTGGTCTGCACCGGACCGAACTGTTTGGGAATTTCGCCATCTATCAATTCTACGCTTACCTCCCCCGGCTTGGCGGTCCTCACCCAAATATCCCCTCCCTCCTCACTGATGTTCCCTATCATGGGGCCACCTAGAAGCTGGATATCGTGAAGTTGGATAAAGTTGAGGTATTCTTGGTTTTCCAACAAGTCCCCATATCCGGCATGCTTGGATGCCGAAAAAACCTTATGAACAATTTCTGCCAAAGAGGATGAAATCCGCATGCTTTCTTCATCTGGATCTTCCCAAGTGTGGAGCATAAAAAGGCTGTTCTTCAGGGATCTGTCCTTGGCCATTTCCCTGTGTGTTTTTCCTCCCAAAGTTTGGGCCATCAGTATGCCAAAGCACCCATTATCACACAATACCGTGCACAAAACGAAAATCAAGATCGATTTCGGATAAGGGTTTTCTAAAGCAATCATAAGAGGTAATTGGTTTATAGTTATTAAAAGCTCAGATTGAATATAAGAAAAAAATCCTTTGCACTCCTAAGTCCAAAGAAAACAAACTCGTCTTGATCGCTGTTTAAATAGGAACATAATTTGCTTTTCATAGGCCATAACCTGTAATTTTTCAACCCATATTGGGCCTCCTGAAAAAAAACTTTTCCTACATCCTCCGAAGTGAATTTGTTTTCAGGGTCGTTAATTACCCCCTGAAAACTGTCCACATAATGGTATTCATTGTGCGATGAATTTAAAATCGAACTTTTGGGTAAGTGGCTTCTAATTACCTTCATTAGCCTTTTTTATGCGATGTCCTTCAAGCATTTCGCCTACTTAAAAACGTAAACCTACCAAGACTTCAAGCCCTGGCAAAACTGGCTTTTCCTGATTTACATGAATAACTACTATTTTCGGTTTGGCGAAAATCACCTCGTTAGATATCTCCTTAACAGTAGTGATCAATTTAACTTTATTTCAGTTTTTATTAATCGAATTACGGAAGTATCCAGTTATTTTTTGCTGCTTTGGGGAATAAGATTCCACAAAACTGTAATTTTACTTCCCCATCAAGGAGATCTTCCATCCTCTCTAAAGGGGAGGAGAATCCGAACGTGAAATTAACTATTTAAACCATGAATTCTCAAAAACCTGTGGTTGGGATTCTTGAACTGGATTGAGCCATGGCTACCCGCATCAACAAATACCTCAGTGAAATCGGATACTGTTCCAGGCGCGAAGCCGACAGGCTGATCGAACAGGGCAAAGTAAAAATCAATGGTCATGTCCCGAAGATGGGAACAAAAGTGGAGGAGTCTGATACAGTAACCGTGGACGACAAACCGGTAGGTCCTCCCAAAGAGGAGCATGTGTACTTAGCACTCAACAAGCCTGTTGGCATCGTCTGCACCACTGACACAGCCATCGAAAAGGACAATATCATCGACTTCATCGGCCACCCCCGGAGGATTTTCCACATCGGCAGGCTGGATAAACCCAGCGAGGGGCTGATCCTTCTGACCAGTGACGGAGACATTGTCAACAAAATCCTGCGGGCCGGAAACAACCACGAAAAGGAATACGTCGTGACCGTAAATCGGCCCATTGATGCCAATTTTGTGAACCGCATGAGCCGTGGGGTTCCCATACTTGACACGGTAACAGCTCCCTGCCAGGTCAGGCAACTAGGCAAAAAAACCTTTAACATCGTGCTTACCCAGGGCCTAAACCGACAAATCAGGAGAATGTGCTCCTCTCTAGGATACGAGGTCTTAACGCTAAAGAGAATCCGCATTATGAATATCCGGCTGGACCTTCCCGTGGGGAAGTGGAGGGAGCTAACACCCAAAGAGCTTTTGGAAATCCAAAGGCTGCTTGCGGATTCAAAAAAGACGGTTTAAAAAAATTTCAAGGCACTGAACAGTTCGCCTACATACACATTTACTAAACCAAAAACGGATATAATTGTATAGGAAAAGTTCAATACTAATAATTTACGGAAATTTAACCCATTCTTTAACAGCAGTAAAAATTTTCCAAATGATCGTAGTGGACGCACCCTTTTTAAGAGAAATCTTTCCCATATCCAATTAACCCTACTAACTATTGACAATTTTTTTTTGCCAATTTGCTTTTAGGGAATTTAACCTTCTGCACTAATCGACACCAAAGGACAATTAGCAAAAAAGGTCCAATCCCTTACTCAGTATACAAAGTAATATTTTGTTGGTATTTTACACTGCAATAATTCAAACAATATAAATTGAACAAAATAATTATCTAGCAATCAAGGAATTAATCGGAATGGATTGGCTAATTAACCTGGAAAAGCCAGAACAATGCAAACACAAGTGAGAAAATTTAGCTGAAATCGGACATGAGGAGATCGTCACGTACCAGGATGTCCCGAGGGTCGGGACAGGCTACCTGCCAGACAGTTTACCAACCTTCTGGCAGGTGTGACCGCTGATAAGACAAAAAAGATGAAATGAAAAAGGACAGCATGGCTGTCCTTTTTTGAGCCTCCTGTCGGGATCGAACCAACGACCTACTGATTACAAGTCAGTTGCTCTACCAGCTGAGCTAAGGAGGCTTAAGTTGCTCTACCACCCCGATAGCCATCGGGATTTTATAGCTTTGAAAAGAAACCTTGTGTCCTTTTATTCAAATGCGAGTGCAAATATAGGCCTTACATTTTACTTGACAAATAATTGGAAAAGAATTTTGGGTAGAGAATTTCACCTTCCTAGAAATGAAATACTTAAAACTCCCTGATAATGGAAAGTTTCTTTTTCAACCTGTCCACTTCCTGCTCGGCTTTGTCTATTTTCTCCTCAAACTGGTCTTTGAGCTTGTCTGCGGTCTTTGAAGCGGCGAAAAACTCCAGGTTATTTTTCCAGAGTGTGATATTGTTTTCAAGGTCAGATATCTGTTTACGTATACCATGTTCCTTCTTGTTGAGTACCCTGGCGCTATTGGGGTCACTTTGTATCTTGTTTAGGTTCAGTCGGAAAAGGAATTCCTCCTTATTTTTGCCTTCCACACCTAATTTTTCCACATATGCATCCACTGCCTTGTTAAACTGAGCGGCAATTTCCTTGATGTTCTTCCTGGGCACAAAACCTATTTCATTGTAGTTGGCAATATGAACCTCCAATATTTCCTCAGACAAGTCTTCTCCTGCCTCTGCTTCTTTAGTCATTTGCTCACAAATGGCCTGCTTCTTTTTCAAATTCTCCTCAAATTCCTGGGTGACCTCCTTATTGGCATCCCTGCGGTTTTGAAAAAAGGTGTCGCAGGCAGTTTTGAACCTATGGTAAAGGTCATCCCTTACTTTCTCAGGCATGGGGCCGAGTTTTTTCCACTCCTTTTGTAAATTGATCAGCTCGTTGGAAGTGTCTTTCCAGTCGGTGCTCTCTTTAAGCGCATCAGCTTGTTCTATCAATTTTTCTGCCTTTTCCTTGTTGACTTTCCTCACCTCGTCCAGCTCTTTGAAAAACTGGTTTTTATGATGGAAAAACTGCTTAAAAAGCCCCCAGAAAGTTTTGTTGATTTCCCTTCCATGTTCCCTGGGCACAGGGCCTATGGCTTCCCAAGCCTTCTGGATTTCTAGAATTCCCTTAGTCTTCTGGTTCCATTCCCTGATTCTTTCCGCTTTGAAATCCTTAAACTCCCCAAGCTGTGCTATCAGTTTTTCTTTTAGAATCTGGTTAGCCTTAAGTAGTTCCTTTTGGCCTTCGTAAAATTCCTTTCTCCTGGCATATACTGCATCAGAAGCAGCCTTAAACCGTTGCCATACCTGCTCCTGTTCCTCCCTGGGCACCGGGCCAATATGCTTAAACTCCTCGTGAAGTTCATTGAGCACCTTTATGGCCTCCTTCAAATCCTCGATATTAGCCAGAGATTCCGCCTTTTCACAGAGTTCAAGTTTGCTTTCGAGATTTTTCTTCCTATCTAATTCTTTCAGTTCAAAATAGATACTACGGTTATCATAATACCTATCCATCAAGGCATTATAAGAAGCCCATAGGTTTTTGTTTTGGTTGGAAGGTACAGGTCCAATACTTTTCCATTCTTTTTGGATTTCTTTGATCGTGTCTATGCTGGAGGTGGTTTCTTCATTGTCCACCAATTCCCTTAGCCGATCCAGGATCTGGTTTTTGGTTTGAGCATTTCTTTCTTTGGCTTTTTCTTGTTCTTTGTATTGCTTGGACTTTCTATCTTTAAATTCGCCATAAGCCTGAAAAAACTCCCTGTCCACATCATCCCCCCTGTAATCAAAGCCGTCCTCTGTCCCACCTTCTTCCAGGAATTGCTTAAGGGCAGCTTCCTTTTCCTTTCCATAACAATCATCAAAATGGGATTTGATGTCGTTGACCAAGGGGTCTTTTTTTATATAATCCTCCACTTTAAGCAATTCCCTAAGGGTCTGAAGGAGTTGCTTTTTGGTGAAATTGCTGAAATCATGATTCGCGTCCTCAGTCTCTTCGTTCTCCTCTTTGTTTTCATCTCCTTCAGTTTCTGCTTCAGAATGCTGATCTGAGGTGGCATCTGTACTCAAGTTTTCTGCGTTTTGCGCTTCTTGAGTCACCTTTTCATCCTTTGATGACATGTCTTTGTCCTTATCCATAACTAATTGTGGGTACTTCCTACTCTACTTGGGTTAAAACAAAAGTAGCAATTTTGGTTTAATTTAATCTTGGGTCAATCGGATAATTTGCCAAAACCTGAAATTCACCCCCCATATTTTTCAATATTTCCCTCCATAATTCATCTGGTTCTGAACGGAAAATGTTTTTGGTATAATGGTTTTTACAAACGATCCAAGTGTCCACTGCCAACTCTTCCTCTAGCTGACCTTCACTCCATCCAGAGTAGCCTATAAAAAATTTGAAATCATCCAGGTCAACCATCCCTTCCCTAAGCTTGCCCAAAAGTTCCTCAAAATTGCCCCCCCACCAAAGCTGGGGCCCCAACTCCACACTACCCTCCAAAAGGCGATCACCAAAATAAATGAAATGGAGGGTGTTTTGCTCCACCGGCCCCCCCACATATATTTCATTGGTTAAAAATTCAAAACCCTCCAGTAGTTCTCCGAGTTTAAAAATGGACAGTTTGTTAAGGACAAGGCCAAAGGCCCCCTTTTCATTGGAGTCACAAAGAAGAATTACGGACCTCACAAAATTCTCGTCCTGAAGAAAAGGCTCCGAAATAAGGAGGCTTCCTGCATAAGGCGGTATGTTTTGGTTTTTTTTCATCAAAAATATACTTCGTTGAACAGGGGTTAAGTTAAATTAAAAATCATTAATATCAATACCTTTGTAATTTAAAATTAAAATTATCACCAAAATCGCTTCAATATGGATTTAGCGGGCATAAGAAAGGAGTATTCTTCTAAAAAATTAGAGATTAACGAGGTCGATAAGAACCCCATATCACAATTTAAACGGTGGCTTAAAGAAGCTATAGGGGCTCAGGTGAATGAGCCAAATGCCATGCACCTGGCCACAGTGGGCAGTGACGGCAAGCCTTCGGGAAGAGTGGTCCTTCTTAAAGGTGTGGAAGAGGGTTTTGACTTTTACACCAATTACCAAAGCCAAAAATCCAGGGAACTCGAACTTAACCCCTATGCTGCCCTTACCTTCTTCTGGCCAGAGTTGGAACGGCAAGTGAGAATAGAAGGGGAAGTGGAAAAGGTAAGCGAACAAGAGTCTGAAGCCTATTTTCTTTCCCGACCAGTAGAAAGCCAAATCGGTGCCTGGGCATCGCCCCAAAGCGAGGAAATCCCTGACAGGGAATACCTCGAGCGCGTAAAACTGGAGATTGAGGAGAAATTTTCCCAAGAGCCCCTGAAAATGCCCGGACACTGGGGCGGGTTTAGGCTAAATCCAAAGCGAATGGAGTTCTGGCAGGGTCGGCCCGGTAGATTACACGACAGGATCCTTTTTGCTCAAAATGAAGAAGGGGATTGGAAAATCAGCCGACTTGCCCCTTGATTTTGAGACAAGGCAACTTGCTCCCATAAAATCATTCTCGCTTCAAATCAAGTCAAAAAGATCATTGACACCGGGAACCCTTTCCACTGTGAAGCCTTCCCCATATTGCACGCCTATTTTGTGCCCGTATTCTCTTGCCCTGGCTTGAATGAACTCCAGGAAGCCGGGAGTTGAAATAAAACTTTCCGGTTCTTGGCTATTGGGGTCGTGAAATTGGGACTTAAAGGCTTTAATGGATGCCATTTTCTTTTCCCAATAATCACTTATATCCACTACAAGATCGGGCTCAATAAAGTTATTTTGAATATAGTGATAGATCACCTTAGGTCTCCAAGCTTCTTGGGGTACACCCTTATCTTCTGTTTTCAGCATTCTCAAGCCACTTACAAAGCAGGCCTTACTGGCCAAAATACCCCCTTTGCCATGATCGGGGTGCCTATCAGAAACTGCATTAGCCAAAACAATTTCCGGCCTGTACTTTCGGATTACCCTGGCTATGGCCTTTTGATGCTCCTCATCCTCCAAAAAAAACACATCCCTGAACCCAAGGTTTTCCCTCATGCTTAAGCCCAGTGTCTCTGAGGACTTTTGAGCCTCCTCCAACCTGAGCTCTGGGGTGCCCCTGGTACCCATTTCGCCTTGAGTGAAATCCAATATTCCCACTTTATATCCTTTGGCGATATGAGCGGCCACAGTTCCAGAGCAGGACAATTCTGCATCATCTGGATGGGCAGCCATTACCAAGATGTCTAGTTTTTCCATGTTTTAAAATTACCTTATCCTTAACCTCTGCCCCACCCTGAGGACAGTTCCCGTATGTATGTTATTCATCTTTGTAAGATGTGAAACTGAAACACCGTACTTTTTCCCTATCAATGATAAATTTTCACCACTCCTCACCTGATGATAAATGGTCTCTCTTGCCTCCCTCAAATGAGTAAAATGCCGAGGAGTAAGGGTCAAGGTAGGTTTCCTAGGAGTTCCCTCTAGAAAATCAAACACCTCCTCTGGGTCTATGCTTACCCCATGGTACCTTACCTCAAAATGCAGATGGGGCCCGGTACTCCTGCCTGTATTGCCCCCATAACCGAGCAGTTCCCCTGCCTTGAGCTCCTGCCCCACTTCCACCCCCACCTTGGACAAATGTCCATAGAGCGTTTCAAGCCCATTGAGATGCCTTACAAGCACATAATGGCCGTAACCGTAGCGATCATAGGACTTTACCCTTACAATACCATCAAACACATTATATATAGGCTCCCCATTTTGTAACCTAAGGTCTACGCCGTGGTGCCATCTATACCCCCTTTTTCCAAAACCGGAGCTAACCCCTCTTTTAGATAATGGAGGACTCCATCCTCCCGGCAACCTTACTTCATAGAGCTTAAGGGTAATAGTGTCCCTAAACTCCAGAGGGTCAAATTCATAAATATCAATTTTCCAACTGTCCCACAAGGCATAATATTCATGGGCCGTCACCCATATACTATCTATCAATATTCTCTCTGAGACCTGTACAAGTTGCCTGCTGGGCGCCCATTGGCTAATGAGCGGTGTTTCATCCACTATACTCCATCGCTTTTTTAAATCTACAGGCTCAAACAACAAAGAATCCGTTTGTTTCCTTAACCTACTGAGATATGAAGGGTCTAAGGGGGAATATGCGACTTTTTGATCGGGTGATCGGATAATGATTTTTTCAGTATCCTGAGCAGCAGGAGTCTGTGCGCCCAGCCTGGTGAACAGGGCCATTATAAGCAATATGAACCCTGTCCTGTAAAGCCCACTCAGGAACATGCCCTAGGTCAGGTAAGCTCGTTAGCTGCAAGGTACCTCTCTGCTTCCAATGCGGCCATACAGCCCGTTCCCGCAGCGGTAACGGCCTGCCTATACACATGATCTTGGGCATCCCCAGAGGCAAATACGCCCGGCACATTGGTTTTGGTGGTGCCAGGGTGCGTGATAATATACCCGTTATCGTCCATATCCAACAAACCCTTGAAAATATCGGTATTGGGTTCATGCCCAATCGCAACGAAAAAACCTCCTACGGTTAGTTCCTTTTCGATACCTGTTATATTATTGACAAGCCGTACGCCTACCACCTCCTCTTCACCCAAAACTTCCTTGGTCTCATGGTTCCAGAGAATTTCAATTTTGCTATTGTTCATCACGCGTTTTTGCATGATTTGAGAGGCTCTCAATTCATCCCTTCTTACGATCATATGTACTTTGCTACAGATGTTTGCCAGGTAGGATGCCTCTTCACAGGCAGTATCTCCTCCCCCCACTATGGCAACTTCCTGCCCTCTAAAAAAGAACCCGTCACACACTGCACAAGCCGAAACCCCTTTCCCATTGAGCCTGGTTTCACTTTCTAGCCCTAGCCACTTGGCAGATGCACCTGTGCTTATGATCACTGTGTCCGCTAAAATTTCTTTTGACTCATCAATAGTGGCCGTGTAGGGCCTTTGGCTGAAATCCACTCCCGTCACAAGCCCATACCTCACCTCGGTACCAAAACGCTCGGCCTGTTTCCTGAAATCTTCCATCATTTGTGGTCCCATTACCCCATCGGGATACCCGGGGTAATTCTCCACGTCATTGGTGATGGTCAACTGGCCCCCAGGCTGGGAACCGGTATAAAGCACGGGACTGAGACCTGCTCTAGATGCATATATAGCCGCAGTATAGCCCGCCGGGCCTGATCCTATGATCAATACCTTTACCTTCTCGGTTTTTTCACTCATGGATGTAAAATTTTGAAAATCAGCTAATCAATAAAGTTTAGGTTATCTATCCCATCAAGGGTAATGGGACGTATTGCTACAAAAAGAGGGGTACCTCTACCCCTCTTTTTTATTTTCTACTGTTGAATCAAACGCTTCATTCACATAGATGATGATTAACCCAGGTAAGGTTTAAGCGTTTTACTCCTGGAAGTATGTCTCAGCCTCCGTATTGCTTTCTCTTTGATCTGTCGCACCCTTTCCCTGGTGAGGTTAAACTTTTCACCGATTTCCTCCAGCGTCATGGCATGTTCACCGTTAAGTCCAAAATAAAGGGTAATGACATCAGCTTCCCTTTGGGTAAGCGTGGAAAGGGCACGTTGAACCTCCTTCCTCAAGGAGTCGTTCATCAGGCCATCGTCAGGCTTAATCTCTCCATCATTTTCCAACACATCCAATAGACTGTTTTCTTCCCCTTGTACAAAAGGTGCATCCATAGAAACGTGTCTACCCGAAATTTTCATGGTGTCCACTACTTCTCCGGTGGTCACTTCCAAAACTTCTGCAAGTTCCTCCGGTGAGGGCTCCCGCTCAAATTTTTGCTCAAGCTCGGAGAAAGTCTTACTGATTTTATTCAGAGACCCTACCCTGTTCAAGGGAAGCCTTACAATCCTTGATTGTTCGGCCAAGGCCTGCAGAATGGACTGCCTGATCCACCAAACCGCATAGGAAATAAATTTAAAGCCCCTGGTTTCATCAAACCTTTGAGCGGCTTTGATCAGCCCCAGGTTGCCCTCATTGATGAGATCCCCCAAGGAAAGTCCTTGATTTTGATACTGCTTGGCAACAGAAACCACAAACCTAAGGTTGGCTTTGGTAAGCTTTTCCAAGGCAAGTTGATCTCCTTCTCTGATTCTTTTGGCCAAAACTACTTCCTCATCGGCCGTGAGAAGATCCACCTTGCCTATTTCCTGCAGGTATTTGTCCAGGGATTGACTTTCCCTGTTGGTAATCTGTTTGCTAATTTTGAGCTGCCTCATTCAAGTATCCTATTTTTTTTAACGCAAGTATAACAGATGCAATCCGAAGATTAGTTCAAAATATTGGCTAAGATTGAACTCCTTCTAGGATTTTTTTTGTGATTTCTCAGACCTTGGCAATAAAACTTTCCTAGAAAGCTTAAATTTGCCGGTCTTCTTATCCACGTCAATCAATTTGACCTGGATTTCCTCGCCGGATTCCAACACCCCATCCATGGATTCCAAGCGCTCCCACTTGATTTCTGATATATGGAGCAATCCATCTTTACCCGGCATGAACTCTACAAACGCACCAAAAGGCATAATATTTTTCACCTTACCAGTATATACTTCACCTATCTCAGGTTGGGCTACTATGGCCTTGATCCGTTGAAAGGCACCATCCATGGCTTCCTGGTTATTGGCAAATATGTTGATCTTGCCCATGTTATCCACCTCTTCAATGATGATGGTGGCACCTGTGTCTTTTTGAATTTCTTGAATAATTTTACCGCCAGGTCCAATCACAGCACCAATCAATTCCTTAGGAATCTCCATGTTTTGAGATCTTGGAGCGTGAGGTTTGTAATCGGGTTTCGGTGCAGACAAGGTCTTGGAAATCTCCTCCAGAATATGTAGCCTTCCTTCTCTTGCCTGATAGAGGGCTTCCTTGAGCACATTATAATCCAAGCCTTCCACTTTTAAGTCCATTTGACAAGCGGTGATGCCCTTTTCCGTACCTGTCACTTTAAAATCCATATCTCCAAGGTGATCTTCATCCCCTAAAATATCGGAAAGAATGGTGTAATTTCCAGTTTTGGCATCAGAGATCATACCCATTGCTATGCCGGTAACAGGTGCCTTAATGGGAATACCTGCATCCATTAACGCCAAAGATCCTGCACAAACTGTCGCCATAGAAGAGGATCCGTTGGATTCCAATATATCCGACACCACCCTTATAGTGTATGGGTTTTCTGAATCGGGCGGCAACACCTTCTTCAAAGCCCTCATTGCCAAATTTCCGTGGCCCACTTCCCTTCTTCCCGGGCCTCTGGCTATTTTAACCTCGCCGGTGGAAAAACCAGGGAAATTGTAATGGAGGTAAAATTTATTGAACCCAGAATGCACCGCACCATCCACCATTTGTTCATCTAATTTCGTGCCAAGGGTACATGTGGTAAGGGACTGAGTTTCACCTCTGGTGAAAATCGCAGATCCATGTGCTGAAGGAAGATAGTCCACTGCCGACCATATCGGCCTAATTTCGTTGGGCTTCCTTCCATCAAGCCTTTTCTTTTCATTAAGGGTGAAGTTCCTTGCAGCTTCTTTGTGAACCTTCCCGAAATATTGTTTGATCAAGAACTCATCGTATTCGTGTTCCTCACCCAGGCTTTCTAAAAACTCCTCTTTTATGGCATTTATAAGCTCAGACCTTTCCGATTTATTGGGAATCTGTCGGCTCACCACATCGTAAAGCTTTTCATAAAGCTCCTCCTTCATCTTGGCCATTAGCCCTTCGTCGTGGGTCTCATGGGAATATTCCCTTTTGACCTCCTTACCCACGGCTTGGGTAAGCTCCTTTTGAACCTGGCAGTGCCTTTTGATCTCCTCATGGGCAAACTGTAAGGCCTCCACCATCTCATCCTCGGAAATCTCATCACCCTCTCCTTCAACCATCAAAATGAATTCTTCGGAGCCAGCTACTATTAACTCCATGCTGGACTTTGCCAGGTCGTTTGGCTTCGGGTTGATATGGAATTCTCCTTCTATCTTAGCTACCCTCACCTCTGATATGGGCCCGTTGAAGGGGATATCTGAAACAGCCAATGCGGCCGATGCGGCCAACCCGGCCAGGCAATCCGGCAGCACTTCCTCATCGGAGGAAATAAGGTTAATGGTAATGTTGGTGTCCGCGTGATAGTCGTCAGGGAAAATAGGCCTTATGGCCCTATCCACCATCCTACTGATCAAAATTTCGTAATCGGAAAGCCTACCTTCCCTTTTCAAGAAGCCCCCGGGGATCTTTCCCGATGCAGCAAATTTTTCTTGGTAATCCACGGACATGGGCAGGAAATCCACTCCCTCCCCCGCTTCATTCTTAGTGACCACAGTGGCAAGCAACATGGCTTTGCCCATTTTCACCACTACTGCGCCATCTGCCTGCTTGGCAAGGGCACCGGTCTCAATTACAATCTCTCTACCATCCGCAAGGGTGATAGTCTTTGAAATAACGTTTGGTAACATAAAATCTAATGATTCTGAAATGTGATTAGTCGTAAAAGTAAGGTTTAATAAAGGGCAACATCAAAAAGTAAGGTTCCCCATATGGAGGAACCTCACGAAACGCTTCTTATTATTTTCGAATCCCCAATTCAGAAATGATTGAACGGTACCTTTCAATGTCCTTCTTAATGAGGTAATTCAATAAACTTCTTCGTTTACCTACCAACTTCAGCAACCCCAACCTGGAGGAATGGTCTTTTTTGTTGGTTTTCAAATGTTCGGTAAGGTGCTGAATCCTGTAGGTGAACAGGGCAATCTGAGATTCTGGTGACCCCGTATCGTTTTCAGCCTTCAACCGACCATGATTCTTGAACAAATCTGTTTTCTTGTCTTTAGTTAAATACATGCTTAGTCAAATTAGAACTGATATTTTTTAATAAAACAGATGCAAAGGTAGCGAAATTAATTGGTTTCATAAAATTTCTTCCCTCAACTTTTTCCTGAACCTGATTTCCGGCAATAAACCTCTGACCTTTTCTAAGATACCCACGTAAAAATCAGGTTCAAATAACCTTGCGTCCTTTCTTGC
The DNA here is from genome assembly GCA_003565295.1 of Cyclobacteriaceae bacterium. Classification (GTDB taxonomy): domain Bacteria; phylum Bacteroidota; class Bacteroidia; order Cytophagales; family Cyclobacteriaceae; genus Pleomorphovibrio. Next base: position 29,286 of record PXCO01000290.1, read on the forward strand.
CTGCTTAAGGAAAAACAACCCAAAAGGCAACAGCATAAGTATTGAAAAACTGGTGCCAAATAATGGGTCCGTAAGTCCTTCTTTCGCCCATTTTTCCCCAGTGATCGTTAGCATGTAATATAAAATAAAAAAAATGATGGATACCAAGACGGGCATACCCAGCCCCCCCTTCTTGATGATGGCTCCTAGAGGAGCGCCTATGAGGAACATCACAAAACATGCGATGGCTTGTGTATATTTTTGATACATGGAAATCTGAAACCTCCTGTACTCTCTCACCAAATTATCGATACGTGTTTTATTCGTGGTGAAATTATTCTTAATGTTTCTGGCATTGGTCAGGGCACCGGAGGCAGCAGAAATCTGATAACGCTGCGTACCTCTTAAGGAATCTAGCTTGGCCTTTTCCTCATCTGACACCTTGGCAATTTGCTCCATTTGTATGGGGGTAATGCCAGGGCTGTTGGCCTGCACCGATGGCAAGGGCATTTGAGCCATGGTATCCACCATTGCCTGAACAGTGTCTCTGGAGCTTAAGGTATCCATGTCGGCAAGCAAGGTGTCCTGAACAGGTTCTTCAGCGCCATCTTGGGCCTCTTGTCCCGCGCCCGGCAGGGCCTGCTCCGCGGTATCTCTTTCGAATTGGTCAACTTTTCCCACCTGCTGATCCCCTTCAGCCCTATCAGACCTGTTTCGCATGTTTTCTTCCAGAATGGCTTGGTTTTCTTCTTGGTATTTTAGGTTTCTTAGGGAATCTGCACGTTGCTTTTTCACCAAAATATCTTTGGGCGGGGTAAGTTTACGGATTTTGCCGAAATAGGGATAGGATGCCTCGGTATTGGCATAATTCACATACAGCCATTGGTTATGCTCCCTATCCATTGAATCTAGGTCGTGCTTGATTTCATTGATGTTTTTGATGGAGCGATTATTGGACCAAAGATCCTCTGGGGTCCTGTTCATTTCAAAGGCGTCCAGGCTAAAAACCATCTCATTAGTGGAAAACTTAGTGCGATTGAAAGTTACAGGTTTGTCCCTGATGCCCCTTTGACCGTCACCTTCCTGGTAACTGTACCCATTATATAAGGTGAGCTGCATGTACCTGTCATTAAAAAAAGGCTCCATGCGACCAGAGTCAGCCAGGATCACGTGAATATTGCCTTGACCTTTAGTGTGGTCATAAATGAGCACGTCCTTTAGCCTCACCTCGTCTAGCTTTTTATTTACCTTGATGCTATAATTTGGGATCCCATTGTAAAAAACTCCCTCTTTGATATCAAGTGCAGGAGATTTCATTCTTATGTCATAAAGCAAGCTGAAAGTTTTAAGATTTACCCTGGGTACCAAATAATTATTGGAAAGGAAAGCCAAAAAGGAAAGGATCAAAACAAATACACCAATAGGCAATAAGGCCCGCAGCAATGAAATACCGCTACTCTTGATTGCCGTGAGTTCAAAGTGCTCCCCAAGGTTTCCAAAGGTCATTAAAGAAGATAAAAGCACAGCCAGTGGCAAGGCCATGGGGGAAATACTGATCACAAAATAACCTATCAACTCCATGTAAACCATAAAGGGAAGGTCCTTTCCAAATATTTCGTCGAAATATTTAAGCATATTTACCGTGAGCAGGATAAAATCCACCACGATAAAAGTAAGCAGGAAAGGCCCCAAAAAGGAACCAAGGATCAGTTTATCTAATTTCTTCATTCTGGCTATGCACTCCTCTACCTTACGCAAAGACGAGGCAAAGGTCAGGATATTATGTTAAAATCAATAATTTTAACATATTTTATCCTCCAATGATTTCCTTAAGGTTGTTGATCAAGCCCTCCCAGATGGAACTTTGCTCTTGCTCGTCAAACGCGTCACCATATTCGATCACACGCAGATAAAAAGTCTGTGTAAGTTCATTTTCCTCCAGTTTGAACTCGATAAAGGAATGGTCCACACCATTGTTTTCCCCCTCCTTGGGGTCAAAAAACTCAAATTTCACGTGGCGGTTACTGCGCATAATGGTGGGCCGGGCAAAATGGTCCTCCCCATCGTAGATGAAGTTATAGACCTTGTCCTCGTTGATGACCACATCTTCAGCAAACCACTGCGAAAGTCCACTGGCCGTACTCAAATAAGGATAAATGATCTTTCTGGAGGTATTTATCTGATAGTCAGAAATAAATTTTAGTTTACCCATAGCAGTTAATTTTGGATTTGGAAAAAGTCTCAATTTTTGATTCCCACGTTTGGAAATTCTGGATGAACCACCCATATTTGCATTCCCAATTGGCGAGGTAGCTCAGATGGTTAGAGCGCAGGATTCATAACCCTGAGGTCAGGGGTTCAATTCCCCTCCTCGCTACTTCAGCCCCCCTTATCTCAAAGTGGGGCTTTTTTTATTTCCTTAGGCATTTTCATGTTTTGTGAACCATTGGGTTTCAATGAGGCCTACAAGGGGGACAAACCACTTCCCAGTACTACATCTCTGTCCCTTATTCCTTATAAGTAAGGCCAATTGAAGATCAAAACCAAATGTTTTCGTTAATATAAACAAATTTTTGAAAAAATATTTTTTTGGAAAAAAATAAAAAAACCCTCCATAGGAGGGTTTCAATGACGGCGGGCCGATAAGCCTACCTAACTTTTTCAACTACTGCTTGAAATGCCTCAGGGTGATTCATGGCCAAGTCTGCCAAAACCTTCCTGTTTAATTCTATTTCAGCTTTTTTCAAAAGCCCCATCAATTGTGAATAGGAAATGCCGTGCTGCCTGGCACCGGCATTGATCCTTTGGATCCACAGTTTCCTGAACTCTCTCTTTTTTACTTTTCTATCCCTGTATGCATACTGCAGCCCTTTCTCATATTTGTTTTTAGCTACTATCCATACATTTTTCCCCCTCCCAAAATATCCTTTGGTTGCTTTGAGGACTTTTTTTCTCCTAGCTCTAGAAGCTACGGCGTTTACTGATCTTGGCATTTTTTTTTGATTTTTTGATCCTTGGTGCCTTTTCGGTCTTACTTACCAAGCATCTGGTGAATGATTAACCTAATTAATAAAGAACTACTAGATCCAGAGCATGTTTTTCACTCTGCCCATATCTGTCTCATGAACCTCCCCCATCTTGGTAAGATTTCTCTTCCTTTTGGTGGCCTTTTTGGTCAGGATATGGCTTTTGAAGGCATGCTTCCTTCTGATCTTGCCGGTTCCGGTAAGCTTGAACCGCTTCTTTGCACTTGACTTTGTTTTTACTTTCGGCATTACTTTTAATTTATAATACTAGTTGAAATTGTTTCCTATTTCTTACTGGCCTTTGGCGCTACGAAGATGTTCATCCTTTTGCCTTCCATTTTGGGCAATTGCTCCACCTGTCCGTATTCTTCTAAAGCCTGGGCAAATTTCAGCAACAACATCTCACCTCTTTCCTTGAACACGATGGTCCTGCCGACGAAATGCACATAAGCTTTTACCTTTGCACCGTCCTTTAGAAAGTTGATGGCATGCTTGAGCTTGAAGTCAAAATCGTGATCGTCGGTGTTTGGCCCAAACCTGATTTCCTTCACTACGGTTTTGGCCGCATTTGCCTTTATTTCCTTTTGCTTTTTCTTCTGCTCGTATTTAAACTTCGCATAATCAATGATCTTGCAAACTGGAGGGCTGGCAGAAGGAGATATCTCTACGAGATCAAGCCCATTTTCTTCCGCTAACTTGACGGCTTTATCTGTGGGCATCACAGCGTTTCCTCCCTCTACAAAGTCCCCAACGACCCTAACCTCACGGGCTCTGATCCTTGAATTTACGCGATATGGTTCCTCTTGTCTTGGACTGTAAGATCTTTTTCCTCTCAAAATGTTTATGATTGTGTTTCTATACCAAAGTGCAAATATCGAATAATTTTTTAATTATTAAAAATCCGATATTTTTCTTGCTTAAATTTATTTACCTAAAGATGAGGCTATAATTCCCTTGAAATACTCGACAAAACCCGCTATGGTGTAGGATCCCATGTCACCTTCCCCGTGCTTACGAAGTGAGATCTTTCCTTCCTCCTGTTCCTTTTCTCCTGCGATGACCATAAAAGGGATTTTCTTTACCTCGGCATCTCTGATTTTCCGGCCAATCTTTTCATCCCGGTTGTCTATATCCCCAGAAATACCCGCATCATCCAAACCTTCCTTGATACGCTCTGCATAATCCAGGTATTTTTCAGAAATGGGCAAAATGATTACCTGTTCGGGAGCCAGCCAAAGGGGAAAGTTCCCCGCACAGTGCTCTATGAGAACGGCGACAAACCTCTCCAGGGAACCAAAAGGTGCCCTATGTATCATTACCGGTCTGTGCCGTTGATTGTCTGACCCTACAAATTCCAGTTCAAACCTATCAGGCAACTGGTAATCCACCTGAATAGTTCCTAATTGCCAATTCCTGCCAAGGGCATCCTTGACCATAAAATCCAACTTAGGACCATAAAACGCCGCCTCTCCATGCTCTGTGACGGTTTCCATGCCTTTTTCGGCGGCCGCCTCTATGATGGCTTTTTCAGCTTTGTCCCAGGCATCATCCCCACCAATGTACTTTTCCCTATCCTCAGGGTCTCTAAGCGAAATTTGTGCCGTAAACTGGTCAAAGCCCAGTGCACGGAACACATAAAGCACCAAATCAATAACTTTGATGAATTCTTCTTTCACCTGATCGGGTCTACAGAAAATATGTGCATCATCTTGGGTAAAGCCCCTGACCCGGGTCAACCCATGCAGCTCACCACTTTGTTCATACCTGTATACCGTACCAAATTCCGCATACCGGACAGGAAGGTCCTTGTAGGAACGGGGCTTACTCTTGTAGATTTCACAATGATGGGGGCAGTTCATGGGCTTTAACAGAAAGCTTTCTCCCTCATGTGGAGTGGTGATGGGCTGAAAACTGTCCTTACCATATTTCTCGTAGTGCCCGGAAGTCTCATAAAGCGCCCTGTGCCCAATATGAGGGGTAATCACCTGTTGATATCCGGAACGATCCTGTTCCTTTTTCAGAAAGTTTACCAAACGCTCCCTGAGTAAGGTTCCCTTGGGCAACCAAAGGGGAAGGCCCATCCCCACTTTTTCGGAAAAAGTGAACAATTCCAGCTCCTTGCCCAATTTCCTGTGGTCCCGCTTCTTGGCCTCTTCTATCATGGCCAAATGCTCTTTAAGTTCCTTTGCCTTGGGAAAGGTAACCCCATAGATTCGGGTAAGCATTTTGTTTTTCTCATCCCCTCTCCAGTAGGCTCCGGCAATATTGAGCAGTTTCACAGCTTTAATCACACCCGTATTGGGAATATGCGGTCCCCTGCACAGGTCCACAAAATTACCCTGCTGATAAAAGGTAATCTGCCCATCCTCTAGCCCTTCCAAAAGGTCTAGCTTATATTCGTCACCTTTTTCCTTATAATATTCCACAGCCTCAGGCTTAGAGATGTCCTTGCGAACATATTCGTTCTTCTGCCTGGCCAACTCCATCATTTTGGCTTCTATTCGTTCCAGTTCGGCCCCTTCCAGGGTCTTCTCACCGAAATCCACATCATAATAAAAACCGTTGTCAATAGGCGGTCCTATCCCAAGTTTCACTCCCGGATATAGGGCTTCAAGTGCCTCTGCCATAAGGTGAGCCGAGGAATGCCAAAAGGTGGATTTCCCCTCCTTATCATTCCATGTGAGCAACTGCAGCTCAGCATCTTCTTCAATTGGCCTGTTGGCGTCCCAAACCTGGCCGTTAACTTTTGCCGCCAAAACGTTTCTGGCCAAGCCTTCGCTGATACCAAGAGCGACCTGCATGCCAGTTACACCTTTTTCAAACTCTTTTACCGAATTGTCGGGTAAGGTAATCTTTACTTTTTTATCAGACATGAATGTGTTTTATGGGTTTCGGGAAACTTTACAAACAGCCTCCCCTTCTTCCCGCAAAGATGAGGATAGTAAGCGGTTTTTAAAAAGTTGAAGCAGATTTATTCCCCCTTATTCCACAAAAATATCGGAACTTTTAGAAGGAATGGCGTTACTGCCCCTAATTAATTCGTAGAAGAAGTTTTCAGGGTGTAATGGCTTTATCCTTTAGGTACCTCAGATGATTGATTTAATGGTATCATTGAAAGTATTATGAATCCAATGTGATTCAAAAAGTCATTCTAAATCCAAGTCCACCCGGTCCTAGGCTGATTCCTTGTAATAGGGTAGGCAATTCCTTGCCATGTGCATGATGAATCAAGTACTTGATCACATCAAAGCTCATCAAAAATGCCCCTTGCAAAATTACGGAATTCCCAAACCCAGAAAATCTTGGGTTGTCTGTTCGCCTCCCTCTTTCTAACAAATATAAACCTCCTGCCATATAGGCCACATCTAAACCTGCATTCACCAAAAGAATTTTCTCAATGGAATGTTGACTTTGTACCGTTTCCCAGAAATCGATACCAGGCACCTCCCTCATAGCAGAATAATACCCAAACCCTGCAATTAGCAAGTTCACAGCGTTCCAATAAGCATTCATCTGGTGGAATCCTTTAAGCTCGCCTGCTGACCTACTTGCCATCACCCCGCCCCAAAATATATTACCTACGGCCCATGAACCCAAAATCAGCATCCCTTGCTTGTTGTACTTAATTCTCACTTCATTAAAGTCCCTCAAAATCTCCTCCGATGTTTGAGATTGGGCAAAAAGGCTGCTTATGGTTAAAGCACAAAAGAATATACACAATATTGATTTGTAAAGCACCGGTTTCATACCTGAGGTTTTGTAAATCTAACCTAATATAAACAATTAATGTTTTACCACCCTGTGCCAAGGTTTACAACCTTCACCGGTTCCAAACTCTAAAACCTGGAAAGAAACCGCCTACCAGGAATAGCCCAACATAAAACAGAGAGGATTCCAGCACAAATTTTAAGGAAATAAAGTTGGCATCCATTCCTAATTTAATCAGATACGAAACTTGCCTTAATACACCCATTTTATCAGGGTAAAAGCCATTAACCAAAGCAGGAGTATGGAGATCAAATTTAACCAGACCCCTACCTTCATCATCTCCTTGATACGGATAAAGCCACTGGAAAACAAAATGGCATTTGGCGGTGTGGATATGGGCAGCATAAATGCGAAACTACTGGCCATGGTCACAGGGATCACAAAAGTCAGCACAGGAACAGACAAACCATCTGCAATGCCCATCACTACAGGCACAAAGATGGTGACAAGGGCTACGTTACTCATCAACTCCGTAAGAAACAACATGATAAAAATAAGCACCAACAACAAAACGGAAGTGGATAGATAAGGGTTATCGGCCACAAAGGCACCTATGGCCTGAATGATGCCCACTGCCTCCATACCTTTAGCCAGGCACATTCCCCCACCAAACAGCAACAAAATGCCCCAGGGCAGGCGTTCCGTACTTTTCCATTCCAACAACCTCCTTCCTTTTATAGCTTTGGCAGGTACTATAAACATCAGTAGCCCACCCACCATGGCAATGATAGTATCATTCAACAGTCGGGTTTGGAAAAGTTGATTGAGCGGTTCTCTGAAAATCCAACAGATGGCAGTAAATATAAGAATGGCACTGGTGCGGATCTCAGCTGTAGAAATTGGTCCAAGCTGTTGGAGTTGACTATTGATCACTTCTGAGGATCCTGCGATATTCCCTAATCTACTTGGGTAAAAAAGCTTGACCAACAGTAAGTACATAATGGCCAGCATCAGCCCTCCTATGGGCAAACCAACCAGCAACCACCGGTTGAAATCCAAACTGTATTCATAAAACTGTTGCATAAACCCCACAAGCACAACATTTGGAGGAGTTCCTATGATGGTGATCACACCTCCTATGTTGGCAGCATAGGCTATTCCCAACATCAGGGCAAAGGCAAAATTGTAAAAACCTTTCTGATGAGATAATCCCTGGTTCTCTTTTTGTATCAACTGAACGATGGACATGGCGATTGGAAGCATCATTACTGCGGTGGCCGTGTTACTGATCCACATACTTAAAAATGCCGTGGAAATATAAAAGCCTAAAATAATGCCATCGGGTTTAGTTCCTGTGAATTTGATAAGATTCAAGGCAATCCTCAAGTGCAATTTGTTGCGTTCCATGGCTAAAGCAATGAGAAAACCTCCCATGAAAAGGTATATGATGGGGTCCGAGTAGGGTGCGGTGGCCTCCTTCATGTCAAATACCCCCAATAAGGGAAAAAGAACCATGGGCAAAAGAGCGGTTACCGGTATGGGAACGGCCTCTGTTATCCACCAGATAATCATCCAAGCCCCTGCGGCCACCACCTTTACCCAGGCTTCCCTAGGCAGAATTCCCAGCTCTACGCATAAAAGTAGAGAAACAAAAACCACCGGGCCCAACAATAAGCCAAGTAGGTTTGACTTTTTGGTCAATTCCCCCTTTTTTAAACTGTCCAAAATCAAAGGGTTAGCTTGTCATTATTTTTGAAATTCAGGATTTGGGATTAACCCTACTCTCCTATCAAAATTTGAATCAATGGCTTGTCCTCTTCACCATTTCTGATAATCCCAAACCCTCCTTTGTAGTCCCAAGTGGACCAGGCAATTTTATATTTGTCCAACACCTCAAGTACGTCCCTATACCAGGCAAACCTCACTTCATCGGCAACTGTGGGATATACCCCCCACTCCCCACAGTGCAGGGGCAGTCCCAGTTCATTGGCCTTTCTAATGGCTTTGTTAAAATGGTGTTCAATGGTCACTTTGTCATAAAAAAGATCCTGGTTCCTGATCAAGTTTTCCATTTCACCTGATAACTTTTTCAATTCCTCTTCCGGCACTATGGTGCCGGGATAATTCACCTTGCCATCATATTCCTTTATATCCGTCCAAGAGGCCTTGTAGTGGGTAACCAACATAGGCTCATACATATGAAAGCTCAAAATCAGATTCGGATCCTCCTCCGGTACCCTCAGATCCTTGAAGGTTTGGGGTTTGTTCCATAAATTGGAACCAATAACAATGGTGCGTTCCGGTTCATTCTTCCTGATTACGGCCACGGACTTTTCTATTAATTGGTTCCAATCTTCCGGATCATCCGCCACAGGCTCATTCATCAATTCATAAGCTACCAAGGCATTAGGGTATCTCTTTAGCTCTTTTGACAAATCTTCCCAGCATTGAAGAAACCTTTCCTGTTCTTTAGCTTCCGTCCACAGAGGCCTTTGCCCTTCATTGAAGTGATGGGAGCGAAGGATATGAAGATCCACTATGACATTTAGCCCGGCTCTCTGGCTCCATTGGATCGCATTGTGCAAAAGGGAAAAAGCCTCTCTTTGCTTATTTCCCTGCTCATCCCAAAGTTGCTCCTCATCCACGGGGATACGGATATGGTCAAATCCCAACCCTGCCAGGTAGCGCACATCCCTTTCTGTGAAAAAAGCCCTTCTTTCTGCCCCCCTCCTTTGACTTTGGGACAGCCAATGACTAATATTCGTGCCTTTATGCATGGTAAAGCTGGGATCTTTCTTTTTTTGCGCAGATGCTTCACCACTTATTCCAGACATTAAGACTAGTAGCACAAAGCAACTGATAATTAATTTATTCATGATAATTTGGATTTCATATGTTTATAATTGTCTTTTAGCGGTCATTACCTGTCCCGAACTTGTTTCGGGAACCTGCCCCGTACTGTAGGTCGGGGTGGAATCTCGCAACTCCCCGATAGCTATCGGGGCATCCCAGTGTGTGTTGATTGCGTCATGCTCGATATCTTGTTTTGTAAAAACCTAAATATATAAAAATCGAACTCAATTTAAAGACCAACCATGTAAAGATCATTTAATATAACCTGGGATCGCCTGGTCCACAATTCCCTTTCAAAAACCACCTATAATTTATAACTTATCCCATTAAAATTTAGAAAACCCAAAAACCCATATGAGTAAAGGCCATAATGCTTTCACTTACTTGTACTTATGCAATTGCCTTTTATTTGTGGCAATTTTTGATCTCTGCGCCCAGGAAAAAGACACCCTTAAGAAAAAGGAGAAGAATTTCTCCATATTTCCCATGCCTTTTGTTTCTGCCAATCCCACTGCAGGCTGGGTACTTGGCGTCTCCCCCTCTTTCAATTGGACAAACGGCAACAAGGAAACCACCAGTATGTCCACTGCATTGGCCATGGTTTTGTTTACCACAAAAGATCAGTTCTTCACCTCACTACGGTCAAACTCATTTCTAAAAAATGATTCATGGGCTTTATTGGCAGACTTTAGGTACAATAACAACAACCAGCCGACCTTCGGACTGGGAACAGGTGTTGCCACACTTGACCCACTGGGAGTTCAGGTGCCAGGAACCCCGGAACCTATAGAGGAACGTATTTTTTTTAGCCAATTCAGATTTTATGGGACTGCCCTAAAAAGGGTGCCTGACACCCGCTTTTTTTATGGATTGGGAATAATGATAGACCACATGTTTGATATTTGGGATGATGCCCTGGACCTTAGTTCGGATCCCATTAAAGATTCCTTTCACCACCATTATCAGGATCAAAAAGGGCTACAGATGGACCGGTACACCCAATCTGGTTTCTCCCTTAACGCCATGTATGATAGCCGGGATAATGTGGCCAATCCCTATAAAGGTGAATTCGCCTGGCTATCCTTCCGTCCCATGCCTAAGTTTATGGGCAGTACGACCAACAGCTCTCAACTCTGGGCGGAGTACAGGAAATATTTCCCATTGAACCCGGAACGGCCCCGGCATATTTTGGGGCTTTGGTCTTATGGATGGTTTGTCACTCACGGCGACCTTCCCTATCTCTTCCTTCCCGCTCTAGGCTGGGACATGTTCAACCGCTCGGGCAGACCCTACACCTTTGGCAGGTTCAGGGGAGAGGATTTGGTCTACAATGAGGTGGAATGGAGATTCCCCCTACAACAAAATAAGGACTTTATCGGAGGGGTGGTATTTGTAAATGCCACCAGTGCCAGCCATAGAACCCAGGAAGTTTCCTTATTCAATCATCTTCATTTTGGGTTTGGCGCAGGCCTGAGGTTTATGGTGTTGCCTTCCAGAAGGCTTAATTTGGGCATAGACTACGGATGGGGAGCTCATGGGGCTTCTGGATATTTTATCAATTTATATGAGGCATTTTGAGATGAAATCGAGCCTGTCCTGACGGCAGTCAGGGCATGACGAGCACGTCACACACTGGGATGCCCCCCCGATAGCTATCGGGGCTATCGGGGCGTTGCGAGATTCCCCCGAAGTCCGGGGCAGGCTATCCCGAAGATCGGGACAAGTTGTGGCAAATAAAAATCAATTATAAACACATGAAATCGAGCATGACGAGAGCGACACACGGGGGGATGATTATCGTTGCGAGATTCCATCTGACCATAAAAAGACAATTATAAACAGATGAA
>PXCO01000007.1 GCA_003565295.1 Cyclobacteriaceae bacterium
CTCAGGAATTACCTGGCCCAAGGTTGATCGTAAGGGGGGATGATATGGGTTCTTCCCGTTCGTCCAACTTGGCCAGCATCGAAACTTTTGCCAACGGGATTGAAACCTCCATCGAACTAATGGTGGTGACCCCGTGGTTTCCTGAGGCTGCCCAATTGCTAAAGGAAAATACGGGCATCGATGTAGGACTTCACCTGGTGATCACCAGTGAATGGGATGGTATCAAATGGAGACCTTTGACCAATTGCCCCAGTCTAATGGATCCTGATGGTTATTTTATGCCAATGATAAGGCCAAATAAAAACTATCCCGGACTTGCCATCACTGAAAACCCATGGAAGATGGAGGAGGTTGAACAGGAATTTAGGGCTCAGATTGAGTTGGCACTAAAGCATGTCCCCCAAATTAGCCACCTCTCCGGTCATATGGGTTCTACCAGCTTTCATCCGGATGTCGCCAAAATGGTATCCCAACTGGCCAAGGAATACAACCTTGCGATGATGAGCCGGGACGTCATGCAGGGATTGGGCATCACAGGGGTCAGCTATGATGGGCCAAAAGAAACCTCTTCTGAAAAAGAGGCTTCCTTTATTCGGATGCTGGAAAAACTTGAACCCGGAAAATCCTATATGTTTGTGGACCATCCCTCCTATGACAATATAGAAATGCAAGGGGTAGGCCATATTGGATATGAGGATGTGGCAGAAGACAGACAGGGAGTTACAGATACATGGACCAGTGAAAAGGTAAAGGAAGCGGTTGCAGAAAATAGTGTTGAACTTATCAATTTTATCACATTATCCAACGCTTTGCCCCGTAGTGATCCGGAAAAGGAAAACATAAATCCCCAAGCCATTGCCGAATACCTGCAAGCTGTCGAATCCAATGAACAAGACCTTCACAGCCTGATGATCCTGAGAAACGGCAAAGTGGTCTTTGAGCAATGGTTTGGTGAACATGCGGCAAACAAGCCCCATGTGCTGTATTCCGTTAGCAAGACATTCACCTCCACGGCAGTTGGTTTTGCCATTCAAGAGGGACTATTGAATGTATCCGATAAAGTCGTTTCCTTTTTCCCTGACGACCTTCCAGAAGAAATCAGTCCCAATCTTCAGGAACTGGAAATCCGCCATTTACTGACCATGACCGTAGGGCACGATGTGGATCCGACAAGCGTACTGCAGGAAAGCAGCGATTTGGATTGGGCGGAGGCATTTTTGGCATTCCCTGTAGAACATAAGCCGGGCAGTCAATTTGTGTACAACAGTCTTGCAACCTATATGCTTTCGGCTATTCTTTCAAAGGTTACCGGGGAGTCGATGTTGGACTATCTACAGCCAAGGCTTTTCAAGCCATTGGGAATCGTGGAAGCAACATGGGATAAAAGCCCTCAGGGAATCCCTATAGGGGGTTGGGGCCTTAAAGTGAAAACTGAGGATATGGCAAAACTTGGCCTTTTTTATTTACAAAAAGGCCTGTGGAACGGCAAACAGCTTCTTCCTGAATCCTGGTTTGACGAGGCAACGGCTGCGCAAGTTCCTACCCTGCCAGCTGGGGTAAGCAAAGAAAACCTGAAAGTGGATGCCAACGATTCCGACTGGCGCCAGGGATATGGCTACCAGCTTTGGAGAAGCCGCCACAACTCATACAGGGCAGATGGTCGCCATGGGCAGTTTATACTGATCCTCCCTGAGAAGGATGCCATAATTGTAACCACCGCCAATATTCCAACCATGCAGGCACAACTCAATTTGATTTGGGAACATTTGCTGCCGGGGTTTGATAATTAGCAAAGGGAATTGCTGTGGTAAGGGAATTAAAGAATGTGCAATGCTGAAAGCAACCAAAAAGTTGAAGTCCATTCAAGGCTGAAAGTTTAATGATGCGCATCATTCGGACTTCTTTCCATTTTCTTAAGAAATGAAGTTTATTAGTGTTATGATAACCAAACTATGGACAACTATCTCCCGCAGATTTCGGAGATATTCGCAGAGGAGCTCCGCAGTACACAAGTGATTACGCAGGTATCCGACCGTCAATTTATTCCTAACGTAACACTAGTAATAACATGCAAATGGATATTAGGGAAAAGGTAGCGTTCATTGTAGGAATTCCAACCGCACAAATGGCACATTGGGTTTTTGCCAATACACAGCCCAACGCTGAAAAAACCAAAAGAGCCATTTTTTGCCAACGCTTGAACAGAAAAACGAACAGAAAAAACTAAATTAACCGACTGAAAAGAAAGACATAGAGTAAATGAAGATAAATAGATTGAAACCAAGAAAGGCATTGAACAAAGCCTTTTTAAAAGTAAAACCGAACAGGACTGAAATTGAGAGTTTCAAAACTAACCTTATCCAGTTGCTCGACAGGACAAATGACACAGAATCGGAAGAATTCCATAAAAACCTTGTCATTGACTTTCTGAAAAAGACCTATTACGACCCAAACCATTTCATAAACACAAAAGGACGGAACGACCTTGTAATTCACTTCGGAGACAAGGCAAAAAGTTCAGTTGGCGTAATTCTCGAAGCAAAAAAGCCGACCAACAAAAGCGAAATGCCGCAGGCATTCGCGAGCTCCAATAAAAACAAACAGGAAGGCGAGCAAATGGTTACAACTGGAAAGCTGAATACAAAAGCTTTTCAAGAATTGGTGCTTTACTACCTTAGAGAACGAATTACACACAAAAACCTTGAAGTAAAGCATTTGGTTATTACTAACATCAACGAATGGTTCATCTTTGATGCTACTACTTTTGACAGACTTTTTGCCCAACAGAAAAGCCTTGTAAAGCAATTCAACGATTTTGAAAGTGGGCGTTTGTCAGACACCAAAACAGATTTTTTCTATAAGCAGATAGCAGAACCATTTATTGCAGGAATCACAAGCGAAATTGAATTGACGTATTTCAATTTA
>PXCO01000044.1 GCA_003565295.1 Cyclobacteriaceae bacterium
AACGAAAATATCCTACTGCCCTGCGATACTCGTTTGAATTGGCCAGACAAGGTTCGTAAAAGGAAGCTACAGGGTTATTCAGCCCAGTTTTGTATTCTGTGGATAAAGCAAGTTTAGCTAGGACCATAGAAAAAAATCATTTTAAATCATGTACTATTGAGCAATTCGCAATAATTCCAAAATAAATCTTCATTTAAAAAAATTTAGGCGAACATATAGCAAGGGGGTAAAAAAAGTTTTCCATAAGAATCTGATATAGCTCGATCTGGATTAATTATTCGCAAAACTTTATGTCTTTGAATTGATCTGTATTTCTCTTCCAGTTGAAACTATGTTATTTATTGGGAATCTGGCTAGTGAATGGGGAGCATAATTCCAGTTTGCTTCAATGCCCACCCATCTACGGTTTAAACTTTCAGCTACATAACCTGTAGTATTACTGCCAGCAAATGGATCAAGAACAATATCGTTTTCACTAGTTAAAAATTTGATAAAAAATTCTGCAAGTGAGCTAGGCATTCTTGCTGGATGAGACGCAATTCCATTACCCCTACAATATGATTGATACTTCTCAACTGATCCGGTATTTGATCCTTTTAGAATGTTTGTTAGTGACTCAACATAATCTCCATCAATAACATTTGGAGGAATAGCTCCTTCATTATAAGTTAAAAAAGATGTTTCTCCAATTTTATGCGCAGAAGGTCTTCTACCTGAATTATATTTTTGATTTTTAATCAAGCTTTTCATTCTAGAACTGTATTCCTGTAGAACACGCCTATTGTCTGCTTTGGGATTTTCAATTTTAGACATCCACCATATTTTTGTGAAAGAATCTTTAACTCGAATTCTTTTTACATTAACCCATTGAACGGGAGATGGTAGTTTTGCTGGATTAAACCAAACAAACTCTTGACATAGATTCAGATTTCCTTTTTCTAAGAATTCAAGAAGTGATTTAATTACCACTGTAGACATTATAGGCTTTTTTGGTTCCCATGCATTGCCAATCTCAATAACAATAGAGCCATCTTCAACAATATAATTTTTAAAAAGATTAGCAAATTTTGAAAGCCATTTTATGTATTTTTTGCCTGTTAAATTTCCATATTTTTTCTTTGCATTAAGTGGAAAAGGCGGAGATGTAAAGATAAGTTGAACTTTGCCTTCATATTTTTCTTTAATCTTATTATGAGATAAAACTTTTTCTGAAAGTCCATAATACATTTCGCCAAAATATGTAGTATAGAGTGGCTTAGAATATCTTCTGCGTTTTCCAAGTTCATCAGCAATGATTACTTCGTTATTATCAAGTTCAGTATACATAGCAGCTCACTTTTTTGCTACTTATTCGTTAGTCTCGCAAAGGTCAAGCCATATTGATTGTAATGGAGTTGGACCTAAATAGACATAAATTACCCATCTCAGGTAAAAGCAATAGAGAAATAGTGACATTATATTGCCAGTTTAGTTATGTTGCCAGTATCCCGCTATACCCAGCTTTACCCCGCCTGATTTTTTTATCCGGTTTTTAAACTTTAACGTACCCTGCATACCCCGCGCTTTTGAAGAAGGCTTCAGGGGCAGGAGTCAGGTTTCAGTCACCAGCACTGGCTCCGGCTCTTGACCCCACCTTGACTTTTCCATTCATTTTTCATCCCTTTAAAAATAGGACCTGTCTGAGCAATTGCTCATGGAGGTTGTATGGCCAAGAAACGCTGCAAATTCTGCCGGTGTCTTTTCATCCTCACTGCTCTTAATCCCGATCAAAAGTACTGCTCTAAGGCTTATTGCCAGAACGCACGTGAACGCCGATGGCAAAAAATAAAAATGCAGGGTGACGAGGCCTACCGCTTGAATCAGAAAGATGCCCAGAGGCGATGGAGAAGAATAATCCAAGACTACTGGAAAAATTACAGAGAAAACAACCTGAGCTATACCAGAAGCAACCGGAAAAAACAGAGAAATCGGTGCATTCGGGCTTTTGGATCCATTTCCAGAAAGTTTGCTAAGATGGACGCGTTATCAGTTCAAAGAAATGATATATCAGGCGTTTATGGTCTTATTCCTGGCAGTCAACAGGGTCTGACCTCGATTTGATTTTGGATGATGAAATGAAAAGACCGGGCGGGCGCGGGGTTTGGGATCTCTCATATCCGTGAAACGGGTTAATATGCCGGTGCTTTCATACACAAACGGGAGGGGCTGGCTGTCCGTGAACCATTTCAGCCTGCTCCGGGCGTAAAATTCAGCCTGGGTTTCATGAGTGCTCAGACGATGGCCTTCGGTGTCTTTTTTGGCCTCGATCACGCCCAGGGGCTTTCGGTCCACAAACAATACATAATCCGCAGGCCCCACGTCGGTCTGGTATTCCCGAACCGCAAGCCCCGGCCCAAGACTCCAGTTGATGGCTGTTTTATCAACAACCACCCAGCCCGCACGCTCAAGCATCGAGTCGATGCTGTCCCGTGCTGTTTGTTCTGGAGTTTTGTTCATGGTATGGGGTTGTTGGTGTTGTTGTAACTCCGGTATTCAGCCGCGGAGCCTGAGACTGAACAACCACGCCTCTGCTCCAATTTCGCGTCGGCTCCAGGCCTTGGTTGGGCAAACCACTATGAAGAAATTGGCAAGGATCGTATCCGGACCCGATTTTGATCGAAGACGATGATGCTTCCTTTCTCCAGCGCTTCGCGCAAGCCAGGAAGATTAGCAAGTATAAGATCTGCCTGCCGACTCGGCCTACGTTCGGTGCCCCGTCGAAACAGAATCACCGACGGGCGGGAATGACCCCACAACGCAAGCAATGTGCCGAAATCAGTGTCTGCTGATACGAGAATACGGTCTTCCTCCATTGCTTTTGCGAACACTACCGAATCATCTGCTGCGTGAAGACCGATTTCCCTGACATGCACAGCAT
>PXCO01000124.1 GCA_003565295.1 Cyclobacteriaceae bacterium
ATAGAAAACGGCTATTTGACCATTCCGGATAAACCAGGTTATGGTGTGGAGTTGATAGATGATATAGAGAAGAAATTCCCTTTTAAACCGGGGTTTTACGGAAAACCCAACCCAGTAATGGAAGGAGCGGACATCCCTCTCTGGTGGAGTTAATGCTGCTTATGTTCTGAATGAGTAGAATTATCAACCACTTCACTGCCAGGGTTTGGAAAACCACCAATAGGGTATAGTTTTACCCCACCTCCATTCAAATTCATAAATTACTACCATGCAAATGAGATCATATAGCTTCCTCCTCGTCCCAGTTTTTTGTTTCTTATTTTCCGCCCTACAGGCTCAATCCCTTACAATGGAAAGGGAGGAGATAATTACTTTGACCCCTGATTGGGAAGGGGAAAGGTTTCCTGATGGAAGGCCTAAGGTGGCAGATGATATTTTGAAGAGGATGAGGCAGATTTCCTTGGAGCAGGCTTGGTCAGTGCTAAGAGGGGCTGGTTATCCCCATCAGTACGAAAAGGGTTGGCAGAATATTAATCCTGGAGAGGTATTGGTAGGAAGGGCATTAACCGCCCAGTACATGCCCTTGCGTTCAGAGATAAGGAAACATCATGAAAAGCGAGGAGCTGAAGAGGGAAGAATAGGGGACATGGTTTCCTGGCCAATAGACATGCTTAACAATGGGGATGTTTATGTGGCAGATTCCTACGGGAAAGTGGAAGATGGGCCAATCATAGGCGATAACCTGGGCACAGCAATAGCCGCCAAATCTGGCAACGGGGTAGTTTTTAATGGGACGGTACGGGATCTTGATGGCTTGATGGAAATCCCTGGGTTTACTTCCTTTTTCCGGGGTTCGCACCCTTCATACCAGCAGCAGATGATGCTGACTGGCATCAATATTCCTATACGCATAGGTCCCGTTACGGTGATGCCTGGCGATGTAGTTTTGGGAAAATTGGACGGGGTGATCTTTATCCCTCCACATTTGGCAGAGAAGGTGGTGAAAACGGGGGAATTGGTGTTATTAAGGGATCGCTTTGGCCATCAGCGACTGCGTGAGGGAAGATATACCCCTGGCCAGATAGATGCCCGCTGGACGGATGAAATTGAGAAGGATTTTTCGGAATGGATGGAGGCCAATATGGATGATTTGCCCGTTCCGAAGGAAGAAATACAGGAATTGTTGAAGACCAGGACATGGTGAAATTTTCTGGTGGAGGCTCAAAAAAATCTCCTCAATTGGCCAAGAAAAACCTTTTATAATGGAATCCCTAAATTATGATATATATTCTTTTCTGAAATAACCGATGGCAGTCCTGACAAATTGATACGGCAGGAATGTAGGATACTGTATCCCTGCGTTTACAGCGCTTACAACGACCGTATATTGACTTAAATATAAAGCACAGAATTCCCATATCAATTTTAGTTAATTATTGATCCCTAAATATATATCATGCGAATAATTTACATTTCCCTATTGCTTTTCCTTCTTAAAAGTTTCCCTGCCTTGACGCAGGGAGTTTCTTACAGCACTGATTATCTAAGACTAAGTTTAACCTCCGAAGGCCATCTCTCGGAGATAGTAGACAAACACAGTGGGAAGGATTATCTAGCTGAAGGCGAAGTATCCTCACTTTTAAGCATAAGAATAAATGGGGAGTTTTCGCAACCCGAAGAGCTGAAGTTTACCGGAAGGAACCTGATTTTAGGGTATCCAACGGCAAATGCGAAAGTAGAAGTAGCCGTTAAGGAGCATCCAGGGCATCTTTCTTTCGAGGTAGCTTCAGTTTCCTCAGATTTACCCATAGAATTGGTGGTTTGGGGCCCATACCGAGTCGGTATTGACGAAATCATCGGGGAGGCGGTGGGAGTGGTTAGAAATGCCGAGTTTGCGCTGGGCATTCAGGCGTTAAATGTAAAGACCTTAGGAGGCTTCCCCTCTTCGGAAAGCGATGTGGAGCCGGCCTACGATATATTCGAGACAGAGACCTTAGTGGATGTGGAAAAAGATTGGAGGAAAAAGAGATTTTATAGAGGACAAACTGCCAAACCGATGGAGCCGGGTGCTGTGCTTCAGGCTTATACCAGAAATAGGGATCAGAAACGAGTGATTGAGAACTGGGGACATACGCATTATCTTGCCCCAGCCTTTGATGACGGCGGGATCATTGGGAGCAAAATTGCCATCTTTGGCTCTCCTTCGGGAAAAGCACTCCAAACTATAGGAGAAATAGAGTTGGAGGAGGCGCTCCCCCATCCACTTATCGATGGCGAATGGGCTAAAACGTCCCCACATGCTACCGCCTCTTATTTGATCCTGGATTTTACGGAAGAAAATCTCGATGAAGCGCTTAAATTGGTGAAGAAGGCAGGTTTAAAATACCTTTATCATGGGCACCCCTTTAAGTCTTGGGGCAATTTTCCACTGATAGAACAGTCCTTTCCGGATAATTGGGAAAGTATGAAGAGATCCGTGGCGCGAGCTCAAAAAGAGGGTATTAATCTGGGCATACATACACTTACCAATTTTATACATACTCATGACCCCTATGTCACTCCTGTTCCCGACCCAAGGCTGGCAAAGGTTGGTGAAAGCATTTTAAGTAAACCGTTGGGCAAAGAGGATGAAGAGATATACATTGAATCACCCTTGTTTTTTAACCAGATGCAGAACAATTCCCTAAAGGCAGTGGTCATTGGTGAGGAGATTATAAGGTATAGGGATGTTTCTTCAACGGAGCCCTGGCATTTGATGGGATGTGTTAGGGGTGCATTTGGCACCCAAGTATTTTCCCATAGTGAAGGGGCTACCATTGGTAAACTGATGGATCACGCCTATAAGGTTTTTCTTAGTGATGCGGATCTATCGGAGGAAATTGCCATTAGATTGGCAAACTTATTTAATGAAACAGGACTGATGCAAATATCCTTTGATGGTCTTGAGGGGGTGTGGTCTACCGGAAAGGGCCAATATGCGCGCGCCTTATTTACCAAAACCTGGTACGATCATTTAAGTCCAGACCTTAAGGGCAGGGTGATCAATGACGCAAGTAACCCCAGTCACTTTAACTGGCACATCAATACCAGGTATAACTGGGGGGAACCTTGGTATGCAGGGTTCAGGGAAAGCCAGACCCAGTACAGGTTGATGAATCAAGACTTTTATCGCCGCAATCTGCTTCCTTCCATGCTTGGGTGGTTTAGCATGAATGCACAAACAAGTATTGAAGATGCAGAATGGTTGCTGGCTAGGGCAGCAGGTTTTGACGCTGGATTTGCCTTTAATCTCAGGCTTGATCATGTCGCACAAAATGGGAGTAGCGATGCAATTTTTTCGGCCATAAATACCTGGGAAACTGCTAGGATGGCAGGGGCTTTCACGCAAGACCAAAAATTAAAGATGGAAGACACGGATAATGAATTCCACCTTGAAACTACTGGGGATGGCCAGTGGAACCTTTTTCAATTTCAGATAGAAAGGTTTGTACACGAACAAAAAATCAGGCAGCCGGGCGAGCCTTTGTATTCAGCTTTCGAGTTTGAAAACCCCCATCATGAGCAACCGCTTATGTTTATGATAACCCTTAGCCCAGGTGAAGGAGAAAGTCAGGCCAGTCTTGAAAAACTCACAATTGAGCTAAATGATTTCAGTAATCTCGAAATTCCGGTAAAAATGGACCAATCCAACATTTTAAAACTTGACCAAAGTGGCAAAATCCAGTTGTTTGATAAAAACTGGAACCTTCTGGAGACGATCGGAGTATCCAGGAAGCTACCTATCATGGAAAAGGGGAATAATAAAATAACCGTTGACGCAGCTTTTTTGTCAGATGGATTCTCAAAATTGAAGGTTGAGGTTAAGACAATTAGCGTTCCCGAGAGTATAGTTGCGAAAAGATAATAACCGCATGGAGTTATTTAATAAAAAGAATATTTATGAAATGAAAACGTACAAGATTGATCATTTTCTATTTCAGATAAGTAGATTAAGCATTGTCCTGCTGTTTTTGGGTAGTTTTGCCTGCTCTAAGGCTCGGCAGTTTGACACCGTTGAATTCGGTGTTGTTTCCGATGCACATCTTTCTTTGATGCATGATCCTGAGAAGACACTTGCCACTTTTATTTCGGAAATGAAGCTGAAAAATCCGGATTTTATCATAGAATTGGGAGATTTTTTTCCTCCAGATCCTAAATTTTTGAAGTTTTATGAATTATGGTATGAGTTTGAAGGAGAGAAATACCACGTGATTGGAAACCATGAAACGGATGGGGGATTTACTTTAGAACAAGTTCTGGAAAGTCGTCAGATGGAAAGCCCATATTACTCGTTTCAAAAAAACGGATTTCATTTCATCGTTTTAGATGGCAATAATAAAAAAAGCCCTGAATCAAAGCCCTATTTCCGGTTTATTGGGAAAGAACAAATAGATTGGCTGAAACAGGATTTAAACAGTTCAAAATTTCCCGTAGTGATTTTTTCCCATCAGGAATTATTCAGCCCGGAAGGGGAGGAGGGCATGGGAATTGAAAACTATAAGGAAATCCAGGCAATTTTCGAAACGCATAATCTAAATCGTCCTAAAACAAGAATTATAGCCTGTTTTAACGGGCATGCACATTTTGATTATGTGGAAAAGATAAATGAAATTTGGTATATACACATTAATTCCATGTCTTATAATTGGCTTGGGCAAGATTTTGCTTATAATCGCTTTAGCGAAGAAATTTACAGGGATTATCCATACATTAAGTATACTGCCCCTTTTAGAGACCCTCTTTTTGCCACTGTGAAAATCTCAAAAGAAGGCTACATCAAAATATCTGGACGTGAGTCAGAATGGATCAAACCAGATCCTTGGGAGCTAGGCTACCCTGAAAGGTTTAAAAGATTTATGCGCCCCCAAATCTCAGATCGGTATTTGGAGTTTTGAGAAAAGATACTCGACATTCTGTATGGATTCCTTTCCTTTTTGTTTTTCTTCCAAAGAGGGTCACCGCTATTTTTTACGGAAAATCCGTGGAAAAAGGAACAATGGCATTAAATTGCAACCTGTTCCGTGCACAATAGTTTTGAACAACTAACCCAGTAATCACCATGAATATCAATAAGAAATACGCCATTCCTTCACCGGGTTTTCAAGGCATGAGAATGCTGACCTTTTCTTTTATAATTAGTTTCTTGTCCCTGTTTTCCACCTTATCGCTGGCAACAGAGAGGGAAGGGCCCTACCATATTCGCGTTCTTTGGACTCAAAATCCCTCTAAGCATGCAGTGGTTTCATGGACAACTTCGGTTCCCACCCAAACAGCCACAGTTTACTTCGATACACAAAGCCGGGACGGGGAATTGGCCGCCTATGCACATACTGCTAATTTGGCCCTTACGGGAGAAATTACGCTCACCGAGGAGGATCTAAAAATGGAAGTTCCCAAAGGGCATTACAACCATGCTGAAATGAAGGGGTTGAAAGCGGATACCCGGTACTATTTCGTGGTAGAATCTGATGGCAAGGTGTCAGATGAAATGTACTTTATCACGGCTCCCGACTCGGATAAAGAAATCAGCATATTCTGGGGCGGAGATTCCAGGATGGGTGCAGCCGATCCCAGGTACGCAGGGGTCAATCCCCATGAGAACCGCAAAGCCATGAATAGGCTTATGTCTGATTTATTGGCCGAGAACCCCAATATCTATGCACTGGCCCATGGGGCAGATTGGGGGGTGACGGCTGACTGGAGGCACCTCTATTGGTGGTTTCATGACCACGAGCTTACCACCACCGAAGATGGGAGGGTGTTGCCGCTTATAGCTTCCAGGGGAAATCATGACCGGAGTATAGGTTTTGAAGAAAACTTTTGGTTGGGGGAAGATCTTCCAACGGGCCAATATTATTATACTTCTCAACTTACCCCAGAGGTAGCATTGGTAACCTTGAACACAGAGGTAAGTATCACGGGCGACCAACGGCAATGGCTGGAAAAGGAGTTGGCTTCATTAAGGCCAAACAATCGTTGGTTAATGGTTCAATACCATGTTCCTGCCTATCCTGCGGTAAAGGACTTTAATGCCACCACTGCCTCCAGGGTCAGGAATTTCTGGGTCCCACTTTTCGAAGAATATCAAGTGGATCTCGCAGCCGAAGCCGATGGACATTGCCTCAAAAGGACACTGCCCATAAAAGGAGGAAAGCACGATCCTGATGGTGTCATTTATATTGGTGAAGGCGGATTAGGGGTACCACAGCGCGATACGGATAACACTAGGTGGTTTGTACAAGAGCCAGGAATGGCTACCAGTGCTCACCACGTGTTTTTGATCGACTTCAAAAAAGATGGGCTGAGGACAAGGGCCATCGGTATGGAAAAGGAAGTGCTAGACGATCACATGTTGCAACCGAGAATGGTGGCCAGCCAAGAGTAGCAAACTTATTTACATAAACTAAAGACTGGTGAATCAAAATAGAGCTATAATTTTCCTGAGATTGGCGACTGGGATCATGTGCCTGGGTTTGGCACTAAACGCTTTTTCGGGTACGGCGATTGGTACTTTCTTGTTTATGGAATGGGAGTGGAGCCACTCCGCATCTGTGCAGACCGAGCATATCATGGGCTATATTGTACTGGCAGTTGGATTGTCTGCCCTTTTTTACCCTATTCGGCCCCTGCTGGTTTTGGCTGCCTTATATGCGTTTCTTGTGGCCTACATGGGGTATAGAATGGGAGGCTACCATTTTAGTGAATATACCCTATTCGCTTATTTTGTGCGTATCATCACACCATTGGCTTTATTGATGGCCCTCCTCTTACAAAACAATACCCTGTCTCAGGGTCAAAATACAGATTGGGGTAGGGTGCTATTAAGGGTGATGGCCCTTAGTCTGGCCATTACCTTTTTTACCCATGGTGTGGAGGCATTGGGAGCTCATCCTTTTTTCGTGGATATGGTTATAGGCTCTGGGATTAATCTCCTTGGAGTTTATATTCCAGAGGCTTTAGCTGTCAAGGCATTGTTTGTAATAGGATGTGTGGATATTTTGACTTCCCTATGGATAATCATTCGACCTAACATTTATGTGGCCATTTGGATGGGTGCCTGGGGACTGATTACGGCCTTTGCCAGGATCACGGAAACAGGCTGGATGTCTTATCCTGAGGTGTTGGTCAGGGCACCTCATTACCTTGTGCCAATGGCCATCGTAGCCCTACTGTTCTCGGAAAGAAAAAAGATGGCTGAGCAAGGTAAGTTGGCCCCTGGGATAGGTAGTTAGGCTGTGCAGCAATTTTTTTGAACCATATTATGAGGGCATATCAGAAGGGGGTTGAGATCCATCTAGTTGCTTAGGAACCTTTCTATTCTCTACCTAACGTCAATCAATATAAGGTAAAAGTTTTTGGTACTGGGCTTTATTGTGGTAAATAAAAAAACGGTTCAGGGGGTATTACCCCTACTGAACCGTATATTCTTAAACTTTGAAAGGTAGTCCGGATCTAAATTAATCCCAAGGCTACTCAATTTCTCCCTGAGGCAATAACTTAATCATCAGACCAGTAATTTCGGTTACCGCATAGATATAACCATCCGGGCTTTGAGAAACTTGCCTGACCCTACCAATGTCTTCCAATAATTTTTCTTCCCCTACATAAGAGGTGCCATCCAGTTCCACCCTGGCGATATGCTGTCCCGCCAGTGCGGCCACCAAAATATTGCCTTGCCAGGCAGGGTATTTGTCAGATGTCACTAAAGCCATTCCGCAGGTGGCAATGGAGGGAACCCAATAGGTGACAGGATCTTTTACACCTTCCATTTGAGTTTCCTCTGTTAAGATAGTTCCATCGTAATTTATGCCATAACTCACTTTAGGCCAGCCATAATTCTCGCCTTTTTTTATAAGATTGAGCTCATCACCTCCTTTTGGCCCGTGCTCCACTGACCAAATACGATCATTTTTCGAATCGTAGATCATGCCCTGAGGGTTTCGGTTGCCATAAGTCCAGATAGAAGGATTTGCACCTGAAGTATTTACAAAAGGGTTATCTTCAGGAATGCTCCCATCATCGTTAATACGGTGGATTTTTCCGTGATCATTATCAAGTTCCTGGGCGTTCTCAGGTCTGGAACCTTTATCCCCATTGGAGAAATAGAGATAGCCTTCATTGTCAAAGATAATTCTGTTGCCAAAATGCCTTCCGCCCTTCCATTCGGGACCGCAAACAAAAATCTCTTCCAGATCGGTAAGCGAGGATCCATTGAGTTTTGCCCTTGAAATGACCAGAACCTCTCCTTCACCTTCTTCCCTTGCATACGACATATATAGCCACCCGTTGCTTTCATAATTTGGGTGAATAGCGATATCCAATAGCCCGGCCTGATTGACCTCTTTTACGGTAGGCATGTTGCCCACTTTCTCGCCGGTATATTTATCGTCTTCAAAAATCAGAATTTCCCCCTTCCGCTCTGTGACCAACATTCTGCCATCCGGTAGCCAGGTCATGCCCCAGGGATTTTCGAATTCCGTATAAAGGGTATCCACCTTGATCTTCATTTTATCGGTGGTCACCGCAAAAGGGTCTACTTCAGTGGGTAAAACACTGGAATTATCGGTGTTTTCTTCACAGGCAACCAAGCCTAATGCTACGGCACCTGTCAAAATAAAAGGTAATTTCCTCAAGTTTTTCATATGAATTAGTTGCATTTCCTCAAAATTAATCAAAAATTCGGGTAATTGTTTTGAGGATTTGATAAGTGGTGTTCTTTTCCCAAAGAATTCACTTATTTTGCAGTTGACTGTTTCACCAACAACATAACCAAAATATTTACCTATGAACAACCAAATTTGGATCATGACTTCCGCTTTTGACCAGCTGGACTTGGATCAGACTGTAGAAAAGGCCATGGAGATAGGTGTCCAGGGATTGGATGTCTGTGTGTTCAGAAAAGACGGGACGAGGGATGATTTTGTGGCTACACATATGGATTATGACAATTTCGGCCCAGAGGAGGCCAAGTCGGTCCTGGGAACTTTTAACAAGGCCAGGCTCAGGCTTTCAATAGGAGCATTCGATAACCTCATCGGTGGGGACCCCAAGGCCAAGGTCGACAATCAAAATCACCTGCTAAAGCTCATCCGAATGGCCTATTTGATGGGGGGTGATGAAAATGATGTGAAGGTGGGTACGTTTGTGGGGTACAACCATGAATTGGGGAATCAGGAAAACGGGTTCGAAAAAAACCTTGAAGAATATCAAAAAGTTTTCTCCCCAATCATCCAATATGCCGCGGACTTGGGGGTTACCCTACTTTATGAAAACTGCCCTATGGAAGGGTGGAGGTCCTCTGTGTACAGCACTACCTTCAACAACCTTCCAGGGGTCCTGGCGGCCAGGAAGATCATGTACGAGTTGATACCCAGCCCCAATCACGGAGAGATCTACGACCCTTCCCATGATATCTGGCAACAAACGGATCCCATCTCTGTGATCGAGCATACCGATATGTCCCGGTTGAAGCGTATTCACGTTAAGTCAACCCGGAATAACCCGGATCCCTTCTGGGGGAATATGTATCCCATGCAAAGGGTAAAAGCCGAGTGGGCAGAAAAAGCGGGGGTGCCTTACAGTACCAATGAATGGGACAGACACCATTACGAAGCCACCTTGCCGGGATTTGGGCTGGGTGACAGCATGGATTGGAGGAAATTTGTGGATACGTTGAGGCAGAGAGGTTTTTCAGGTCCATTTGAAATAGAAAATGAGGCTAAACTTTCCAAGCAGACCGGGAAAATGGGAGCCATCATGCAAGGATGTAAGGCAGCCGTGCAAAACCTGGCTCCTTTGCTCTACCCATTGACAGAGGATGGCTTTGTTTATCCTCAAACAGATATAGCCTCACTAAAAGAATTGCCAAGGAAAGACATCAAAGTGGTAACCATGGGGCAATTGAGATGAGCCTAAGTATTCCGGAGATCTTATAATTGACGGATGGTAGGCTGATCCTGAGGGGATTAATTTTGGGGATACTTATTGAAAAGAAGCATAAAGCTACAAGATTGCACAGCCTGCCCCGGTACTTCGGGGCCACCCCTCGGGACGCATAACTTGCGTTTGTGCCCATTAAGGGTTACTTATGAGTAATCCTCTGACAGTCAAGTTTTGCAGAGGGTCCCAATATTTTTGTGCATAATTTGAAAAATGTTTCCAATGGTTATGCCGTGTTGTTGGTAAATCCAAAAGAAGCCGAAACTTCCTTTCAAATTCCGGCGGATGCCATGCAATATTTGCTCACTGCTGATGAAATCCTTTCCAAGGTGGCCAAACTGAACGGAGAGGTACTTAAACTAAAACCCGATGATACGCTACCGGAAATACAAGGCATGGATGTGCAGGCCGGAGAATTGATGATGCCTTCCAAAAGCATCATGTTTTTGACCTTTAATAAATTTTTGAATTTTATCATTTTTTTAAACAGCATCTTTCTTGTGAAACCAACTTTTCAACTTGACGTAATTAGCCGTTAAGAGCCGCTTTGATTTTAGACCTATTTTTTAATCGGGGGACTGAACAACTAAGGGGTGATGAATTGATTCCTAAACAACAAACAGCACTACTATGGTAAAAGTGAAAGAAGTAATCGAAAATTTAGGCCTTCAGTACGTAGAAGAAGGCGCACAGGACATCGTGACTTACGATGATGTGAATGCTGCTCAGCAAGCTTGGTGTGATGCACTTGTCAAAATCGGGCAGATTTACAGTGAGGGAGGAGACCACCGGGCATTTGCGGAGCAAGTGTTGACTGAGGCATACAATTATGACCATGGTAAAGTTTTCTTCAAACCAACATTAGCCTTTGGAGAACGGACATTTAGGAACACCAAAAAAGGGGCTTTGTCCTACTTTGTTGGTGGTGACTCCGATTATCCTGAGGATGCCGGTTTTGCATTAAAACCTTGGGTAAGTGCACGCTATGAGAATACGGGTGGAAATCGTCAGGGAATCCAGATATATGGATCTGTGGCCATTACCATGGGTAATGTGTTTGTAACCGATAAAGAGGGTAATGAAGTAAAGGTAGATAAGACTTGGGTCTTTAGGAAAGGAGCAGATGGTAAGCTTAGAATCATCGTTCATAAATCGGCTTTACCTTTTTCACCAGGATAAATTTGGTAATGGTACGATGGAAGGGTCTCCCATAGAAAATACCCCTTAGTGTATTTTTAGCGAGGAGCCGGGATGCGGGAGAGCATTAACAGATTTAATCATGATAGAAAAAGTACTCAACCGTAAGAACCTCTACAAAGCCTACCGACAGGTAGTGCGGAACAAGGGTTCGGTAGGGGTGGACGGCATGCAGGTCACCGAACTGTTTTCCTATCTGGAAAACAACAGGGACCGTATCGCCACTTCCATCCTGAACCATACGTACGTACCGCAACCTATCAATGGGGGTACGAAGCAGGAGCTTCTGGCCGGGACGTGGGGGGCTTCCCCAAGATCAACGGAAAACTGCACAAACATAGAAAGGGCGTGCCACAGGGCTCCCCTCTCCGACCCCTTTTGAGCAACATCCTGCTGGATGTGCTGGATTGAGGCTCCTCCAACGGCTACTTGTTGCTCTTCCTACCTACATCACAAGATACCTCGTATAAGAAATAGCGATGCAAAAGCTATAATGGCGTAAAGCTCAGGAAAAACAGCCAGAATCAGCGCACGTCCAAATACGTCGTTCCCTGATCCAATGCTGTCAATACTACTGGCGCAAACTTTGCCTTGATACATACCGGAAATCAAACCTGCCAGGCCGAGTGCCAAGCCACCTCCCAAGACACCCGCGCCTTGTAAAAGTGTCATTTCCGAACTGATAAGATCCTGTAAAATGAAAAAGCCTGCAAAGCCATAGAGTCCCTGAGTACCGGGAAGGGCACTGAGTACTATAAACGAGCCAAAAGATTCAGGACGCTTTTTTAAAGCGCCCACAGTGGCCTGGGCTCCGATGGCAGTACCCATGGCGCTTCCGCAGCCTGACAGTCCTACCAGTAATCCGATGCCTATAAATGCGAGTGTTAAGGGTAATGTTTCCATGTATTTTTTATTAAAGTTTTATAGGTTGTTTTCTGAATGGACGGTATTGTTTGCCGCCCCCTTTAAATTGGGCATTGTTGTAAAATTCCACAAATGTTAATCTTAGCGGATGGACAAAAGATCCAAGCACAGCAATACAAAAATTGAGCGTATGCCCAAATAATAGGAAAACCACAGCAATGATTACTCCCCACCAACCGTTTTCCATGATCTGCATTCCAATCTGGTTAACGACCAGACCTAGAACTGAGGAAGCTACCCCTAGCGCAAACAATCGCACATAGGACAGTACATCGCCCAATATGCCCGTAAAAATGAAGAATAACGGTAATAATCCGCTGGCTGCGCGTACCGGCAAAGCTTGCTCCATGTCATGAAAAAAGAGCACTAAAAGGACACCTGCTACCAGTAAAATTTGACGTAAAATCCCAAATTGCTGTAATGCGGCCATTTCTTGCATGTCCGCCAAAAAAATCCAAATGACTCCAAAAACTATGAACAGCTTACCGATTTGGGAAATGGCTTTGGTCCAATGTTCGTAGGTAAATTTATTATAAATTGAAACAAAGATACCAAGGAAAATTTGTACCACCCCAATCATTAGGGCAACATTAAATGCATTAAAAATAAAATCACGGTCATCGGAAATCAGAACATATTTGCCAAGTCCTTGAAAGAGCTCCCATTCTTGGGAATTGGTAGGAATCCCAAAGACACTACCTGACTTTATCAAGCCAATAACGCTGGTCACCAGCCCCAATATCATGCCTAATAAA
>PXCO01000223.1 GCA_003565295.1 Cyclobacteriaceae bacterium
CCGATTTCCACTGCACATAGATGAGGGGCCGAAAAAAAATGGTATGAACACAACCTCAACCATGGAAACCTCAACTCGTGCCGACTGGCAGACCCCACCAGCCCGAAACAAGGTTTGGCTTACCAAAATATATCCCTCCCAGCTAAGGAATGTCGTGGAGTTGAACCACTCCGCGGTTCCGGGATTTGGGTGGTAACCGAATTCCCCGGGTTTCGCCCGGGGCTATTATTGTTGGACCCCTTCAGGGTCTTGTACCGGAACCAAAAACACAACTTTTGATTGATTGGGGTCGCTTTCGCACACAACAATCCCAAAAGGCCATGACCCTTAAGGTCACACAACTTAGGATGGGAGTCTACGCCATCGCTGACAGGATCAAAGAAACCCGAAGGGTTTCAACTCCATTAGCCCCGTGCGTTAGCTCGGGGATTAAAGAACCCAACGACAATTCCCCAACCCCGGCAGGGGTTGAACTCCGGGAACAAGCATTCGCACGAAGGATTCATTCAGGAAAAGGGGCAATTTCGTTCGGGAGACCAATCCCGGACGGAGACACGGCGGCTTCTAAAATACCCCCCTTCCGGGGCAAAAAACAACGATTCTGTCTTTCCCCCTCCTGTTTTAGGAGGGGGACAAAAGGGGGTGGTTGAAACAAGGTGGGGGGCAATGACCAACCTTTCGAAGCCAAATATTTTTCGCCTAACCCAACCCACCCAAGGTAAAGCTCCCCACCGAAAAAACCCTCCAGGTTCTGAAAACCTGGAGGGTTAAGGATTATCCCCCATTAATCTCTCTGCTCATCTCTTTAACTGTTCTTTTGTCCATCAACAGGGAAACCGGAAAATCCTTTCCATACTCCCGGTTGATCGCCGAAATATAGCGCATGGCCAGCAGGGAATGCCCGCCGAGTTCGAAAAAATCATCCTCAACACCTATGGGTGCCTCCCTCTGCAGCAATTCCCCCAAAAGCTGCACCAACCGTTCCTCCACGGCTGTTTGAGGGGCGGATAATGGAGTTTTATGCCCGGTCGATAGGCTTCCATTGCTTTTCAACTTCTGAACATCCACTTTTCCAGATGGGATCTTCGGGAGCTTCTCCAGGAAAATCAGTTGGGAAGGCAGCATATACTCAGGAATTACCCGGCTTAGGGATTTCCTTACCTTTACTTTGGAAGGATACTTCCCTTTTTTGGGTACCAGATAGGCCAGCAATTGGGGGTCATCCGATTTGCCATTGGTTCCCAACACATAAGCGTCAGAAATATCGTCCAATTGCAACAGACTGATGGCCACTTCCTTGGGTTCCACCCTTTGGCCCCTGATTTTCACCTGTTCGTCCATACGGCCAAGAAACTCCAAATTGCCGTCGGGCAGGATGCGTCCCTTGTCGCCTGTTCTATACAGCCACTTCCCCCGGAGTTCCCCTTCTTTTACCCTCTCAAAATGCTTATGGTGCTTTCCTGGATTCACATATCCACTTGCCAATCCAGCCCCACTTATACACAATTCCCCGGGGATGCCTTTAGGGAGCATCCTGCCATCCTCATCCATCACAAATACATTTACATTGGCGATAGGCTTGCCAATGGGTGCACGGGACCTCTGCAAGTCAGGGTTTACCACCCAACAAGTACTGTCAATACAGGCCTCCGCAGGGCCGTAAAGGTGAATAAGCCGGGTGCTGCCCATGCTGCTGAAGAATTGCCTCACCAGCCTGGATGTGAGCGGCTCACCCCCGCAGAAAATGCATTTCAAGGTATGACAGGATAAAAATGCGGGTTCCTCCAACAGAGCTTGCAGTAAGCTGGGCGTGACTTGTAAGTGGGTGATTTTTTGCTCGGAAATAAGCTTTGCCCATTTCCGGGGGTCCCGCATCATTTCCTCAGTAGGCAGCACCACCCTTGCCCCAGCAATCAGTGGCCCGAAAAATTCCCAGATGCAAGGGTCAAAGGAAAGGGGGCTTCGCTGAAGCACTGCATCGGAGCTGTCCATTGGAAAGGCATCTTGCCTCCAGTTTACTTGGTTGCAGATGGCCTTGTGGGGAATCACAATTCCCTTGGGGCTGCCGGAGGTGCCCGAGGTGTACACCAGGTAAGCCGATGCAGGGTCGGAGATCTGGGGCACCTCGGGTGCAAATTCTTCCTCTTCCTTGGCGCTATCAATATCCAATACTGTGATTTCTCTTGTTGGGAAGTCCGGTTGATGGCGATTTTGGCTAACCAAGCACTTCACGTTGGCATCCTTTACCATGTGTATAATTCTGGGCAGGGGGAGTTCGGTATCCAGTATGAGAAACGCTTTACCTGCTTTTAGTATCCCAAGCAAGGCTACTAGCAGTTCCGGCGAAGGCTTTAAAAAAACACCTATCGCTTTTTCTCGGTCAATTCCTTGTTTGACCAAAAGATGAGCAAGGTAATTGGCACGCCGGTTCAGTTCAGCATAACTCATTTCTTTACCCTTCCACACAATGGCGGTTGCTTTGGGGGTTTTCCTCACCTGTTCCTCCACCAGATGATGCAGGAAATGCCCCTTAGCAACAGGTAGGGTGGAGCCCTCAGGGTTGTTCAGTGGGGCTTCCTTCCCCCTTTCTTCAATTAAAAGGGGAAGTTTATTAATAGGAATATCCGGGTAGTTAACGACGGTTTGCAGAGTTTGCTGGAAGTGATCCAGGAACAGCTTTGCACTGGGCCTGTCAAACAAATCCACATTGAACTCCAAGGATCCTTGAAGGGATTTGCCGTCCCTTATCAATAAAGCAAGGTCAGCCACCGCCGCCCCGGTTTCCACAAACCTTTGGCTTAAGGTCAATCCCCCCATGTCCAGGTTTAGTGCCGGAATATTGTGAAAAATCAACATATTGGAAAACAAGGGGCTATGCCCTTTTTTCCTCTGGGGGTTAAGGGTCTCCACCACCCGTTGAAAGGGGACGTCTTGATGTTCCAAAGCTTCCAAATAAACTTTTCGGGTCCGCTTTAGCAGTTCGTTAAAGCTGGGGTTTCCAGAAAGTTCATTGCGAAGCAGCACCGTGTTCATGCAACAACCCATCAGTCCCTCCATATCTTGCACGTCTCTCTTGACAAGGGGGGTGGCGGTACCGATATCCGTATCCCTGGAATAAGCATGAAGCAGGGCTTGAAAAGCGGTTAGCAGGGTCACAAAAGGAGTAACTCCTTCCTGTTGGCTAAGTTTGCTTAGTTGCGTTGTAAGCTGTTCGGAAACGGTAAACTCTATATGACTACCCCTTATCCGTTTTTCTTCAAGGGGAGGGAAATCCGGGGGCAAAAACAGCTTTTCCCCTGACCAGCCCTTGAGCTGCTTTTTCCAATAACGGAGCTGCTTTTCGATCAGCCCGGGGCTAAGTGCTTTTCTTTGCTTTTCCAAATAGGTAGAATATGGAAGCGCGGCTTGTTGGAATGGGGTGGTGTCCTCGCCCGATTTGGCAGCATATTCACGCATCACTTCCTTGGCAATCAAGGCCATGGTCCAGCTGTCGGCCACAATATGGTGTGCCATCAAAAGCAATGCAAATGCTTGGTCATCCATTTGAAGCAACAAGGTCCGTAGAAGTGGGCCCTTTTGCAGGGAAAAGGGTTCTTGAATAGCATCAGTGGACAATCTTTGGGAAGCTTTTTCCCTTTCCCCGAGGGGAAGGTTGCTCAGATCTTTGAATTCAAATGCGACCTGAATGGATTTCTCCACCCTCTGAATGGGCTCTCCATTGACCTCAAAATAGGTGCTTCTCAAAATTTCATGCTTATTTACCACCGACTGAATGCTTTCTTTCAGTTTACTTCGGTTCAGTTCCCCTCTGAGCGTGGCCGCTGCCACCAGGTGCAAGGCGGGATCGCCCGGGGAATGCTGTTCCAGGTACCAAAAACGGGCCTGCTCAGCGGAAAGGGGCATTTCTTTTTCTCCTGAAGTCGCCGAACCTTGTTTTCCCTTGCTATTTTTTGTTGGCAAGTCAAGTTGCTGAAGGAGGAGTTTCCCAAGTTCGTGTGCATTGATCCCCTGAAGGACCTTAACTACTGGAAGCTTGATGCCCAGGTCGGAATTGAGGGCAGTGGTAAGTTCCACGGCCATTAAGGAATCAAACCCCATTTCGGTGAGCGGCCTGTCCAAGTCGATGTTGTCGGTTTTTCCGCCACTGATACGGGCCAGTTTCCTTGCCAGATAGTTTTCCATTTCCTCCTTAAGGTGCTCCGGAGAAGCGGAGAGTAGCGATTCCAGAGCGGTTTCAGGTTCGGCATCCGATTTTTTTGTGGAGGCAGCGGTTTTGCTATACACCTTGCTAAAGCGCTTGGAGGATGCCATCACGGGATGGGTACCTATCCACTGTTCCCAGTCGATTTTGGCAATTAACACATGTTCCTTATCGGCATCAAGGAATTTTTCCATGGTGCTCAGGGCATCTTCCGGCGTGAATCCGGTCAATCCAGACCGGTTGAGGTAGTTGATCACCTCCGGGTGGCGCGACACGTATCCTACTCCGGATACCGCTCCCCAGCCTATGGAAAGGGCAGGAAGCCCCATCTTTCTGCGTAATCCTGAGAGGGTATCCATAAATGTATTGGCAGCGGAATAGTTTCCCTGCATGGGATGACCCAATGCTGAAGCCACGGAGGAAAATAAAATAAAGTGATCCAGGGCTACATCAGCCGTGAGGCAGTGCAGGTTCCAGGCACCGGCCACTTTTGGCAACATCACCTTGTGCAGCCCTTTGAATTCCAGGTTGCTGATGGCGCAATCTTCCAGGGTCATGGCAGCATGAATAACCCCTTTTAGTGGGGGTAATTTTTTTCGGATATAGTCAAGCACCCGTTTTACATCTTCTGCCTTGCTTACATCCCCCTGCATAACAGTGACTTCAGTGGGGGAGTCCGCTAATTGCTCCAGAATTTCCGCATTGTCCTTTGGTACTCCGGAGCGGCTCATAAGCACCAGGCTTTCCACCCCTTTTTCCGCCAGCCACTTTGCGGTGGAGAGCCCAAAACCTCCCAGGCCTCCGGTAATCAGATAGCTGGCTTCTTGCTTCCACCCAGAGGAAGCTGCCTTTGGCACAACAGCGTAATCGGATTGGTCCTGTGTCAAAACTATTTTTCCAATGTGCCTTGCTTGCGCCATAAAACGAAACGCTTGTTCGGCTTCAGAAAGGTCAAAGGTGGTGGTAGGAATCACTTCCCATCTGCCTTGGGCAACCTCTTGTACCACCTGCCTGATCATCCGGTTTGCGAAATCGGGGCGGTCCAGGGCCATTTGCTGCAAATCAACGGCAGTATAGGTAAGGTTCTTCTGAAATGGCGACAGGCCTAAGAGGGAATTTTCATAGATGTCGCGTTTTCCTAGTTCCACAAAACGCCCGTAGGGGCGTAATAAATTTATACTGGCCTCCATGGCTTTGCCCTTAAGCGAATTCAACACCACATCCACTCCTTCTCCATGTGTATGCTCAAGAACCTCTTCCACAAAGGAGGTCGATCGTGAGTCCATTACGTACTTGATGCCAATTGACCTAAGGTAATCACGTTTTTTTTGGGTACCTGCAGTGGCAAAGACCTCAGCACCTATCTCTCGACAGAGCTGAATGGCCGCCAAGCCCACAGCTCCTGTGGCTGAATGGATGAGTACACGATCCTCTTTTGTGATGCCTGCCACCTGATGCAGGCTATAGGTGGCAGTAACGAAGGCATTGACCAATGATGCGGACTGTTCAAATGAAAGGTTTTCCGGTTTATGTACCACCAGATGGGATTGAGCCCTTGCGCGCGATCCATGGGCGAAGGTGGCCAGAGCGATCACCTCATCCCCAGGCTTAAATCCTGTGACCCCGTCTCCGCATTCCAAGACCGTTCCTGCACATTCCAGTCCCAGGGATAAATGATCAAGATCTTTTGGCAATGCCTCCCGGGGTAATAGTCCCAGTGCCAACAATACTTCCTGAAAATTAAGTCCGGAGGAGCGCACCCTGATTATAAGTTCTGATTTACCGGGTGGCGGGGTTTCCACCTCTTTCAATACCAGACTTTCCAGCGCTCCGGGTCTATTGATTTCCAGTCGAAATTGATCGGCGTCAGGGTTCATGTTGCGGACCACCCGTTTTGGTTCCAAACCCTCCAGTGACAAACGGTGCAGACGCCTCACAAAATGCCTTTCCCCACGAAGCGCAATTTCCTCATCCTCACATTCACCACCAATTAACTCGAGCAGTCCATTGATCTCAGATGCGGAGGGCTGGGCACTCAAATCCACCAACTTACACGATAAATCTTCAAATTCATTGGCCACTACCCGGCCTAAACCCCATAGGGTAGACTGCGCCAGCTGTGGGGTTTCAATTTCCACCCCCTCTTCTGTCTTTTGTGCACCGGAGGTGACGAGCCATAGTGATGGGAAGAGATTTTTTGGCTGCTGTTGAAGGAGTTGCAATAGGGGTAAACATACTGACTTTTGCGATTCCATCAATTCAGAACTACTGATGTTTTTATTGGAAGGGGCGTCCAGAGGCCAAAGGTGAATAACTCCCTTACAATTTTCATCAGTTAATAAACCACTCTCAGTGAAAAGCCGAGAAACCTCTTCCGGCTGATCCGGCGAAAGTTGATAGTGGTTATGGTCTTGTCGAATGTACCCCGTACCAGGATGTACAAGGACGCAGCGGTAACCTTTTGCCTTCAAGCCCTTCTCTACCTGCTCGCCAACTCCTTTCGTGTCCGCCAAAATAAGCCAGCTCCCCTGATTTAGATGGGTAGAAACATTCAGGTTAGGTTGGGCCTTGCCATTGGCGGTTTTTGTTGCTGTAGACTGGGTTGCTTCGTCCGCTCCAGCTTGGGCTAAGGTGATGGTTTGAAGGGATTCTTCCCCACCTTTGCTGGTAAAAAGGGATTTGGCATCAATAAAATCACACTCAGCAAGCACTTCTTGCCATTGCTTCCACCCAATGAGTGGGGAATCCTTTCGTAGTTTGGAATCCTCAAAACGCCACCATCCATCCAATAGACCGAATACCAGGTTAAACCAATCCGCCTTCCGGGTGATTTCAAGGATCACTAAAAGGCCACCCGGTTTTAGCAATTGATGGATGTGAGCCAGGGAGCTTTTAAGGTCCCTGGTGGTATGCAAGACATTGGCCGCCACAATCATGTCAAAGGAATGCTTGCGAAACCCTTGCGAAAGAGGGTCTTTTTCTATATCTAATACAGCAAATTCGGTGTTCTTGCCAAAGCGATGCTTGGCCTCAGTCAGGAAATAGGGTGAAATATCGGTAAAAACATATTGGGCACCTTCGGGAATTCTGGGCATGATCTCCGAGGTTGCAGCTCCTGTCCCTGCACCAATTTCAAGTATTTTGGGAGACGGTTGGTCATCAACCTTATCAAATGAATGGGAGATAACATCTGCAAGCAATTGCTGGTAATTGTGACAGGCCGGACTGTCATGGTACATCGTGGACAACAGTTGCAACGAAGAGGAGGAAAGCAAAACTTCCCGTACATCGGCACCTCCGGTAAGCATTTCAGCAAGCTGCTCACCGCCTTTCTTTACCAGCTCACATTCTGCAGCATACTGGGGTGCACGATTTTTTAGCTTTCCCAGCCGCTTATCCAAGTCCTGCCATGGGTTGTTTTCTTCTTCCAACTGCGAAATGCCCATTCTGTATAGCTCAAGGAATAGGGGCTGATAGGCTTTTTTTATCTTAAAATCATCGCATAGTTCATCCGCTTTGTGATCCTTATGAAGCTGAGCATTCCACCCCAGTTTTTCAAGTGCACGTAAGGCATAATTTCCTGCAACACGGTTTAACTCAGGGACAACAAGTTCATGATATATACGCACGTCGAGGTCATCCTCGGGGGCAGGGGAAGTTTTTTCCACCAGCTTTTGTATCTCAGTGGTTTTTCGTACAAGTTGATCTTCATTGCTGGTTGCCTTGCCTGGGGGTTGTTCATCCCATCTGAACTCGTAGGACCATTCCTTATGGGTTAAGGCAGGCTCCCTCCGGGCTTCATGGAGAAGCTTTGCGCGTAAGCTTTCTATGCTTACCACCACTTCTGAAGCCTCATTCACTATCGCCACATCACCTTCCAATAAGGTATCAGATCCTTCCCTTACCCGTATATAGGCCAGG
Source organism: Cyclobacteriaceae bacterium (assembly GCA_003565295.1). Lineage (GTDB taxonomy): Bacteria > Bacteroidota > Bacteroidia > Cytophagales > Cyclobacteriaceae > Pleomorphovibrio. The sequence goes on from PXCO01000223.1 coordinate 8,123, forward strand.
AAATTACCTGAGGCAGGAGCTTGATAACTGACCCTTCCAATGGATACTGGAAATAAGGGATCGGCGTCAGCTTCCCCGTTCAACTTATTGGAAGCCACTACTACCAACACTTGAAAAGCGGCATCAAGTAAGGCCGGATGAACCCGGAAGTTTTCGGCATGTAAGCCCTCGGGTAGCTCAATACGGGCCAGGGCCTCGCCCTCACCCACATGAATCTGTCCTATTCCCCTAAATGCGCTACCATAGTTGAAGCCTCTGGATTCCAGCAGCCGAAAATGTTCTTCTACTGGGACCTCCCGGTAACATCGCTGCCTTATGGCATCAAGGTCCAACTTTTCTGCTTGTGCACCGTCCTTTGCGTTAACCCTGGCTTCTGCATGCTGCGTCCATGTTTCATTGTTTTCTCCCGCCCCATAGATTTGTAGGGAACCTAATTCTTGATTTAGACCGCATTGCAGTAAATGTGCCCTGGATGCTTCCAGAAAGAGTAGTTTATGAAACTTGATGTTCAACAAAGAAAGGGGAGCATCCTTCCAGGTTTCTCCTGCCGCAGAGAGCATCATCTCCACGTATCCTGCACCGGGAAAAACAATGCTGTTATCAACGAGGTGGTCATTGAGAAAATCCGTCCGGGGGTCGTCCAGGCTCGTCTCCCATAGGGGACTGGCAGTGTGCAGGCGTTTTCCGAGCAAGGGGTGGCCGGTGTCCGATCCGGAGCTTGAAGTAGGGAGTGACTCCATCCAGTGGCGCTCACGTTGCCAGGGGTAGAAGGGTAAGGGAAAAAAGGAGCCATCGGGATATACCCCCTTCCAATGAACGGGGTAGCCTTGCACGTAAAGATGGCCTAAAGAACGAAACAACGTTCCCTTTTCATTTTCCTTACGTATTAGGGAAGGAAGAATGCTCGCCGATTTTTCATGATGCCCCAGAATTTCTAATAAATAGGTGGACAAAACAGGATGAGGCCCAATTTCAAGAAAAATGTCAATATCCTCCGCTAACAACACACCAATAGCTTGATCAAACCGTACCGGGTTGCGTACATTTTGCCACCAATATTCACTATCAAAAGCTTCCCCTTCGAGATAACTTCCGCTTACACTCGAAACGATCGGCAGTTGAGCGGCATTGGGTTTTAAATCCGCCAGCACATGCAGAAGTTCATCACGGATTTCCTGCATTTGGGGGCCATGGTAGGGAACATCTACCTGTAAGAGACGGCAAAATCGTCCCTCCTGCTCCAGTTGCCCTGCAAGTTGGGTCAGGAATTCCATATCCCCTGAGAAAGTGACGGAATCTGCACTGTTTACTGCGGCAAGAGCTACCTTTTCTTTCTGACCCTTGATCAGATCCTCAGCCAAATCGGCCGAAAGGGCAGCCGCCAGCATACCTCCTGTTCCGGCCATGCTATGCTGAAGACGTCCCCGGTGGTATGCCAGGTATATCGCGTCCTTGAGAGAGAGTGCTCCTGTGGCATAGGCAGCTGCGATTTCTCCGGAACTATGGCCAACCACCACATCCGGTGTTACATCCCAGGATTTCCACACTTCCACGAGCGCAACTTGCACGGCAAAATTGGCCACATGTGCCAGCTCGGCCTCTGCAATGCGTGAAACAGCCTCGTCCTTGTGAAGTTCATCGATAAGGGACCAGCCGGAAATAGGCCTGAGCAATCGATCGCAGCGGGTGAGGGCATCTCGGTAGACTGGCTCGGTGGCAAAAAGTTGTCTTCCCATGGCAAACCATTGCGGCCCCATGCCCGAGAACACGAAGGCCACCTTGGGAGATGAAGTTTGTTTCGCCTTACCGACAATTGTTGCGGCGTTTTTCTCCTTTGATTGAAAAAATTCAAGTCCCTCGACTATTTCCTCTACATTGTTTCCTACCACTGCCAGCCTATGTTTGAAATGGCTTTTCCGGTTGGCTGCCGCATCACAAAAGTCCTTTAGAGATTCCTTCTCCCCCTCTAAAAGGCATTCCTTATACCGGTCAACATAATCCGCCAGTGCATGTGGAGTTCTTGCCGAAACTGTGAGCAGGTAGGCTTGAGTGCAAGGAGTATTGGAAGTTGATTGGGGTGGGGAAGCTTCTTCCAGGATCACGTGGGCATTGGTGCCTCCAAAGCCAAAGGCATTCACCCCTGCCCTTGCGGGAAAAGTGTCCTGTGGCCAATTCATTAAGGAGGTAGGCACCTTTAAGTGGTAATCCTCAAATGGTATTTCAGGATTAGGAGTGTCGAAATGCAGGTTTGGGGGGATTTTTCTATGTTTTAGTGCTAGGGCTGTTTTTATCAATCCCACCATGCCCGCAGCGGCTTCCAGGTGTCCAAGGTTGGTTTTTGCCGAACCTATGATGCAAGGTTTTTTTTTACTGTGTGAAGCTCCATATACCCTTCCCAGGGCACCTGCTTCTGCGGGATCCCCGGCGTTTGTTCCGGTACCATGGGCTTCTACATAGTGGATGTCAGTTGGATCACATCCCGTCTTTTCAAGCGATTGCCGCAATACATCCTCTTGGGCAACTCCGTTTGGAAGACTGATACCCGCCGTGCGTCCGTCTTCATTGATGGCAGTGCCCTTTACGATGGCATAAATCCTGTCCCCATCCTCTCTTGCCTTTTGCAGGGGTTTAAGGACCACCATGCCTGCCCCTTCGCTACGTACGTAGCCATTTGCCCTTGCATCAAAAGCCCGGCATCTGCCATCGGGCGAAATCATGCCTGCCTTACAAAATCCCACGGTCAGTTCCGGGGACAGGATAAGGTTCACCCCACCTACTAGGGCCATTTTGGATTCTTCTTTTTGCAGACTTTGACAGGCAAGATGAAGGGCAGTGAGGGAGGAAGAGCAAGCCGACTCTATGGCAAAGCTGGGGCCATGCAGATCCAAAAGGTAGGAGATCCTGTTGGCAGCCACCGATAGGGCATTGCCGATGTTGATGTGGGAATCAAGCAGTTTTCGCCTGGCGGGCTGTACATGCATATCTGCGTAATCATGGGAGGATATGCCGATATAAACGCCGGTAGAGGTACCGGCCAATTGCTCGGGAACCACCCCCCCGTCCTCAAGGGCCTCCCATGTCAACTCCAGCAGTAGCCGGTGCTGGGGATCCATTCTTTTAGCTTCCCTTGGGGAAATGCCGAAAAAGTCCGCATCAAACTCATCGACTTTATCGATAAATCCCCCCCAGGTGGAATAAATTTTCCCCGGAGCCTCCGGGTCAGGGTCAAAAACCCCCTTGACGTCGAATCGGTCTTCCGGGATATGGGTGATGGCATCTACCCCATTGCACAATAAGTTCCAGAATTCCTTGGGGGTATGGGCTCCTCCGGGAAACCTGCACCCTATACCAATAATGGCAATGTCTTCATTTTTTGTGGCTGGCATGTCGGCTTACATTATGCTTGTCTTCTAGTACTTAAGATCAGGGGCAGCAAAAATACCCCTGGTATTTGCACATGAAGAGGTCAGTAAGTTTGACCGCCAAAAGTAAGGGTACCGCCAGGGCGTACTGTGGCCAGGTCCATTACAAAGCGATTGGCATCGAAGTCGAAGCGGGTGATGGTATGGGTCACGAAATTTCCGGTGGCATTTTGAAATTCACCTGTTCCGCCTTCTATGTCAATTCGGGCAAAGGTTTCTATGCCATCCCCTTCCGTCACAAAATCGAGGCGATGGGTTTCTCCGCCTTCCACCATGCCAAAGATTTGGTCACCACTATCGGTAGTGATGGTCATCTCACCGGTGGCGCTTACCACTGTTTCACACTGACCGGTAAAGGGGCTGAACATAAAATCGTAAGGATATTCGTGTTTTTCAAAAACTCTGGCCACAGGCCCTCCGGCTGGGCCTTCGGGTTCGTAAACCACATCCTCGGGGTCTAATTGGTTTTCTATGTCCCATACCGAGGATAGTTCAAATTCCACTTGGCCAAGGTCAGCGAAGGTCACCATGCCACTAATGGCACCGCCTCCCACCTCATCGCCACCGCAGGGCATTTCATGGTCCCTGGTAATGGCCCAGTCCAGCTCCAGGTCGGCAGCCACCATTTCCATGGATATGGTCTGCGGGCCGGGATCGGGTTCATCATCGGAAGAACAGGAGGTGAAAAACAGGAAACTTGAAAGGACAATTGTAAGGAATAGATACTTCATGGTTACTGAATTATTTGGGTTCAAGAATTGAAGAATCAGTCTTTTGGCAGATAGCAGGGTTTTTTGTGCCAATTCGCCCCTGAGCAGAACTTGCTGAGCAACCAGGTTTGGTGTGGGGCTAAGTCACTAAGAACTTAATGGTCTAAGTTAAAAGATTTCAGGTGTTAAATCAAATAAAATAGGTACAAACTGCTTTTTCCCTGATAAAGCGATTCTATCCCATAAAAAATTATTGATAAGTGATTCCTGTTTGATGTTTAGGGATAAAAGGTTTGGCTAAAGCCAATGGTGCTGTCAACCTCCCCTATGCCTCCCGCTAAAGCAGGAGGCAATTCAGGGCGCCCAGGTTTCCCCAGGAATGCGGGCTCAGCCAACATCTCAATAGGAATGCGGCTTTGGCCATTCCCTCCTTTTGCCCATCCAGAATAAAAGGTCAAAAATCAAAAATTCAATAGGAATGCGGCTTCAGCCCATTCAATAAAAAATGGAAGAAAGGCCCCGGCTTTAGCCAAATTCTACCGCCAAAGCTGTTTGATGTTTAGGGATAAAAGG
>PXCO01000271.1 GCA_003565295.1 Cyclobacteriaceae bacterium
ATACCGAGTTTAAATGCATCATAAATATGAAACATCCTGTTCCAGCTTGGATTGGCCAGGCTGTACATGATTTGTTCCTGGTTTCTCAATTCCTTGCCATCGGCCCCTAAACCATTCCTCTTGATCTCTAGTGACTGGCAGGCCTTTTGAAGCGCCTCCTGGAAATTCCTCCCAATACCCATCACTTCACCTACCGCTTTCATCGAGAGTCCTAATCTCCTGTCAGAACCCTTGAATTTATCGAAATTCCAACGGGGGATTTTTACGATCACATAGTCAATGGCAGGCTCAAAAAACGCTGACGTATTGCCTGTGATGGAATTTTTCAATTCATCCAGATTATAACCGATGGCCAGCTTAGCGGCAACTTTTGCAATGGGGTAACCAGTGGCCTTGGAGGCAAGGGCAGAGGACCTGGACACTCTAGGGTTGATTTCCACTCCTATAATGGTCTGGTTGTCCGGGCTAACGGCAAACTGCACATTACACCCCCCCGCAAAATTCCCAATACCCTCCATCATTTTGATGGCCTTATTCCTCATTTCCTGGAAAACTGGGTCTGGCAATGTCATGGCAGGGGCTACTGTGATGGAATCTCCGGTATGCACCCCCATTGGGTCAAAATTCTCTATGGAGCAAATCACCACCATATTGCCTTTGCTGTCCCTCAACACTTCAAGTTCGTATTCCTTCCAGCCAAGGATACTCTGCTCAATTAAAACTTCATGAGTTGGCGAGGCCTGCAGGCCGGCCATCAGTGCCTTTTCGAAATTCTCCGCAGTATCCACAAAACCACCTCCGGTCCCCCCTAAAGTATAGGATGGCCGAATCACCAGGGGAAAACCAATTTCCTGGGCAATTTCCTTTCCTTGAAGAAAGGAGCTAGCCGTACGCCCGACACAGACGCTCACATTAAGTTTTTCCATCAAGGCCTTGAATTTTTCCCTGTTTTCAGCCGTCTCGATGGCGTCAATATCGACTCCGATCATCCTGGTGCCAAATTTTTCCCATATCCCGGCATTTTCGCAATCAATGGCAAGGTTTAGGGCTGTCTGCCCGCCCATTGTAGGTAATACACAGTCTATATCTGGATGTTCCTGCAAGATTCTCACAATAGACTTCTTTTCCAGGGGAAGAAGGTAAACATTGTCCGCAGTCACAGGATCGGTCATAATGGTTGCAGGGTTTGAATTGATAAGGGTGACGATAATCCCCTCTTCCCTGAGTGATCTGGCAGCTTGGGAACCCGCATAATCAAATTCGCAGGCTTGGCCAATCACGATGGGGCCACTACCTATTATGAGGACGTGTTTAATACTGCTGTCTTTAGGCATGCTGAATTATGGTTTTGAGTAAGTTTTACTTCTGGCTAAATTGGTGCAAAATTAACCAAATAATTTAAAGATGCAGGGATAGGCCCAGATTTAGCTGAGGATATCTACAAAATTAGCCTTCTAGTCAAAATTAATCTTTATGAATTTATACCCTCACCATTTGTTTATCATCGGAGATGTCCATGGTTGTTATCATTCATTTTTAAGGCTGCTGGAGGCTTGGAATCCAGAAAATGAAATGTTGATTCAGGTGGGAGATTTGATCGATAGGGGGAATTTCAGCCCCGAATGTTTGATTTTGGCTAAAGAAATCCAGGAACAGCATCCCGGAAAATCTGTGTTCCTTAGAGGTAATCATGAGCAGTTGATGATCGATTTTCTGCTTGGCAAAGACCGAGAGGATATTTGGCTACTCAATGGGGGCTCCGGAACCTTAAACCGTTTTAAATCTTTACAGCAAGAACCGCCCGAAGCTTGGTTGCCCTGGCTTGAGGGAATGCCCCTTAAGTGGGAAAATGAACACGTCCTGGTCTCCCACGCGGGAGTTGCATTTATACCCGACCCTTTGGACACCCATCATCCAAACGGAATCCTTTGGAACAGAAAGCCACTTAGGGATATAGGCAAACTACAGGTGATCGGTCATACTCCTCAGATTAAAGGTAAAGCTTCCTTTCATAAAGCACCTCCCCATTGGAAAATAGATACAGGAGCCTACAGGGACATATCTCTGACAGGGTTAAAGCTTAACCATAAAGGGGAATATGTCCAGGAAATAAACATTCCCACTTTGCCCTTAGACTTGGAATAAGTCTAAAACATGTAGTTTTAGTATCTTCTATTAATCAGCAAAACTATTAATTTTCCCCATTCTTACAATCAGATTGACATCTGTATGCTTGTGATGTAGAGGGCCACTACCCGCCTAGGATCTGGGCGTAGGTGTAGCCAAACGCATTATCAGGGATGGGGAAATGAATAAATACTTTGTAATTCGTAATTCATACATTCGTAATTAAACAATTAGCTCCTTAGAGATGGTAAAGAAAAAAGTACTGCCGGCCCCCAGCGCTGATTCGACCCAAATTTCTCCCTGGTGCGCCTGCACTACTTTTTTGCATATAGCCAGTCCTATACCGGTACCATCGGTCTTTTTCTGCAAATCATCTATTCTGTTGAATAGTTCAAAAATCCCTGCATGATTTTCCGGTGCTATCCCTGGCCCATTATCTTTAAAGCTAAATTTCCAATGGTTGCTCTTTTCTTCAAAAGATATGTTGATTACCGGAGATGTATTCTCATTTCGGTATTTAATACTGTTGGAAATAAGATTGTTGAATAATTGTTTGATTGGCATTCTCAAGCAAGGTAAAGTGGGAAGATCTGAAAAATTAATCTCTACGTTGTTTGCTGTAATAGAAGATCTATTGAAAGCTTGCACCTGGTTTAACAGCTCATTGAAGTCTGTCATTTCAAAGTTCCCCTTTGCCCTACCTATCCGCGAATAGTCCAATAAATCCATTATGTATTGATTCATCCGGTCAGCACCATCCACTGCAAAATGGATGTATTTACGTGCCCTTTCGTCTAATTGGTGCTCATATTTTTTTCTAAGTTGGGACATGAAAGAGCGAACCATACGCAATGGTTCCTTTAGATCATGGGAGAGGGAGTATGCAAATTGCTCAAGTTCGTGGTTGGTAGATTGAAGTTCAATGTTAAGCTGACGAATCTGTTCATTTTGTTTGGCCAGTTTTCGTTGGGCATTTACCAACTCATTATTCACTTGCGAAATCTCGTTATATAATTCAACGTTATTGTTATCCTCCCTTTTGAGTTTGCTCAGGTTTTTTTCTGCCATTCGGATAAGGTTCTGCTGCTCGTTATTCATCCGCATAAACTCCTCGATCATGGACTCAAGCATTTCACTATTTGATTTGGCGATTATCCATACCTGCCCTCTCAGCATTCCTCCAGAAAACTTCAAAGTTTCTTCCTTACCAGAAGAACACTTTACCAGCAACTCAGTGTCCAACGTCAATTCCGACTGCATAAGTTCTTGCCAAAAAATCGCGGCATTAGACTTGCTTTCCTCATTAAAGAGGCTCAGGAATGCACATGGTATGGCTTCTTGGTCAAGAATACCAAGATCATCCCTTATAAGTTCTACGATTTCGGCCTGTTGGTTGCAGCGTAGATACAAGGTATGATTTGAGTTTGAGTTTATAAGGCTTTTATTCTCATTGCTCATATCTAAAAATTTAACAATGAATTTGCCTTTTTTACCGCTTCTCGTGCTGATGGAGCGGTCGCATCGGCCCCGATTCGACGGGCCAGTCCTGGTACTATCACAAAGGGATAACCACCGACCATGATCTTTAGGGATTCTAATTCCTTTTTTCCCTTTATTCTTGCAATAAGGCTCTCCAATTTACAAACATGTACAGGTAAGGTTACGGACAAAGCTAGCAAATCAGCCTTATTTTCCATTAGCATTTCTGTGAGGTTGGAGATGGGTACGTTACTGCCTAAGTAAAACGTATCCCAGCCATCCATTTCAAAAAAGTCAGAAACCATTCTCACTCCTATTTCATGCAATTCATCCTGAACAGAACATGCCACCATGGTTGCCCCTTTCCTTTTACCCGAAAAAATTTTTTGATAAAGTCCTGACATAATAAGTTGTGTGGCGGCAGTGCAATAATGCTCATGTGCCACCGTGATTTTATTTTGTTGCCACAGTTGCCCAATTTCATACTGGGTGGACTGAAAAATATGCTCATAGATTTCCGGGATTTCATAACCCTTCATCATCGTCACATTAATCAAATGGGAGGCCTCTCTTCTCCTACCATCAAGAAGCAGTTCCAAATAACGTTGAGCCTCTTCATGCAATGGATTCTCTGGTTTCAACCAGGAAGATACTTCCAGCGAGGACTGTCCCAGACATTCAATCCCCCTGACCAAATATCCTGACACTTCACTCCTTATTTCACTTGAATCCTCAAAATGCAAGGTGATGGCCTGGTTTAGTATTTCCAAGCTTCTCTTCAAGTCTGCAGTGTCGATATCCCTGGCAAAAAGGACATTTTCCACCCATTGAAGGTATTGGTCAAACAAGGATTGACTTTCATACCTTATGGCCTCAGCTAAATAATCGATATGATGCATGGTGTCTTCCATGCACCGAGCTCTTCCCATCTCACCAAACCTTTGTTCCCATTGAGGATGGACATCGTAAAGTTGCTTTGTAACTGAAGTTGCCAGCCGATCCTTTTCTTCTAAAAGGAGAGCAGAGGTCATTTTAGGCTTAGGGGACATGTTCATGTTTAGGTTTTTAATTGGTGATAAGGTCAAAAAACTTCAACTCAAAGCTGTGCTTTACCAACTTTAAACCTTTGGGTATATTGATATGAGATTCTTTTTTATGATGCAAATGCCAGTGCCGAAAATGCTCTTCAGTTTCCCAGTGAGTGATCAGCCAAAATTCTGCAGGGTTATCTTTTGGACTGAGCACATTTAACCCCAAAAAACCCTCTTGTTCATCCACCAGGCCCGGTCTTTTCTTAAAAGCTTCCTTTACTTCTTCTTCCTTTTGGTTACTTACTATAAACTTACTTATTGCGGTAAAAGCCATATCCCCACCTTCCATGTTCATTCTTTGAAAAACAACAACCCTACTCACTCCCCACCTACAAAAGGAGTTCCAAACTAAACTTTTTCAGATTTAAAAACAATTTATCCCGCAAAATAGGTTAATTCACTTACTTAACCACGCACTACCTACACAAAAAGCAATAAATGACAATGCGGTCCAGGCCAAATGTTTCTCATTTGCGGTGAAGGTGCTTCAAGTTTGCTGGCAAATGCAGCTAGAAAACTAATGAGTTTGGGCTAAGTAAATAATTACTTGGAAGTAACATCTCGGTTGGGACCAACATAGAAGAAGCTATAGGAGAGGTCAAAGCAAAGTGGTTTTCTTGCCAAATTGAACACCCCTTATATGGACGTAGGTGTAATCCATTATTGGACTAGCATGGTTACGGACACACTCTTACTTCTCTGGAAATAAAGAATCACCAATGTGGATTTGGCGATGCGTTGATCATTGATCTGGAAAATGCGAATTACGAATCATTCGTGATTGAATCATTCGTAATTCGAAATTCATTCAAGCTCACATATGCAATGCACGGTTATCCGTAGCAGCCAGGCAAGCTTCTCTAAACACTTCGGTATAGGTGGGGTGTGCATGGGACATTCTGGCTATATCCTCAGCAGAAGCCCTATATTCCATGGCCACTACGGCCTCTGCAATCATATCTGCCGCCCTGGGGCCTATCATGTGAACACCAAGGATTTCATCTGTGTCCTCATCGGCCAAAACCTTTACCAAACCATCAAGGTCTCCAGAAGCTCTGGCCCTTCCTGAAGCCATAAACGGGAATTTTCCGGTTTTATATTTCCTTTTCGCTTCTTTTAATTGCTCTTCGGTGTAACCTACTGCTGCCACCTCAGGCCAGGTATAGACCACATTTGGAATCAGCAAATAGTTAACATGGGGCTTTTGTCCTACAATTTGTTCTGCGACAAACACCCCTTCTTCTTCGGCTTTATGTGCTAGCATGGCGCCCCTTACCACGTCACCTATGGCATATATGTTCTCTACATTTGTGCGTAAGTGCTCATCTACCTCCACTTGTCCCTTATCGTTTATCTTCACACCCGCGGCCTCTGCATTGAGCCCTTCGGTATAAGGCCGCCTTCCTATGGATACCAGCACATAATCGCCCTTCAGGCTAATACTTTCCCCTTTAGGTGAGTCGGCAGTCACTGTTACCTCCTTACCTTTCCTTTCCACAGCGGTAACCTTATGCTTAAGGTAAAACTCCACACCCAATTTTTTCATGGACTTCTGAAGTTCCTTTCCCATGTTTTTATCCATGGTGGGAATCAAGGAATCCATAAACTCAACCACAGAAACCTTCGCCCCCACTCTAGCGAAAACTGATCCCAATTCCAGCCCTATTACGCCGCCACCTATCACAATCATGTGCTTGGGCACTTCCTTAAGGTTGAGTGCCTCAGTAGATGTAATGACCCTCTCCTTGTCCAATTTGATAAAAGGCAGACTAGCCGGCTTAGAGCCCGTGGCAATGATAATGTTTTTCCCTTTTATTTCCTCTTCCTCACCATCCTCCTTACGCACCTTAATGGTGTTTTTGTCGACAAAAGAGCCAAGGCCTTGGTAAACTTCGATTTTGTTCTTCTTCATCAGGTATTGTATCCCCTCTACATTCTGCTTTACCACCTCTTCTTTTCGGGCAATCATTTGTTTCATGTTTACAGATAGCCCCTTAAGGTCAATCCCATGGTTTTTGAAGCTGTGTTCGGCATTATGGTAATGCTCAGAGGAATCAAGGAGTGCTTTGGAGGGAATACATCCAACATTCAGGCAAGTGCCCCCTAAGGTTGCATATTTTTCTATAATGGCCGTTTTTAGCCCCAGTTGCGCAGCCCTAATAGCTGCCACATACCCACCTGGTCCGGACCCAATAACAATTAAATCGTACATAGTTGTGATGGTTGTAGGTTAAATCTGAACGTTTTGTCAGGATAAATGAAAGAGTAGGGCCGGTTCCGATCTCCCGGCCCATAATTTGTTAAATTCCGATTAAAAGCCTTGCCGGATCTTCCAGCAACTGTTTAAGCCTCACCAGGAAGCTTACGGATTCCCGGCCGTCAATGATCCTATGGTCATAGGAAAGCGCCAGATACATCATTGGGAGAATTTTCACTTCGCCGTTAACTGCCATAGGCCGCTCCACAATGTTATGCATACCCAATATGGCAGATTGAGGGGCATTGATGATGGGTGTAGACATCATGGAACCAAAGATTCCCCCATTTGTAAGGGTAAAAGTTCCCCCGGTCATCTCCTCGATGGTCAGTTTTCCATCCCTGGCCTTTACCGCTAGCCGAACCACTTCCTGTTCAATTTCCGCAAAGGACATTTTCTCTGCATTTCTGATCACAGGAACCACCAAACCTTTAGGAGAGGAAACTGCTATGGAAATATCGCAGAAATCATGATAAATGATCTCATTACCGTCGATCTGAGCATTTACCGCCGGCCATTCCTTTAAAGCCACGCAAGCCGCCTTGGTGAAAAAGGACATAAAGCCAAGATTCACGTTGTATTTATCCTTAAACTGCTCCTTATACTGCTTTCTAAGGTCCATTACAGGCTTCATATTCACCTCATTAAAGGTGGTAAGCATGGCGGTTTCGTTTTTGGCCGCCACCAATCGCTTTGAAATGGTTCGCCTCAGAGAAGTCATCTTCTCCCTCCTCATTGACCTATCCCCTTCAGGTGCCTTACCGGCAGGCTGACCTGCTTCTTTCGGTTTTTGTGGTGAAGGCTTGGAAGCCTGTCCTTCCTCCTTCTTTTCCTCAGCCTTCTCCGCATCCTCTTTGGTGACCCTTCCGTCTTTCCCCGTCCCCTTAATTTCTTTAGGGTCTAATCCCTTTTCAGCCAGAATTTTAGCAGCAGCCGGAGAGGCATGTCCCGTGGCATAAGTTTCGTTTCCAGATGGGGCCACCTCCTTTGAAGAAGCAGAGGAATTTTGATTATCTTCTTTGGAGGGAGTAGAACCTTCTCCTCCCTCTGTTTTTTCTATTTTGCAAATCAAAGCTCCAATTTCGAGGGTATCCCCCTCACCTGCCACATGCCTAAGCGTACCACTGGCCTCTGCCGGGAGTTCAAAAGTAGCTTTGTCAGAGTCCACCTCAGCGATAATCTCGTCCAGTTCCACGTGTTCTCCGTCTTCTTTCAGCCAGGTGGCAAGGGTCACTTCGGTGATGGACTCCCCTACTGTAGGAACCACCATCTCATGAACTTCTCCTGTACTTTTGGAGGAAGGTTTTTCTTTTGCTGCCGGTTTCTCTTTATCGGTAGGTGTTTCTTTTTCCCCTTTATCCGAACCACCTTCTTTAGCATCAGTGTCAATCTCACATATTACTTCCCCAATCTCGAGGGTATCACCCGCCTCAGCCTTGGTGTGCAGCACGCCAGCCTCCTCAGCAGTGAGCTCAAAGGTAGCTTTGTCGGATTCAAGTTCACAGATGACTTCGTCCATTTCTACATAGTCTCCGTCATTTTTAAACCACTGACCTATGGTAACTTCGGTAATAGATTCCCCTACGGCAGGGACTTTGATTGCTATACTCATTTTCCTTTTGCTTTTTTGAACATGAAAAGTCCAAGCTTATCGTTAAAATTCAGGTGATTAAACTTCCAGATTAGATGTTGAGTGCCTTTTCCAATAAGGATTTTTGTTCCTCCATGTGCACTTTGTTATATCCTGTGGCTGGGGAGGCACTGGGTTTCCTGGCAATAACATCCATGGCAATATCCTTAAACAGGTTTCTGACCATAAATGCCCAGTATCCCATATTCTCAGGCTCTTCCTGTACCCAAAGGACTTCCACATCTTTGCCATAAGCTTCTATGCCCTGCATGATTTGTTTCTTTGGCAATGGGTGAAGCTGCTCCACACGGATGATGGCCACATCCTTTACTTTTTCTTTTTCCCTAAGCTCTGCCAGTTCATAATAAATTTTCCCCGAGCATAGCAGCACACGCTTCACTGATTTAGGGTCAACTTGCTTATCGGTAATCACCTCTTTAAATCCATCCTTCGTAAACTCCTCCATTGGAGAGACCACTTTGGGGTGCCTTAACAAGGACTTGGGTGACATCACAATACAAGGCTTTCTAAATTCCCAAGTCAACTGTCTTCTCAAAAGGTGGAAGAAGTTGGACGGTTCGGTGATATTGGCCACCACCACATTGTATTCTGCCGATAGCTGCAAAAACCGTTCTGGTCTTGCATTGGAGTGTTCCGGCCCCTGCCCTTCATAACCATGGGGGAGCAACATGACCAACCCATTCATTTTTTGCCACTTAGACTCCCCAGAGGTGATGAACTGATCGATCATCACTTGTGCCCCGTTTGCAAAGTCACCAAACTGAGCCTCCCATATGGTAAGGGCAGAGGGATTGGCCATGGCATACCCATACTCAAACCCCAACGCCGCATATTCAGAAAGCAGGGAGTTATAAATATAAAATTTCCCGGTACTATCCTTTAGGTGGTTGAGACTGTAATAGGGCTTATTGGTAGTAGCATCATGCACCACTGCATGTCTGTGGGAAAAGGTGCCCCGTTGGCAGTCTTGCCCGGTAACCCGCACAGTTTTTCCTTCCAACATCAATGAACCATAAGCCAGCAGCTCTGCTGCTGCCCAGTTCAACATTTTGGAGTTGAAGAACATCTCCTTCCTTTGCTTGATTTGAGCTTCTATCTGCTTGATAGGCTTAAACCCCTTAGGGATAACCGTAAGGGCCTTTGCGACTTTTTCTATGGACTCTTGGGAAATACCTGTATCAGGGGATTGGTCAAAATCCTCTGGATTGGCCCTGCGTAATTCATGCCAGGCCTTTTCGAAGGGGCTGAAATTGTAAGGGAGGGGCTTTTCCTTTACCATGTTCAGCCTGTCCTGAAGTAATTTCCTAAACTCCTTGTCCATCTGCTTGGCCAGTTGAGCATCAACTGCACCTCTTTCCAGCAACTTCTTGTTATAAATTTCCCTAGGGTTAGGGTGCTTGGAGATCACATTGTACAGCTCAGGCTGGGTGAACTTAGGCTCGTCAGACTCATTGTGCCCATGTCTTCGGTAACAAACCATGTCTACGAAGATATCCCGCTTATATTTTTGCCTGAATTCCACCGCTAGTTTTGCTGCGTACACCACAGCCTCCGGATCGTCACCATTGACGTGGATAACTGGTGCATCTATGATTTTGGCAACATCTGTACAATAAATGGAACTTCTTGCATCATCAAAATCCGTGGTAAAACCTACCTGATTGTTAATGACAAAATGGATGGTTCCTCCCGTGTGGTAGCCTTTAAGATTGGCCATCTGAGTGACCTCATATACAATCCCCTGTCCGGCTACAGCAGCATCCCCATGAATAAGGATGGGGATCATTTTGGAAGCATCATTTCCATATTGATGGTCCAACTTGGCCCTTACAAATCCTTCCACCACGGGATTTACCGCCTCCAGGTGAGAAGGGTTGGGAGCCAATTTGAGAATCATTTTCTTGCCGTGATAAGTAGGCACTTCAGAGGAGAAGCCCATATGATACTTCACGTCCCCGTCTCCCATAGTGAGGTCAGGCTTAGCTGTGCCCTCAAATTCAGAAAAAATCTGTTCATAGGTTTTGCCCATAACATTGGCCAGAACGTTCAACCTTCCCCTGTGAGCCATGCCGATCATAACCTCCTCCGCATCTAAATCTGCAGCCTTGGTGATCAGTGCATCTAAGAAGGGAATGGTGCTCTCACCACCCTCCAGTGAAAACCTCTTCTGCCCCAGATATTTGGTGTGAAGGAAATTTTCGAAAACCACCGCCTCATTCAGCTTTGATAGTATCCGTTTTTTATCTTCGGCAGGGGGATCAAATTCTAAAGCCTCTTTTTCAATCTTTTGCCTGAGCCAGTCCAGCATCTCAGGCTCCCTGATATACAGGTATTCAAAGCCCATGGAGCCCTCATATATTTTCTTTAAGGCTTCGATGATTTTACTCAATTTCGCATTCCCGATGCCAATTTCGTTACCGGCCTGAAATTCGATTTCCAGATCTGATTTGTCCAGACCAAAATCATCTAAATCCAAAAGTGCCTTACGGTCTCTACGCTCTCTGACGGGGTTGGTCTTGGAGCGGAGGTGCGCCCGGGAGCGGTAAGCATGGATCAGGGCTCTGACTTTGATTTCCTTGGGCAATTGTTCCATGTCCATCATGGTGCCCTTTGTGGCCAGATTCCCGTTCACCGCCGTTTTGGTGGATCCGCCATTCAATGCGCCCCCATTTTCATCCTCACCAAATTTGGTAATGGCAAAGTCGAACCCGTCAAAAAAAGCTTTCCAGCTCGGGTCTATGGCTTCAGGGTCTTTTTTATAATCTTCGTAAAGCTCATCTATGTATGCCACGTGGGCATTGGAGATGTATGAATATTTGTCCATGGTTGAATTTTTACTTCCCAGCAAAATTAGATGTTTATGTTATTTTTTAAAAACCGCTTATCCGAATATGCACATATATCTGATTATCAACACCTGTAATATTTATGATCGAAATAAAATTCCGTGAATGAAGTATTCTTTGACGCTTTTAAAGGATAAAGCGAAGATTTTAATAGGAGGTTTGGAGCCTGGCAATACAGAAAGGCGATTAAACCCGAACAACCTAAGGATAAATGACAAATTCTTACATTTATTCCCCATAAGGAAAGGATATAGGGTCCGGATAATGAAACTTAAACCCAGTTGCCAAGAATTTGTCCACGCATATTTCCTTCCAGGATGTGACTTCTGGAGATTCATAGCTGCTTGGTGGAGAAAATCCCAGAAGCTTGGCATTGGCTTCATACACGTCCTTCTTTTTGGGATGCTCAGGGGCTACCAGATTGAATGTCTCGTTCCAAAGCTCCTTCTCCATGACCCATTGTATAGCCCGAATCGCGTCATCCCTGTAAATGTAATTGACCGGTGGATGGCCCGGCACATTTTCCTTTCCGGAGAAATATTTACCTGGAATGCGGTTGTCCCCCAATAAGCCTCCAAAACGGATCACGGTAAGTGGACACCCGCTGTTTGTCCACAATAACTGCTCAGCTTCAAACAAAGCCGGGTTTTCTGTGATGCCCCCATCAAGGGGGTCGTCTTCCCTTGCAGTCTGATTTTGGTTGGGGTACACTGAGGTGGCACTTACATAGATCACCTTCCTCACACTCCCTTCCTTAATTAATTTGATGATGGAAGCGATCTGTTGCGGATGGAAAGCGTCCGGGTGCTTTCTTCGGCCCGGGGGGATATTTATATAAAGTATATCTGCAGTAAAAAGGTCTTCATAGCCACTCCCTTGAGGCTCTGGATACAATTGAAAAAGCCTGGTTTCCAGGCCCTCATTTGCCAGTTCTTGCATTTTCTCCCTGGACGTTGTGCTTCCGATTACCTGGTGGCCTTGACTTTTCAGTGCCCCGGCAAGTGGCTTTCCAATCCAGCCCAGTCCAATTATTGATATTTTCATTTCCTGATTTTTACTTACTAAAGTTACTTGTTAAATACGAAAAGGCCGGATAACATCACTAGGGATAGTTTCTTTCCAAGGTAGGTTTTAATCATTTCCATTTTTACTTTGCCCTGCGTTTTAAGATCAACTTTTCCTTATACCTGCGCCCATGAACAACTTTATTTCATCTGTTTATAATTGTTTTTTAATGGTCAGATGGAATCTCGCATGTTCAATAATCATCCCTCTGTGTGTCGTCTTCGTCATGCTCGATTTCATGTGTTTATATTTTCTTTTCAACGGTCATTACCTGTCCCGAACTTGTTTCGGGAACTTGTCCCGATC
>PXCO01000333.1 GCA_003565295.1 Cyclobacteriaceae bacterium
CTTGGTGTCCAGCAACTCCCGCAGCGAGCGCACCCTCGCGGGCGTGATCTTCGGGTCGCTGCCGCAAGAGATCACCCGGATGAACTCGATCCACGCCTGCTCGTTTCTGGTCAGCTGGTCCCACGGTCCCGCCGGACCAATAGGTAGAGCAAAGATATCATCATTCATTTCCCGAATATCCCTCGCAGTGCTGCACGCGAGCGCGCGGTGAGACGCGGGTCAGTATTGTCAGACGCATCACGAATTTCGTTCAGCCATCCGATTTCATTCGCCGTCGCGGGCGTGCCGAAGATATCGATGATCGCTTTCGCTGCCGTCGCACCCACAGACTGATCCAGTGCCATGCGCATCAGATAGGCCGGATCGACTTCGAGTGCCCGTGCGAGTGACGGCACGCGATCCAGCGGGACCTTATTCTTGCCGGATTTTAGAAGTGACATGAAATTCGCATTCACGAACCCAGCTTCTGCTGCAATCTCGGACTGGGTCTTACGGTGCGCCAAGTCGCGCACGCGGTCGGTGATGAAGCGGGCGGTCGGGGTATCTTTGTAAGGGTTGGTCATTGGTGTCTCGCTTGTTGTTGGTTGCAAGACTTACTTACCGCGACTGGTCAGCGCATTCGGGTGGGGAGTTTGAGCGGGTGATCGGGAGTTGAGCTATGACCGAAGTCCTAGGGGAATTGAGGTCAGGTGACGGGGGTGCAGCCGGTGCCAGCCGGTCGGGGGCGTCTGAACCCTCCGCTGTGGGAGACACCGCTTTGGCTTGATGGTCGTCTCTATTCTGTTGGGTAGTCGGAGCAGCCTCTGCCGTATGAGCTTAAGCGCAGACCTCCGTTTTATACTTGCTTCGATGAATTGGCACGGCGCTTTTGCCGATATGGACCTTCGCCCCTTCGCCAATAGCGAGAGGCTAAGGTGTCGTCCTGTTCCCCGAGCTCAGATCTGCTCTTCAGGATGGACTCGTGTGCCATTCGGTAATCTAGTGCAGTTACCGAACAACACTGTTATGCGAAACCCGGTTCTTCGCAGGAGAGTTAGTTAAGATGAAAAAGTTGACGGTTCGGTATAAGCGCTGGCTGGTCCGTCGGGCTCATTCTGGCCTTTTATTGAAGAGTAAGAGGCGTGGGAGACGCAGCTCTGTATACAGCCGTATCGTGACGGCGTGGTTCGGTGATAGAATTGAGAAAGTTCTCTGTAATCGTGAGCCGCGCCGACCGCCCGAAACAATTTGCCTCCAAGAGAATCCATCTGAGACGCTTACCTTTTTCGACGAATGGCGCGGCAGGCACGCGATCAGCGGCTCGGAAACTGATCCACAACGGTATCGGTGGGTCGCTAAGCCAAAAAAGAACGGAAAACTAGGCAGAATTGGGGGCTATGTCGACTATTCTGCAATCAAGTTTATATCCACGGCTTCAGCGCTGACTATCGCCGCCGAGTATGATCGAGCTCGTAGGCTCATCGGTGATGTTCCGCCGACAATCAACCTTGACGATTGGAGTGAGCAGGTATTCTCAAAGCTCTTCGAGTTGGGTTTTTTTGAAATCGTTGGATTGTCACAAAGCGTCGGCCAGCTTTACCAGGATTCTGGGGATGTCAGGACAATGAAAATCGTCTCGGGAAGAAACGCGGCTGATTTGCAGCGCACCAGTGAGAACCTGATTGAGTTGAGTAAGTTCATTGATGCAAGCGGACCATTGGATGATGATATCGTTTCTGCGCTGAACAGCGCGCTCTCTGAGGCCATGGTGAATGTTGCGCGCCACGCTTACCCTGAAGACTATGACTTTGCCTACAAACACGTCGATTCATGGTGGATGACAGCTTCAGCGCACCGTGGTCACAGACTTTTAACTGTGGTAATGTATGACCAAGGGGCATCGATCCCAGTGACCTTTCCGAAAAAAAAGTGGACCCGTGCGGTTCAAGACTTTGTGATCCGGAACTTGACGCTGCAAAAGGAGTTCGAGTATCAGGACGACGCTGCCTACATAGAAGGGGCCATGCGTCGAGGCGAGACACAGACCGGTGAGCCTGGCAGGGGTGAGGGGTTGCCACAAATGATGGATTTAGTCGATATCTGTGGAGCTGGATCGTTGACGATTTGGAGCCGGGGCGGTGCGGGCCGCTACACGCATGGCAAAGGGATCCAAAGTAGTAGCCACCGGCGATCGGTGGGTGGCACGCTGATCGAGTGGGTAATCGACCTTTCTCGGATAGAAAGAAATGGGTGATCCTGTGGAAATTGAAATAGCAAAAGAGTATTCAGCGTATCCAGCAGGGAGGGATGACGCCGACGGCCCATTCAATGGTTCAAGATTCCGCCGAGATTTTCTCCTTCCGCGCTACAGACTTGCTGTTGAGAATGGTGTTGATCTTGTTGTCTCGCTCGACGGCGTGATGAGCTTTGGCTCATCTTTCCTTGAAGAGGCATTCGGCGGTTTAGTTCGAAAAGAAAGTGTTAAGAAGGATGACTTAAAAAATAGGCTAAAAATCGTGATTGGGCGTCCAGGAAACGCGCGATATCAAACAGCAATCGATCGCTACATCAACCAAGCCTAAAGTAATCTCGTGGAAGCAACATTAGCAGCACTAATCGGTGCCATAGTTGGCGCGACCGGAACGTTTCTGGCCCAATCTTACTATTCCATCCGCTCTCAAGACATTGCCCATATCAATGACTTCATAGTTGATCTAGAGCGAATAGAGCGCTTCTCTATTGAATACTGGTTGGCGCAAGAACCGGTAGATCCTGTGGGGCAAAGCAAGATTGCTGCTCAACTGCGGGGAGCGTTGCACGCCACAACAATGTTTTTTGCTGTTGGACCAAAATTGTTGGCAAGTGACTGGCCGAAATTTGAAGCTCTGGACGGAAGACTTTTCGATACTGCGAC
>PXCO01000053.1 GCA_003565295.1 Cyclobacteriaceae bacterium
AACTTGTCCCAATCTTCGGGATAACCTGCCCCGTCCCGTAGCCATCGGGATCGGGGAACTCGATTTGGGTTGGTCATGCCCTGACTGCCGTTAGGCAGGCTCGATTTCATCACCTCTTTCCCGGGTAACAATGACTGAGATACCCAAGTACCTTGCCGAACTTTTCTGCGGCATTTAGCAATTCTTCATCTACTTTTTTGCCATGAAGCCTGCAAAGCAGCAACCCATATATGCCATTGACACATACCTGTATCTCATGCCCCACTTCCTGGCCATCGGCGGCAAGCACATGGTCCACCACAAAGGGCTTGGCCTCCTGGTAGATTTGGAAATAGGCCTTGTCCTCCTTGAGCAATCCCCAATGTAGCCTCGCCAATTCATTTACGATGCGCTGCACGGCAGGCAGGTGGCCAGATTCCCGGATTCCTGCTTTTTCCATTTCCCCGGCCAAATCCTTAAACCAATGCGTAACCTCGGCTTTTTCCCTGTCTTCTATGGGGTAATGGGAGACCAGGTACTGTTGAAGCGCTTCCATATCAAAGTCGTAGGCCCTGATCAGGTCTTCCATTTGATACATGTAGACAATGTATTCTCCTATGTTTTCATTTCTTTTTCTTTCTGCGACTTCTTGCATTAGGGGGTTACTTCTGATTTTAGTTTGCTGAGTTCCTTGTCGAAAAACTTGTCCCACTTCTGTTGCTGGGTGGGGTTCCTGGGCTTGGTGGTTTCCAGGTCATAGAGCTGGTCCATCTGGTTCCAGGAGCGAAAATGCTTGCGAACGATTTGATTGAGCTGGTTTTTATAATTTTTCTTGTCAAACTTAAACCCCTGTGCGTCCTTCACAATCCTGTAGCCGATGATCTGGGCAATCAAAAAATGCCCGTTTTCATGGTGTAACACCTGCGCCTTCACGGCATCACTTGCCTCGGAAAGGAAACTTTCCCGCACCTGGGACATTTCGTTTTGATGCTTGACGATGGCCTCCACTTCCAGCCGTACATGGTCTGCATGGGTGGTGACACCCCGGATTTCCACATCGCAGGTACTGAGGCAGAGGGCGTTGATGGAAGATTTTCCCCTGATCTGGGGCACCACCGTAAAATCCTTCCACCCCAGGCTTCGGTTAGGGGTAATGGACACCTTGCCGGTGGGGGCATCATCGGTGAGTTGCTTTTCAGCAGTGGCCTCCGGCTGACCTAGAAAGGCCAGCCATACGAGAATCGTTTTTGCAATTGTCGCAGAGAACATGGTTTAGACAAGAATTTTAGAATGGTGGACGTATAAGATAACCATTTGCCAGGTTCGGAGGTTTCCCTATCACGGGAAAAGACCCCTGCCCTTGGAGAATTAAAATTACCAAATAATATTAAAACCCTAACAATTTGCTATTTTTGCACCCAATTATGAAGATGCAAAAAATAAGAAATTTCTGTATCATTGCCCATATTGACCATGGCAAAAGCACACTTGCAGACAGGCTGCTCCAGTTCACCAACACGGTGTCGGACAGGGAGATGCAAGACCAGTTGCTGGACAGTATGGACTTGGAGCGTGAGCGGGGGATTACCATTAAATCACATGCCATTCAGATGAAATACCCCTATCAAGGGGATGAATATACCTTGAATTTGATAGACACCCCGGGTCACGTGGACTTTTCCTACGAGGTATCCAGATCCATAGCCGCCTGTGAAGGGGCCCTGCTAATTGTGGATGCCTCCCAGGGCATAGAGGCACAGACCATTTCCAACCTGTACCTGGCCATAGGCCATGACTTGGAAATCATACCTGTGCTGAACAAAATCGACCTGCCCGGTGCGGAACCCGAAGTGGTGGCCGATGAGGTGATGGATCTCATAGGCTGCGATAGGGAGGACATTATCTTGGCCTCGGGAAAGGAAGGCATTGGCATAGAGGACATCCTCAATGCAGTGGTGGAGCGCATCCCCGCACCCAAAGGGGAGGAAGATGCTCCCTTGCAGGCCATGATCTTTGATTCCGTATATAATCCCTTTCGGGGGGTAGAGGTATTGTTCCGGATTTTTAACGGCACTTTGCAAAAGGGGGATAAAATCAAGTTTGTCAATACCGGCAAGGAGTACGAGGCCGATGAAATAGGGGTACTGGGCATACAGCAAAAGCCCCAGCAGAGCATGTATGCGGGCAACGTAGGTTATTTGGTTTCCGGGATCAAAGTGGCCAAAGAGGTAAAGGTAGGGGATACCATCACCCATGTGAAAAAGCCCTGTACCCAAGCTGTAAAAGGTTTCGAGAACGTGAAGCCCATGGTTTTTGCGGGGATCTATCCGGTGGAAACAACCGATTTCGAGGAATTAAGGGCTTCCATGGAGAAGCTTCAGCTCAATGATGCTTCCCTGGTATGGGAGCCAGAGACTTCCGCGGCCCTGGGGTTTGGGTTCCGGTGTGGGTTTCTGGGCATGCTCCATATGGAGATCATCCAGGAACGGTTGGAGAGGGAGTTTGACATGACTGTGATCACCACGGTGCCATCGGTACAGTTCAGGGCCTTGATGAACAACGACCAGTACAGGGTCATAAATGCACCTTCTGATATGCCAGAGGCCAATTTGTTCAAACATATAGAGGAACCCTACGTGAAGGCCTCCATTATTACCGCTGCCGATTATGTGGGGCCTGTGATCCAGTTATGTATGGACAAGAGAGGACAAATCAAAAACCAGGTGTACCTTACCGCTGATAGGGTAGAGCTAGCCTTTGATATGCCCTTGGCGGAGATCGTATTTGATTTCTTTGATAAACTCAAGACCATTTCCAGAGGCTATGCCTCCCTGGATTACGAACTGATAGGTTTCAGGCAATCCCATATGGTAAGGCTGGACGTGATGCTCAATGGGGATGCTGTAGATGCCCTGTCGGCAATCGTGCACCGGGACAAAGCCTACGAATGGGGCAAGCGGCTCTGCGAAAAGCTGAAGGAGCTGGTGCCCAGGCAAATGTTTGAGATCGCCATTCAGGCGGCCATAGGTACCAAGGTGATTGCCAGGGAAACCGTGAAAGCCCTAAGGAAAAATGTTACTGCCAAGTGTTACGGTGGGGACATTTCCAGGAAAAGGAAGCTGCTGGAAAAACAAAAGAAAGGGAAAAAACGAATGAGGCAGGTCGGCAATGTGGAAGTTCCGCAGGAGGCCTTTATGGCCGTGCTAAAGCTGGATTAATGCCTGCCGGTGAAGCTGGGGATATTATTCTAGGCTATCCACTGCAAACCCGCCATAACTGATTATCAAAAATGAATACTTTGTGTCCCGGTAGGCTAAACACTTGGATACAAAGTATTTTTGTTTCTAAAAAGTCAATAAACCCTGCTAGTGAAATAGATCGATCATCATAAGATAACCTTATTCATCAAAGCATTATACACCTTATGGAAACAACGAATAACCCCCAAATCATAGACGGAAAAAAAACATCGGCCACCATAAAAGAGGAGATCGCAGCCGAAGTGGTAAAGATCAAAGCAGCAGGAGGAAAAACCCCTCATTTGGCAGCCGTACTGGTGGGAGATGATGGGGCAAGCCAAACCTACGTAGGGGCGAAGGTAAAGGCCTGTGAGCAAATCGGTTTTACTTCCACCCTGGTGAAGCTTGATGCAGACATTTCTGAGGAGGGACTGCTTGAGGAGATTGAAAAATTGAACAGTAATGCTGATGTGGACGGAATGATCGTGCAGTTGCCCTTACCTAAGCATATCAGTGTGCAAAAGGTGACCGAAAAAATCAGACCTGAGAAAGACGTGGACGGGTTTACACCTGCCAACGTGGGAAGGATGGCACTGAACTGGCCCACCTATGTTTCTGCCACCCCCAATGGCATAATGGAACTGATCAAGCGGTACAATATAGAAACCAGTGGGAAGCATTGTGTGGTAATTGGAAGGAGCCATATTGTGGGGTCGCCCATGAGTATTTTGATGGGAAGAAACGATAACCCCGGGAATTGTACGGTAACCTTGACCCATAGCAGGACTAAAAATCTGCCTGAAATCGCCAGAACCGCTGATATATTGATCGTGGCCATAGGGAAGGCCGAGTTTGTCACCAAAGACATGGTGAAACCCGGTGCGGTGGTCATCGATGTAGGCATACACAGGGTGCCCGATGCCAGCAAAAAAAGTGGCTTCCGCCTTATTGGTGACGTGAAATTTGACGAGGTGGCGCCTTTGGCCAGTGCCATTACCCCTGTACCCGGGGGAGTGGGGCCTATGACCATAGCCTCTTTGCTATACAACACCTTGATGGCTTCACAGCGGAAGATTTATTCTTAAAGGGATTTTGTTATTGATTTTGAATAGCGGTTCAATCACCCGCTTTAACAAAAATTTGATATGCTAGAGAAAGAACAGGTAGCTGAAGGAACCATGCTGCCACTTATGGAAGCCTTTTATACCATTCAGGGAGAGGGCAGTTTCACCGGGCACTCCGCTTACTTTATCCGTTTGGGAGGATGTGATGTGGGCTGCGTATGGTGTGATGTGAAGGATTCCTGGGAGGCAGGGAAATGGCCTTTGGTAGGTGTGGAAGAAATTGTGAATGAGGCCATGAAATATCCGGCCAGGCTTGCCGTTATCACAGGTGGTGAGCCTCTAATGTACGATTTAGGGCCATTGACCAGTATGCTAAAGGAAAGGGGTTTTCAGGTGAATTTGGAGACCTCCGGTGCGCACCCGTTGTCGGGGGAGTTTGACTGGATATGTTTTTCCCCGAAAAAATTCAAATCCCCTGTAGAAGGGATTTACGAGAAGGCGAATGAATTGAAAGTGGTGGTTTTTCATTCATCAGATTTTGAATTTGCGGAAGTGCATGCCGCCAAAGTGAATGAGGGCTGCGTAAAACTTCTCCAACCCGAATGGTCAAAATCCTCGAGATTTATGGAAAAAATCATAACTTATGTGAAAAATCACCCGGAGTGGAGGATATCTCTCCAGACGCATAAGTTTATGGATATACCTTAGTGGATGAAAAAGGCTTGTTTGATTTGTGGAATCCTCACACTGATCCAATTCGGTGGGCTTTATGCCCAGGAATATTCGGTAATAGACAGAAGAGCTATCAAGCATTTTGAGGAGGGGGAGCAGTTCCTGCTGCGCAGGCAGTTGGATGAGGCGATGTACAGTTTTCAGGCGGCCTATGATAGAAGCTCGGATTTTTTCGAGGCTTACCTCAGGCATGCCCAGGTGCTGCTTACTAAAGGCCTGCATGAACGTTCGTTGGAAATTGCAGAAAGGGGGGAGCGAAGGCTAAAGGCCGACAAGGAAAAGCAGTTTAAGGGACGGTTTGGCTGGCTGATGGTGCAAATATACCTGGGGATGGGTGAATTCGAGAAGGCCCTGGAAAAAATGGATGAAACCAACCCGCATTTGGATGAATCTTTTTTGGCCTCAGAGAATTACCAAAAGAGTAAGGAAAGGCTTGACTTTATATCAGAACACCTTAAATCTCCCTTGTCCATCACCAAGGAACGGCTACCTGAACCTTTGAACCGGTTTAGGCTTCAGTATTTCCCCGTATTAACTGCCGATAGCAAAAAGATTCTTTTCACCAAGAGAGACGGGCTTCACCAACATGACAATGAGGATATATACGTATCTTATTATGACGGTGAAAGCTGGACTGCCCCGGAGTCCATTTCCAAAACCATAAACACCCGTTACAACGAAGGCACATGCACGATTTCAGCGGATGGCAATATCCTGATTTTCACCTCTTGCGATACCCCTGACTCCTTTGGCTCCTGTGATCTATACCTCACGCAAAGGATCAACGGGATCTGGCAGAAACCTGCCAATATGGGGAAAAATGTTAATTCCCGGTATTGGGATTCCCAGCCCTCCCTTTCTGCAGACGGGTCTGTACTTTTTTTCTCCTCTAACCGCCGGGAAGGATTTGGGGGTAACGACATTTGGTTTACGGAAAGGCTATCCAATGGCACTTGGTCGGAGGCCAAAAACCTCGGAGAAAATGTGAATACCCCAAAGGATGAGGTCTCCCCCTTTATTTTCTTCAACAACGAGATGCTATTCTTTGCTTCCGATGGTCATTTGGGATTTGGGGGGAAGGACATTTTTGTATCCAGCTTTGACGGGCAGGAATTTGGCCCACCCCGGAATTTGGGCTACCCCATCAATGACCAAAATGACCAATTGGCGCTTTTTATCACAGCTCAAAAGGATTACGCATATTACACCCAGAATGCTTACATAGAGGGAAGGCCGGATAGCTCTTTTCTATATCGCTTCGATTTCCCCAAAACCATTGACCTCGGGGAGAAGATCATCGTAACGGAAGGCAGGGTACTGGATGCGACAAGCGGAAAGCCTGTGGATGCCCGGCTTTCCTTGGTGAATCTGGCCAATGATAGCACCATGTATGAATTCAGGTCCGACGGAATGACCGGAGATTTTGTGATGCTCTATCCCGACGATCAGGGTCTTTCTGGTCTTTATGTGGAAAAGAAGGGGTTTATTCCCCGAATTTATAACGTGGAGAGGGATAGTTTGAAAAACAGGAAAAACCTATCCATTGAGTTGGACCCTATAGAGAGCGGGAAGAATTTTGTGTTCGAAAATATATTCTTTGATTTCGATAAAGCGGATTTGAAAGACGAGTCCATCAGTTCTCTGAGCAGGCTCGCTAAGTTTTTACAGGAGCATCCCAATTTGCGCATCATGATAGAGGGCCATACCGATAACGTGGGTGGGGCGGCCTACAATGAAAACCTAAGTATGAAAAGGGCCAATTCTGTGAAAGATTATTTGAGCAAACTGGGCATTGCCGAGGCACGGATGGAGACCGTGGGAAGAGGGGACAAAAAGCCACTTATGGAAAATGATACCGAGGAGAACCGGGCACTGAACCGGAGGATAGAGGTGATTATTTTGTAATCCCACTTTTATCGAATGGAAAGTGAAATTGGCTTCCAATATAATTTTAGGTTACCTGGGTTTATGTTGGAATTTAATCAGCAGCTTTTTTTCCGTAAATATGAAAGCATCTTAGGTCACTGATGTGTTTTCGTCCATGCTATGCGTGATGAATGAAAAAAATGTCACCTAAAAAAGTTGACAGAAAAGGAGCTTTTTAAATCTGTTTATTGTCAATAAAATAATTGATCGCTGAGACTATACCGAGCTTCAACCGGATTTTTAAATTCCACTTTCAAATCATTCTTTTTGCGTCTATTTTTTTTAAACCCACGCAGATTTAGAAGATTTAAATCATAAATCTCAAACTGAATCGTTAATATAGCGTTTATTCTACAAGCCTATTCCAAGGTTTAACGACCTGTTGTGGAGTATCCCTAAAAGAAAAGATAGTTGCGGCAGGGACCCTTGTCTTTTGCAGCAAGCCACTGAAAATTGAGAATTGCCTGCCTTGGAAAAAATAGTTGTATTGATGAGCCATAATCACCCGCAATTCCTTATGTTTCGTATATTGATAGCTCTTTAACCGCAAAGCACTTATATGAGGAAAAATTTACTAGCAATTATCTTCTTCATCATCACCGTAGGTTGGGTAAGTGCCCAGAGCAGGGTAGTACGTGGGGTGGTGACTTCGGCCGAGGACGGTCAACCGATCCCTGGGGTGACGATTATAATAAAAGGCACTTCTCAAGGAACCATCACTGACCTTGACGGGAATTACGAAATTGGTGTTCCCCCAGACAGAAATACGTTGGTCTACCGATTTGTGGGTCTTCAAACCCAAGAGGTGGATATTGGAAACAGGGATGTGATCAACGTTGCCTTGGAGCCGGCGTTAACGTCCTTGGATGAATATGTCATCACTGCTTACGGAGACCAGACCCGAAGGGAAGTGACAGGGGCAATTGCTTCTGTAAAGGGGACGGTTTTCCAGGATCTGCCCATGCAGTCATTTGACCGTGCCATGCAGGGCAGGGTGGCGGGAGTACAGGTTACCGCAGGTTCCGGCCAGCCCGGAGGTACCCTTAATGTGAGGATCAGGGGTGTAGGTTCCATTAATGCCGGTACCCAACCCTTGTACATTGTGGACGGGGTGCAAATTGCCTCGGGCGGTTTATCCGGTCAGGGATCCCAAAATGCACTCGCCTCCATCAACCCCAACGATATAGAGTCCATAGAGGTATTTAAAGATGCTGCGGCCGCCTCCATCTATGGTGCACAGGCTGCTAATGGGGTGGTACTGATCACCACAAAAAGGGGTAAGCAAGGAAAAACCAACGTGAGAGTAAGCGTGCAGGAAGGGATTGTGCAGCCCATTGAACTCTACGATGTAATGAACGCCAACCAATTGGCCTCGATAAAAAGACAGGCCTACATCAACGCGGGCTTAAACCCCGCTGATGCGGCACAGATTTTTGGAAGTCCAGGTGACAGGGAATTGCAAAGCTCTGATTGGGTAGATGCCCTATACAGAGACGGGAGGTTAAGCATTTATGATGTTTCCATGTCCGGTGGGGATGAGCGCACCCAGTTTTTCATATCAGGCTCTCACACCTATCAGGAAGGGCAAATCATCATGTCCGATTATCAAAGAACCACAGGCAGGCTCAACCTGACCCACAGGGCCAATGAGCGGTTCACCATTAATGCCAACCTTTCTCTTTCACAACAAATCACTAATGGATCGATTGACCGTGGTAATTTTGTGAACAGTCCCTTTGTGGCAGGATATGTGGCACGTCCAAATGTGCCCATTTTTGATGAAGATGGAAATTTCGCCCCTTACCCAAGTGAACACTTGTTTGGCTATAATATCGTACAGGGGGTAAATCAGGAGTTAAGAAGGGCCACTACCTACCAATCGGTTTCCAACTTGCAGATGACTTATCAATTTCTTCCCTGGCTGGGCTTTACCACCTTCGGAGGCATTGATTTTTCGGATAACAGGGACGAAAACAACAGACCTTCCACCATTCCTGCCTTTGCCAGTTATGGGGGTTCCTCCACTTTTACAGACCGAAGGATTGTCAATACCAATGCCAATGCCAATTTCAACGTGAACAAGTCTTTTAATGATGTCCACACCCTATCGGGTATTTTAGGGTATGAATATAAGGCAGAAACCTCTGAGGCGAATTCGGCAACGGGACGGGGATTTCCCAATCCATTACTCAGGTACCTGCAAAATGCCGCAGTTCCCTTTGATGTGGGAGGGTTTTTCACCGAGTTTAGACGCTCGGGTTTCTTTTCTCAGGCCAAATATGATTATGATGACCGCTACACCTTTGACCTGACACTACGTAGGGACGGATCCTCCCGCTTTGGCACCAATACACGATGGGGGAATTTCGGTGCCATTTCGGGTGGGTGGCGCATTTCTTCCGAAAGGTTTATGCAGAATGCCTTATGGGTGGATAACCTTAGGGTAAGGGCCTCTTATGGGATTACGGGCAATTCCAATATCGGGAATTTCCAGGCCAGGACGCTAATAGGTTCTGCAGGTCAGTATTTTGGGTCTGGAGCCCTGCGCTTCAGCCAATTGGGCAATGACCTGCTGACCTGGGAGGAGGCGGCTTCCACCAACTTCGGAGTGGACGCCACCCTGTTCAATGGCAGAATAATCGCAACAGTGGACGTGTGGAGGAAGGATTCCCGGAGACTGCTGTTCGAGACTCAGCTTCCTATAGATTCAGGTTTTGGATCCATTACCAGGAATACGGGAAAGGTGAGGAATCAGGGGATAGATTTTGACCTGCAGACCACCAATGTGGTGATGGGTAAGTTCAGATGGAACACAGCATTTAATATTTCCATATTTTCCAATGAACTGCTGGAATTGTACGAAGGGCTGGACCGTCTGGGGAATGACCTAATCGTGGGTAAGCCCATTGATTTTTATTACGCTTATGAATATGCAGGGGTTAATCCGGCAAACGGGGCTCCCATGTATTTTGATGAAAACGGTGAGTACACGTATTTGCTTTCTGATGATGATCAAAAATACATAGGCAGTGCCTTACCATGGAATTTTGGAGGATTGTCCAACACCTTTTCCTACGGGCCGGTTTCCCTGGAAGTGTTTTTTCAATACCAATACGGCAACCTGGCCTTTAACCAAGATTTATATAACCTTGCACAGGCAGGTTCCATCGGTCAAGACAACCAAACCGTGGATCAGCAATTTTATTGGAGGAGACCCGGAGACATCACCAATACTCCCAAGCCCTACGAAGGGGGGAGGATTCCCGGTCACTCCGGTTACCAGCAGTTTTCCACCAAGCAAATCTCTGATGCGAGTTATGTGCGATTGAAACAGGTAACCCTAAATTACGAACTGCCCGGGAAAGTGTTGAGAAAGGCAGGTATCGAGCAAGCCTCGGTTTTTGTGCAAGGGTTAAACCTGATGACATGGACCAAGTACAATGGACTTGACCCTGAGGTCAATTCAGTGGGTGGTTCCACGTATGGTACTTACCCCAATTCCAAACAAATCACCGCTGGTATAAACGTGAATTTCTGAGAGGCCATGGAAAAAAAGTTAAATAACCTGATTACCTCCTTGATCCTGGCAACCATAATTGCCTCATGCACCGACCTGGATACCACCCCGCGGCAGAGCCTTACCCCCGAACAAGCATTAAATGATGTTTCAGGGTATTTTGCCGTTTCCAATTCCATGTATAACCGTGCCACTAGTTTCAACTATTATGGACAGCAGATGATGATAGCCCCGGAGATATTGGCGGATAACCTTAGGCTGGTAGCCAATACCGGACGCTACCAAGGGGAAGAGGCCAATGGGGACAGGGACCATATTAATCTGTGGAATTCCAACGTCTTTGGTGGGATCAATGATGCAAATCTGATCATTGCAGGGATTGATGATGAAAATGTAACTGGTGAAGAGGCCCAGAAATCCATCATTAAGGGAGAAGCCTATTTTATGAGAGCATTGTTTTACTTTGACCTGTGCCGTGTGTATGGATACGAGCCTGGCCGTGAGGTAAACGGGTTTAATCTTGGGCCAATTCTGAGGTTAAGTCCCACGTTGGTGGCTTCTGATGCTGATTTCCGGGAAAGAACCACGGTATTAGAGGTGTACGAGCAAATAGAAAGTGACCTTATTGAAGCTATTCCGCTTTTACCCCCAGTTCCTTTAGGTTCTGAAGGGGTTTATTTTGGAAATAGGGGAGCTGCATTGACCTTGTTGGCCAGATTATATCTGTATTGGAACAGGATGCAGGATGCCGAGGCGGCAGCTACTGCCGCCATGAATCTTCTGGGGTTGGGATCTTCCGGGGATGGGCTAACTCCACCGGGCACCTATGTGCAGGGTTTCTCCAGGGCACCCCATCCTGAATCCGTGTTTGAGTTGGAATTGCGACAGGTGGACTGGAGCAGCGTGGACGGTGTGAATAATTCCTTGAATTCCCTTACCTCAGATTCCGACCCGGCCGCTCAGTTTATAATTGCAGCATCGAATGAACTCATGGCCACTTTTGAAGCCGGGGACGTACGTAGGGACTGTTGGAGGGAAACCACCAGGGACGGGATAGAAGGACCTGTATATGCCAGCAGGAAATGGACGGGCTTTAAGGGTGATTTCCTGGAAAACCTGCCCATCATCAGGGCTGCTGAGTTGTACCTCATCAGGGCAGAAGCCAGGTACCAAAGCAATCCCGCAGGCGCAAGGGAGGATATTAATGCCCTTAGGACGCAACGTGGGCTGGGGGCTGTGGACAATGTGATCACAGGTCAGACCTTGTTCAATAGGATCATGTTGGAGCGGAGACAGGAGTTTGCCCTGGAAGGGCACAGATTCTTTGACCTGAAGCGGAATGGGATGAACATCACTAAACACGGGGATTTCCTGGAGGTGCCCTATTCGGACTACCGCATCCTTTCCAATCTGCCCCTTGCACAGATACAATTGAATGAACTGTTGGAACAAAACCCTGGATATTGATCATGAAACCCATCGCTAAATTCCCGTATTATATGATCCTTGTCCTTCTTTTTGGACTTCACAGTTCGTGTATGGAGGAATCGGGGTTTACCATTCTTTGGGAAGGTATGGAAGTGGAATTTGAGGAGGCATCCAGGCCTAATGCCACCATCACCCGGATTTTCACTAAGGATTCGGATAATCAGGTGGATGAGACCACTGTGAGAATTAACCTGGTGGGCGCACATGTGGATAGGCCCATTGAGCTATTGATCGGTGCAGATCCGGAATCTACCGCCATACCGGGGGTACATTACACCCTGGCCACAGATAGGTACACCATTTCCCCAAACACCAGTTTTATCGATGTTCCCATCAGGGTATTGACAGGGAATTTAGGAACGGATGAAAACCCTGACCTCATTCTAACGATTATAGATGCAGGGGATACCAAAATCAGTGCTAATTATAAATCTGTAACCATTGAAATCAGGCTGGCATGTCCTTCTG
Organism: Cyclobacteriaceae bacterium; assembly: GCA_003565295.1. GTDB lineage: Bacteria > Bacteroidota > Bacteroidia > Cytophagales > Cyclobacteriaceae > Pleomorphovibrio. The sequence continues at coordinate 12,414 of PXCO01000053.1, forward strand.
ACCTGGCAGGTACCTACAACACGGTGAATGTGGGCACAGGGGGCACTATCAATTATCAGGTGACCATAACTGAGATTGAGCCTTTTACGTATCGTATTTCAGATATTACCGGAGGACTTTACTCACAGGTGTATGGAGCTGAAGATAACCCTGCCATCTTTACCGAACTCTGCGGGGTCATATCTGTGGTGGATCAGCCGGATGTGGTATTCGGAGGGGATGTGTTTAATGGTACGGGCACAGTGGATGCCAATGGGGTGATAAGGATTACCTGGAGCAATGGGTCTGAAGATAGCGGTACCACCACGATGACAAGGGTTCCCTAAGAGGTAAATCAGGAAGGTTCCAGCACGAAAACGAAATTTATGTGTATATGAAATCGAGCATGGCGCAACCGACACACGGAGGGATGTTCATCATTGCGAGATTCCACCCCGACCTGCGGTACGGGGCAAGTTCCCGAAACAAGTTCGGGACAGGTAATGACCGCTAAAAAACAAATTATAAACTGATGAAAAACTGGCTGCTTACAACCATCTGCTTCCTGGCGTTGACCTTGCCTGTGGTATCGCAAGTCACAAGGCCAGGAGATGATGGGCTTGGTGATACGCGAAGAGCTACTTTCGATCAACTCAGGGAAAGCGTGCGTCCTTACAGCCTGAGTAAGGAGGAGCGGGCAGAAATTGCGGAAAACTTTGGGGTTCCTCTCACCCTGTTGCTGGAAGATGGCAAGGTGGCCGAGTTTCAATACATGGACAGGGAAAACCACCCTGTGTACTTTACTACCCATAATGTCACGGCTGCCATTACCACAGGCACCAACGCCTTGCAGCCTGGTGGAAACCTGGGCCTAAACCTTACCGGAGCAGACATGATCATAGGTATCTATGACCAAACCAGGCCAAGGGCTAACCACAATGAGTTTTCAGGGAGGGTGACACAGATAGATGGTTCAACGGAGACCATTAGCAATCACGCCACCCACGTGACAGGCACCATACTGGCCACAGGGAATAATGCCAATGCCCGGGGAATGGCCAATGCTGCCACAGGTTGGGCCTTCAACTGGGACGCGGATGTATCTAAGATGATGCAAAATGCCTATGACCCCGAGGCTTTGCCTGGGGGACACCTTATTTCCAACCACTCCTATGGGATTCTGGTAGGCTGGTTTAGGGATAGCAATGGCAACTGGGCCTGGTCCGGAAACGAAAGCATTAGCCCAAATGAGGATTACAGGTTCGGTTTTTACACGAATAAAGCAAGGCAAATAGATGAGCTGGCTTTTTCAAGACCCTATTATACCGTCGTTTGGGCTGCCGGGAATGACAGAAGCGATGTGGGAGATGGATCCAGGGACTCGGATGGCCCTGACGATTCCATAGGGCCTGAAGGAGTGGCAAAGAACAATATTGTGGTGGGTGCGGTAAATGGCATCACCAATTATACAGGTCCTAATTCTGTGGTGATGAGCCCCTTTTCTAGCTGGGGGCCGGTGGACGATGGTAGGGTCAAACCTGACCTGGTGGCAATGGGGGTGAATGTATTCAGTTCCACTATCATCAATGACGGGGCCGGAGATGGGTATGGGTCCCAAAGTGGCACCTCCATGGCCGCTCCAAATGTGTCGGGTTCACTCTTGCTCTTACAGGAACTGTACAGGGAAAGAAATGCTGGGAGATATATGCGTTCTGCCACCCTCAAAGCATTGGCCATACAAACAGCCAAGGAGGCAGGTATGAATCCGGGGCCGGATTACATGTTCGGCTGGGGGGTACTGGATGTAGAAGCTGCCGGGCAAATGATTATCGATGAGAACAGCTCCAGTAGAATCATCAGGGAGCTGGTGCTGGATAACAACCAAAGCTATGAATTTGACTTTATTTCAGATGGTATTGAGCCTATCAAGGCCACCATTGCCTGGACCGACCCCGCTGGCACTCCTCCGCCCCCTTCCCTCAACCCCAGGGATAGGATGCTGGTCAATGATCTGGATGTTAGAATTATTGGGGAGGATGGAACGGAGTTTTTTCCTTGGAGCCTTAATTTCAGTCAAGGGGCAAATGCCATAGCAGTAAACACGGCAGACAATAGTCGCGATAATGTGGAACAAGTGGCCATCAGTTCCCCAAGTGCCCAGCGTTATACGGTCAGGGTGACCCATAAAGGGAACTTGAGAAATAACCGGCAAGCTTTCAGTCTGATCCTTTCCGCAGGAGTAGTGGATGGCCAGTTGAACACCCTCTACTATATTGGTAATGATGGCAACTGGAATAACCCTAATAACTGGTCATTGACAAGTAACGGGCCTGCTGATGGGATTCTACCCACCGAGGGCTCACGGGTGGTCATTGACAGACCTATTCAACAAGGACGTTTAACCGTCCCCGCAAATACGGAGGTGTTTAGCTTAAATTTGTTTGGGGATCAGCCATTGGTCATCGATTTGAACGGAAATAACCTTATCATTGATAGTGGGCTTAGGTCGAGTAACCCAAATGCCAGCCTTAGGGGAGGGAGTATCACCTTTCGATCAGATAGTCCAAGCGAGAATGTACTGGATTTTGGCCAACTTGCCCTTGAAGAGGTATCCATTACCATCGATCAAGGTCGATGGAGGGTGTTGTCCATGCCCAGCCTGAATGATTTTGTACTAGAAAATGCCAATCTGGAAGTTGATACGGAGAGGCTCTCAATAGGGAGCTTGGTATTAAAGGGTGAGTCTAATCTCACCGGGAGGGTAAATCAAATCACCTTCAGTCAGGTACTAGAGGTTGAGGCACCCGCTTCTATCAGAGGGGGATTAAATTTTAATTACTCTGGTGAGAAGGGGAGTTTTAAAGATTTGAGTAAGCAGGCAATAGGAACCTTAGGTATACTAGGGGGCAACTTGGTTGTGGAAAGCATAGGGGAGATTCAGGAAACCAGAATAATGGGAGGGCGTCTTCAGTTTATGGAACCCGCCATTACCATGGAAAAGTTGGCTATAGCCAACGGGGTTACCCTAGAATTGGCAGATGGGCAAACGCTTAGCCTGCTGGAACAAATGGAACAGATCGATGAAGGGGCAGGCCCGGCATTAATCAGTTCAGAAGGAAAGGCCACCCTTAGTCATCCCCCCTACGTAAAATACTGCTTTGAGAACCTAAATGTAGAAAACGTGGACCTTGCCGGTGAGTCGGTGGTGAATTTGGGGCCAAATGCCCAAATCACCAATTCCGGGAATTGGTTAAGTTTAAATTGTGATGATGTACTGTTCCCCAATTTTGAAGTCAGGTTTAATTGTGCGGGAGGGGTAACGGAGTTTGTCAATACTTCCGAGGGGAACATCTCAAACTATAGATGGAATTTTGCTGGCTTGGGCACTTCAACGGCGCAGTCTCCTATTTTTCTTTTCAATAACCCTAGGGCTTATACCATTACCCTGGAAATAACCGGTCCCGGAGGGGCTTCGGTTTTGGAAAGATCGATACAGGTAAGGCAAAATTCCCTTCCTCTTCCGGAAATAGTAGCCAATGGAGCCCTATTGACGTCCAGAGTTCCTGCCAGCCGATACCAGTGGTACAGGAATGGTCGACCCCTTCCCGAAGCCACATCCCGCACCATTTCCGCTGAGGAAGGGGGCACGTTTCAGGTGGCTGTGATTGATGATCAATGCAATCGCATTTCTGCTCCTGTTACTATTTCCAGTTTACCGCCTGAATCTAGGTTAAGCAGACAAGGTTATCAAATAGGGCCAAATCCAGTGAAGCATAGCGTGAGAATCAATGTAAAAAATGACTATGCAGGACCAATCTCCTTTGATATTTATGATACCTCTGGTAGAAAAGTGCTTTCCAGGGTGGCTCACAAAACTTCATTGGAGGAAAGTCATGAAATTGAGCTGAATATTCCTAAAGGCGTTTATGTTTTGTGGATTACCGAAGGGGAGAGAACATTCACGTTTAGGGTAATCAAGGATTGATAGGAGCAGATGCTCGATTCGATTTTGCACTTATCCTAAAAATGTTTCGTAGGTAAATTTTTCAGCGTATTTTTATCGTTGAAAAAATATAAGCAGGGAAATCCCTATCATCTATTTTATGATCAACCTATTAAACCGTATCCACAAGACACGTTCTACTTTTGTAATTTTCATTTTACTGGCCATCATTGGGTGTGAAAAAGGCAGTCCTTATGACCATCAGATGCCCGAAGAGAACCGGTTCATCAAAACCCCCTTAGTGGAGCAGTTAGACGAGCCCATGGAGTTGGAGGTATTGGAGGATGGCTCGGTTTTTTTTATAGAGAGGAAGGGCAGTGTGAAGCTCTATGATCATGCCTCGGGACAAACAGAGGTTGTAGGAAGGCTGGAGGTATATCCTGAGCATGAGGACGGGCTTCTGGGAATGGCCTTGGATCCAGGGTTTGAGCAGAATGGTTGGATGTACTTGTTTTATGCGCCAGCAGGTGAAAATAGCATCAACAGGCTTTCTAGATTTACTTTTGAAAACCGTAAAATGATGAAAGAGTCAGAAGTAGTGATGTTAGAAATTCCTGTTTTCAGGGGATGCTGTCACTCAGGTGGTTCCTTGGAGTTCGGCCCTGGCGGAAACCTCTTCCTTTCCTTAGGAGATGACACCAGCCCCTTCGAATCTGACAATTATAACCCTATAGATGAGCGGCCGGGTAGGGCAGAGGCATTTGATGCACAAAGAAGCTCGGGCAGTAGCATGGATTTAAGAGGTGGGATTCTTCGCATCAAGCCAGAGGCAGACGGCTCTTACTCTATTCCAAAAGGCAATCTATTTCCTGAAGGTACAGCGAATACCCGTCCTGAAATTTATGTTTTGGGAAACAGAAACCCTTTTCGCATTTCAGTGGATCCCAAAACCGGTTATCTGTATTGGGGTGAGGTGGGGCCGGATGCGGCTGAGGACCATCCTACAAGAGGGCCAAAAGGATACGATGAAATCAACCAGGCCAAATCAGCAGGTTTTTTCGGATGGCCTTATTTTGTCGGAGATAACAAAGCCTATTGGCATTATGATTTTGAAAGGGAAGAGAGTACCTTTCAATATGATCCTGAAGAGCCCGTGAATCACTCGCCAAACAATACAGGCGTTAAATCATTACCCCCTGCTCAAAAGGCCTTTATTTGGTATCCTTACGATGGCAGTGAGGAATTTCCGGAGTTGGGAGAAGGAGGCAGAAATGCCATGGCAGGGCCGGTTTATTATTCCGTCCTTCATGATGATTCCGATAAAAGGTTCCCCAAGTACTTTGATGGTAAGCTATTCATCTATGACTGGATGAGAAACTGGATTTTTCTCGTTACCATGGACAAAAATGGGGATTACGAAAAAATGGAACCCTTTATGCCCAGCACAAAGTTTGACAAACCCATTGATATGCAATTTGGGAAGGATGGATCCCTCTATATCTTGGAATATGGCACTTTCTGGAACGCTCAAAATGACGATGCCGGCCTTTACCGGATTACCTTTAGTGAAGGGAACAGGCCTCCTGTGGTTCAGGTGGCAGCGGATAAGAATAAAGGAGGCGCTCCCTTGCGGGTCAATTTTTCAAGCGAGGGCACCCTGGATCACGATGAGGGAGATGAATTGACTTATTTTTGGGATTTTGAAGGGGATGGTCAAAAAAAATCCCATCAGGCAAACCCCAGCCACACCTTTGAAAGACCAGGGATTTATAGGCCCACATTGACTGTGACCGATCCCTCAGGTGCCGCTATGAGCAGAAATTTGGAAATTCAGGTTGGCAATGAACCACCACAGGTGGAAATTGCCATCAAAGGAAACAGGTCTTTCTATTGGGATGATTTAAAGCGGTTAACTTACTCAGTATTGGTGGAAGACCAGGAGGATGGGAGCCTGGAACATGGACAGATAGACAGTGACGATGTTCAGGTTAGCATAAACTATCTGGCAGGAGGTTTTGATAAAATAATGGCCAGTGCTGGCCACCAATCTACCGAATATGAACCCGTGGGTAAGGTCTTGATGGAAGGAAGTGATTGTTATGCTTGTCATGCATTGGACAAAGCCTCTGTTGGGCCTACCTTTAAGGAAATCGCTACAAGGTATGCAGGTGATTCGGGAGAGATGGATAGGTTGGTAAAAACGGTAGTTAATGGGGGAGGAGGAGAATGGGGAGAGCGTATCATGCCTGCCCACCCCCAGTTGAAGGAGGAAGAGGTAGTGACCATGCTGGAATATATATTTGCTTTGGACAATGAAGAAAAACTGACCGAAAAGGGTAGGCTTCCCATTACAGGGGAGCTTGACTTGAACAAGCATGGCGAAGAAAGAGGCGTATACTTCTTTAGGGCCTCTTACATGGACAAGGGAGGAGAAGGTCTTGATCCTACACTTGGACAGGACGAAGTTCAACTCAGGTTCGCCAGGGTTTTGGCCGCCACAGCGGACGATACGCATGAGGCGGCAAAAGCGAACAATAAAGGTTCCTACTTGATTAAATTCACCGCTGATGGTGCATTCCTTAATTTCCGCAGTATTGATTTAAATGGGATAGGAAGTATAAGTGTTGAGGTGGATCCGGCAAACACAAGCGGGGTTCTGGAACTGAGACTTGGCGGAACAGAAGGCCACCTCATCGGTAAAACCCCGGAATTGTCGAAATCTGACAAACCAGAAAATGAACGGTGGATCAATGTGGAAATTCCTATTGAAGCTACCCGAACTCAGGAAGACCTGTTTGTGGTGTACAGGGGGCCTGAAAAAACCAGTATATGGAATGGGTTTTTACTAAATTCACTTTATTTCAAAGGAAATTGAACACAATAAACCAAAAACGTATATGAGTAAGGACAACAACAGTGGATTTTCCAGAAGGAAATTTTTGGGAACAGGCTTACTGGGAGCCGCAGGGGTTGGGCTAAGCCCCTCCATTACCATGGCATCGGCAAAGCCCATTTCCACGACTTTAACAAAGGCAGACACCCTAAGATTGGGTTTTATTGGACTGGGAAGACAAAACAATGGTTTGATGAATAGTTTCATCACCCTACCCGGTGTAGAGGTGGTGGCTGGCTGTGATGTGTATGGGGTAAAAAGAGAAAGGTTTAAAAGGAAGGCAGAGGAGCATTATAGCAAGCAAGGCAAAAATGTGGAGGTGCAGGTATATGAGAATTATCATGACATTTTGGGCCGCAATGACATCGACGGTGTAGTGATCGCATCCCCGGACCACTGGCATGCGCTGATGGCCATTGACGCATGTAAGGCCAAAAAGGATATTTACCTTGAAAAACCGCTTACCTTTACCATAAAGGAGGGGCAGGAGCTTATTAAGGCAGTTAGGGAAAACAACATAGTGTTGGCCACAGGCAGCATGCAGCGTTCCTATGCGAATTTTCAACATGCCGTGAAAATGGTACATAAAGGGCGTATTGGCAAAGTAAGTGAGGTTTATGCCTGCGTGGGAGGCCCGCCCAAACCTTTTGACCTTCCAAAGGAAGAAATCCCTGCCGACCTGAACTGGGAAATGTGGATGGGGCCATTGAATGCAGATATTCATTTCAACCATGAACTTAACCCACCCATTTCATTGGATCCACCTGAAAACGAACAGATGTGGGGTGCCTGGAGATGGTACAAGGAAACAGGCGGTGGATTGACCACAGATTGGGGCGCACATATGTTTGACATTGCCCAATGGGCTATAGGCGCGGATAGAAGTGGCCCTGTGGAAATCATTCCTCCGGGGTATGAAGACACAGCGTACCTTACCTTCAAATACGCAAACGGGGTTACCGTGACTGAGCAGCCTTTTGATGAAAAGGAAACCAGGGGTTGCAAGTTTTTTGGAAAAGACGGATGGATAGAGGTGTCAAGGTCTCACTATGAAGCTTCTGATCCTTCCTTATATCCGGTCTTGGAGGAAGGACAAAGTTTGCAAGGAGGTGGTGGCAGGGCCCATCATGAAGATTTTATTCATGCGGTTCGGGAACGCAGAGACCCAAATACGCCGGTAGAAATTGGGCATAGCACCTGCGTCACCTGCACCTTGGGCAATATTGCCTATGAATTGGAAAGACCCCTAAAATGGGACCCAAAGAATGAGAAATTCGTGGATGACCAGGAGGCAAGCAAGCATATCCATAGACCCTATAGGTCTGGCTATAGGCTTTAAGCCAGGGGATGAAATCTAGCGTGGAGAGAACTTCACACGGAGAGTGATTGATCAATCAGGTGAGAAAGGCGCTGCGTCCGCAAAATAAACATTTAAAAGGGGTGAGCAACTTGGCTTGCCCCTTATACTACTTGAATGCTGAAGCCAAATCGTTGATTTGCCTACTGATTGTTTGAGGGTTTTTGCTGAGGATGGCAGCTCCTAACCCCACCAAAGCAGTGGCAATGCTTATACCGGACTGTATGGACTCCAGTCTTTTCACGGAGGTCTTCATGTTTTTTCCTATGGTCAAGATCCTTTCCAGGTCAGGTTTGACCTCTTCTAACACCAATAGCGTTGACTGAACCGCCATATCATCACTGTGTTTAAAAATGGCAGAAATAAGTTTTTCCAATTGTTTTCGCTGAGTTTCGTCCATATTTTTCCAATTGGAAAAAAGGTAATCCTGGAGCTGGTTCCCCATGGAGTGGAATGCTTTCCCTAGTTCCATGGACTGTTTAGCAGAAAGGTTTTCCATTACTTTTTTAATTAATTTGGTTGAAAGCAGCGATCAGGTCGGAAATGTCGCTTTGGTAAAGCTTAATATTGGCCTTAAAATCCTTGCGGGTAAGCCTTTTCCTTTGATCAAAGAGTACTTGGTGCGCTTCGGTAATCTTTCTCAAGGCCTGTGTGGTGGCATCAATCTGTTTTTCCACTTTATGGATTTCATCAAGTTCCTCATAGTACAGCTTTGTGGCCAAGCCTGTCTCCAGATCACTAAGATTTTCACTGAAGGTGAGCCTCTGGTAAAACCCATAAAGCCTGGATTTTCTGTTTTCCAAGGTGGTTTGTAGGTTGCCCAAAAGTATCAATTCCAGTTGGTCCAATAGGGCGATGAGAGGGGTATTTGCTTCTTCTATAAATCTACGCAAATCTTTTCTCCTAAAACCGTCAGTGCTGGCCATTGCGATTAGTTCAGCCAGATGGCCATACGCCTGGGTCTCCTGTTCAGCAATTCGCCACTCCCCAAAAACTCCCTCTTGCATCAATTTTTTCGGGCCACTCAGGTTATACCGGGTAAGATGGTTTCCGCTCAATTGCTCCAAGCCGTCAAAATATCCCTGAATGGTCAATTGAATCCTTAAAAGGACACTGTCGGCTTCCTGATAGCTCTCACAAGCACATTCTTCTGATCTTTCTATACGGAATACCTCCATGGCATCCATTCTGCACCTGTCCCTACATGCCTGAGCAAAACCGTATTCTATTTCTTGCAATTTGGCCAAAGAGGTTTTGGAAGTATGGGCAAACTCACCCACCTCCTTTAAATTCACGCAGGCTGCGGAAAAAAAACAGCAGGTACCTATCCAAAGTAATAAGGGTCGGGAAAAACACATATTGAACAGTAGATAAATTGATCTACTACAAATATAACCAATTGAATGAGAGATGCTATTCCACTTCAAACATCAAGCTTTGTGTTTCCCATGTCCCGCTTTTTGGGTCTTGAAAGGTAACACTGAACTCGTATTCGCCCGGCAAGTGAGAAGTCGTAAAGGTTATGGATTCAGATGTGGGAGATAAGGCAGGCTCCCAAAGCAAAACATTTCTGAAGTCAGGTATTCGTTCATTGCTGGGAGGTAGGGTGAATTCCTGCTCTACAGGTATTTGTATACCCTCATATTCAATAAAAAGTGCTGATTTTGGCAAATCAAATTCTCCGAAATCATTTTCGAAGGAAACCAGGCTGATCACTCCCTCAAAAATTTCCTTTTCATAGAAAAAATACCTGGTGAGTAGGTCTAGTCGCTTGATTTTCCAAGGGTTAAAATTGGCAAAAGCATCAGCATCAAAAACAGGCATGGCGTCAATCAGCAACAAAGGGTTACTGTCGAACAGGTTTTCATGGGGCTTATTGTAAGTTCGAAACAAGGTTTTCCGGTTTTGTCTTCTTACCAGGACATGAGGCACATATTCCCTTATTACAGTGGCCATGTCATCAAATCGGTTATAATCATCTAATAAATAGGAATGGTCCGGATTTATGAGGTTGGCAAATTCTTTTGGAGGGGGCTGTGGTTTTGGGTGATAATACCGGTTCACGGATTTGGCCAAGGCCCTGTCCCTTATCCTTTCCCTAAGAATTGGATCTATCACCAATCGGGGCAGTTGGAACTCATTATTTGGCCTGGCAGGCCAAAAGGGGGGGGTTATGACAAAGTTTACCTGTTCCCGGGATTTCCCGGACTGTACCACCACATAGTCGAAATGCCGGAATGCACCGGTTTCAAAAAAAAGCTCCCCTTTTATATTGGGTTTGGAAAGAAAGAGGTGTGATGCCTTCCCGTGAGCGGTAAGGTAAAACAACTCAGAAGTGTCTATGGGGGTACTCACGGTCCTGCCTTTGATGACATGTCCATAGATCTCTGGAATGGGTGAGGGGTTCTCCCAAGCTTTGTCATCATAGACTGCTTCCCAATTTATTTCCGAACCAGCTTGCTGAAGGGGAAGCATGTGCCTTACTACAGCCTTTAGAGTTTTACCAGTAGCATTTAGTTCCTGCCATCTCACCGTCGCTTGCTCATTAGGTGCTAGCTTGTCATTTGAAATGCTCAGGGAAATTGACTTGGGGTTTAGGGGTTTCTCCTGGGGTAAGGGACCTGCGGCGGGTGGGGCGATTTCCGGGTTGATGACGGGCAAAATTTTATGGAAAACACCTTCAATGCCCGAAGTGTAAGGGCTGCTCCTGGTATAAACCCGAAAAAGGTAGTGGTCTGATGGGAGATTGGTAGGGACAGAAAGGTAGCCCCTAGCCTGGCCTCTGTCCAGGCCTAGCATTTGTTGGCTTACCGCTGTGCCTTCCCTATCTAAAAGTTCGGTGTAAACCACCTTCACAGGCGAGGGCTTATTATCCAATGATACGTTAATGTCTAACCATAGGTCTTCTCCGGTGATTAGCTGTGAGGCTGATAGAAACACCTGTACTTTTTCCTTTCCAATTGGGGCGCTTTGTGCCCACGCATTCGTACCTACAAGCATATAGGAATGAAGGACAAGGAAAGTGATGATATAGCTAATTTTCATGTGTTTATAATTGTTTTTCAGTTGCCACATAGCCTGCCCCGGACTCGCTTCGGGGGAATCTCGCATGTATTATAATCATCCCAGTGTGCGACGTTCTCGTCATGCCCTGACTGCCGTCAGGACAGGCTCGATTTCATCTGTTTATAATTGTATTTTTATGGTCAGATGGAATCTCGCAACGATAATCATCCCCCCGTGTGTCGCTCTCGTCATGCTCGATTTCATGGTAATCAAATTAAAATGAAAAATCCTCCCAGAATGAGGGTCTTTCCAATGTCCCACCCCTTAACCTGCAGTCAGTACAATTCCTTGTGGTGGATAGAAACGCAGTGCAGACCGGTGAAAAACCATCACAATATTCCTGAATCGGCACATTGTTGCTGAACCGGAAGTGGTCTGCATAGTCCTCTCTGCTTACAGTGTCTATTTGACAAGCCCTGTATTCGGGGATGATAGCAAGCCAGGGCTGGGCATCCTGTCGGTCTATAAATATCCTTTTCTCTGTGGAAATTCCCACGCTGACATACCCTATCACGGGTTCAGAGGGATGATCCAAATTAATGATATTGCCACTGAGAAAGGAAGGTAAAGGGCTAAAGATGTTCCCTATATCATCCGAGTTTCTTCGGATACTTTCCCAAAACACAAATGCATCGTGATCCACAGCCCTTTGTCTCACCAAAATACTGTACCTATGTCCTAATTTCTCCGAATTCAATGGTATTTCTAGCAGTTCCTTGTTGTTGATCTGCCTATTTTGGAACCTCTCGGCAGATTCCATGATTATTCTTAAAGAGTTCTCCTCGTCCCAGCATTGATGAAGTCTTTGGTCCTGGTTCACAAAGTCTTCCAGTTCTTGATCGTATTCGAAATAAGAAACGTATGGTGTACGGTAGATCCAGGTTTCTTCATATCCCCAAATAAAAAAGTTGGCCTCTTCATTGCCTTTTGTGCTGGCAAAGATTTTCATGCCTCCTGGAGATTTTTCAAAGCTCACTTCATTTATTTCCGGCGTGATTATAGGGGCCACAAATTGGGATGCATACTGCGTATTATCCATGGATATGGTAAGGCGATAGGCTTGGTTAGTGGGCAGGCTTCCTTCTAAGGCATAAAGTCCGTCTCCCTGAGGAATCAAATCCCATACCCCTTCTCTTTGACCTTCCACAGCTACCAATGCCCCATTTTGCGGTGTAGAGGCCTGTTCGCTATAGATGGGATTGGTTCTGCTAATTTTAAATTCGGTGGTGCTTTCCCCTACATCAATATAACCTTCCACCACCAACAAGTTATGGTCGAAACTGCTTAATTCCGGTTCATATAGCTCCCTGCATCCCGAGAAGAAAACCATTAGAACACCCATATAATAGATCCACTGCCTCATAGGGTCAAAATTTAAAATTGTAAGTAATGAAAGGAATGGGCTGGGCAAATATGGAAAGCTGATACCCTTGCAGCACCCCATTGGTAGGTGCAAAGTAAACGGAATAGGGGTTCGCCCTTCCCAGGACATTGTATATTCCTGCCGACCAAGAGGCATGTGCCAATTTCCGGATCTTATGGTTTCCCTCTAAGTTAAAAGAAATGTCCACCCTGAAATAATCCGGGATCCTGTGTTCGTTCCGTTCTGAAAAGAACACTCTTTCAGCCCCTCCGTAATTAAACTTTGCGATGGGCAGGGTGATGGGCCTTCCTGTACTGTAATTAGCATTTACACTGGTATTGATGCGTTTGGTGAATTCCCAATTCCCTACTAACATGATGTCATGAGGTTGGTCAAAATTACTTGGATACCATCTACCGTCGTTGATTCTCTCCCCTAGTTCCTGGGCGGAGGTTCTGAGCAAAGACCTGGAATAGGTATAACTGATCCATCCATTTAACTTACCCGCAGTTTTTTTGGCCATCAACTCTACTCCATAAGCCTGCCCGTCCGTGTTGAGGATGTCTTGTTCCACGGCATCGTTCAGTATCAGTGTTGCACCACTTCTAAAATCCACCAGATTCCGCATGGTCCTGTAATAAACCTCCACAGAGGTTTCTATGATGTTATTTTCAAAATTCTTAAAATAACCTAAAGATAACTGACTCCCCAATTGGGGCCGCACGTTGGGGTCACTGAGCTTCCAGGTATCCGTTGGGGCTATGGCTGCCGTATTGGTGAGCATATGTATATGTTGGCGATTGGTGTTAAATCCGGCCTTGATGGAGGTGAAATTATCAAGGGTGTATCTTGCGGATACCCGGACCTCGGCCCCATGGTAGGTGTTGATGATTTCGCCGGGCTCATATTGTTCCTGACCGATAAGGGTACTTTCACTTCTGATGGAGGTAGGCGGGTACAAGTTTACCGAATTCGGCCCCAGATAATTATAGACCACATATCGGAGGCCCCCGCTTAGCAATAAATTAGAATTTACCTCATATTCATCCCCAATGTAGAATGCCGACTCCAATGCCCTTTCCCTGGGGATCACCTCAGGCAATACCAAGGAAGCTTCGCCTTGGGGGAATATACTGCCCGGGGAAAGGTTATAAAGAATGTGATTCATCCCGAAGGACAGCTGGTGGGAATCATCAAGATCCAGGTCAAAATGGGTTCTCCAATGGCTTTGGTTCATGGAAAAGCCGAAATCAAAAGCATTTAGCGGGTCAAATTCCCCGGCAATGGAAAACCTATACCTGTCATGGCCTAAGGTCATTTCTCCCTCCAGGTTATCGTTGAAATAGCGCCTCCATGAGAGGTTGGCATTTTGATTGCTGTAAGCGAAGGCAGTATCCCTGTCAAAGCGGAAGGCGTCCTGGCTCAAATATCCGGAGAATTTGAGGAGGTTGTTTTCGTCGATTTCATGTTGTACGTTGAGGTTGAGGTCGTGAAAGGATGCCCTACTGTCACGAAATTCCGATTCTTCGTCCAAGAACCCAAATAGCCAGTTGGAGTAGGTGCTCCTGCCCCCGGCGGCAAAGGTGGTTTTTTCTCCCAGGGGACCCTCCAGGTAGAGCCTACTGGTCATCAACCCTATTCCTCCGCCTCCTTCCAGCTTTTCCTTGTTGCCATATTTGCCCTGCACATCCAGCACGGAAGACAACCTGCCTCCGTAGCGTACGGGCACCCCTGCCTTGTAAAGGTCCACCTGTTCCATCATGTCAGGATTAAAGGCCGAAAACAAGCCAAAAAGGTGGGTGGGGTTATAAATGGTAGCATTGTTATATAGGATCAAATTTTGATCGGCGGCACCACCCCTCACATTGAAACCTGCACTTGCCTCACCGACCGTTTGCACACCGGGGAGCGTTAGAACGGCTCTGAGCACGTCCACTTCCCCTAACACTGCAGGGATTTTTCTCATGGATTGCATGCTGATGTTCTCCAGTCCCATCTCGGGTCTTTCAATATTGGCAGATTTTTCAGAGGTCACGGTAACCTCGGTCAGTGAAATGATATTGTCATCCATGGCAATGTCCAACCTTCCATCCCCCAATAGGTTTACCTGCCTTTGTTCCTGATAGGCTCCAAAACTTTGAATGACTAGGGTCAACCTGCCCTTGGGTAGGAGAATGGAATAATGCCCCTCCTCATCAGTAATTGCTCTGGCTGCTTGTTCCAGGGCATATACCACTGCACCTATGATGGGTTCTCCCGATTCAAAGCTGGTGATTGTGCCTGTAAGGCGTGCTTCCGTTTCACCCTCACTTCTGGCTGCATTGCCGATCTGCCATAGCCGGTTTTTAGCGAAACTTCTTTCTTCCTTAAGCTGGGACGGCTCATCTGCAGAAGGAAGGGTGTCAGCCTCTGATGCCACCCTATAGAGGTTTTCGGAGGGTTGGTAGGAAAGTTTTTCTCCTTTGGTGATGAATACCCGGTCATGATGATCAATGGTGTATTGTAAATCGGTTTCCTTGAAAAGTTGATTAAGAAGTTGGGGAAGGGTGTTTTGGTAGGCATTAATGTTGATCGTTAAATCAGGGATTTCATCCGGGTTGAAAAAAAAGCGATACGAACTTTTTTGTTCCACCATCTGAGCAAACCGTTCAAAGGATACCCCTGAAAAAACCCCGCTGATTTCCCTGGTTTCCTGGGCCTGGGAAGGATGAATCAGAAGACTCAGAAGGCAATTCAGCCCAATCAACCGCAAAAGTAATGCTTGTTTCATCTGTTTATAATTTGTTTTTCAGCGGTCAGATGGAATCTCGCTTTGATAATCATCCCTCTGTGTGAGGTTTTCCTCATGCTCGATTTCATATGATTATAATTGTCTTTTCAATGGCCATATGGAATCTCGCAGTCTATAATCATCCCAGTGTGTGACGTGCTCGTCATGCTCGATTTCATGTGTTTATATTTTCTTCTCAACGGTCATAACCTGCCCCGAACCGCAGGTCGGGGTGGAATCTCGCATCTCCCCGATAGCCATCGGGGCATCCCTCCGTGCGTCACTTGCGTCATGCCCTGACCGCCGTCAGGACAGGCTCGATTTCCTTTCTGTAAATGCCAATTTTTAGAATTCCGTGTGTCGTTTGCGTCATTTTCGATTTTACTTTGTCTGTTTATGGTCAATTGACAGGTAAACGAATAATTCTCTATGTCAAAACTAAGAAAGCGGTCATTTTTTCCGCATTTCTAGTGAGCAATTTGCTGGAATAGGCTAAAGCCACATTCCTATTGAGTTGTTGGCCATTTATTCGCCTTCCATGCCCCGAGCTGCCTTACCCGAATTCCCAACTTCATAGGCCTTCGTTTGCCTTTGTGATCAATACTTTTAAATAGGCTTCTGTGTCCCGTTTAAACCTTAGCCGGTCCTTCCTGAGCAAGGGTTTCACTTCTTTTTTTCGTAAATCGAGCAACTCAAAGGCTTCTTTTTTTCTTTTAACTAAGTGGTAATCCCCCTTCATTTTTACAAGGAACCAATCCCTCTCTTCATATTTCCGACCAGTTTCCATGGACCCGGTGTGTTTAGCTGGCTGTTTTCGATGTTTGCAATACAATTCAATTTCACCTTCTACCACCACCCTGTAAAAACCATTTTTATGGAAGAAATGGGGGAGCTCTTTCTTAATCCTGATAAAGGTATGGCCTTCCAGTCCGAACCCATCAACTTTCTCATGATTCAGGATGGATTTTTGCCCCTTGGCAGGAGTGACACTCACCAATACATCATCCACAATGTCATACTGTAAAGGAACTTCCTCAAAAGCTACATCTCCGATGATCAGTGGATTTCTATCCAGGTTTCTTGAAACGAAAAAGGGGTGGCCTTCCACACCACGGTACCTAGGGAAATATTGTCCACCAGAATGGAGGTCGGGAAAATATTCAATGAGTTGGGAGTAATGCTCATACAGCACCTTCTCATTTACGGGGGTTTGAGCATAAATTGAAAAAAAGAAAAAACTGAAGAAAATAAAAAAACTAATCCTAATCATTGGCATTATGGGTATTGTGCTGGTTAATAGGTTGTTTGTACTTGTGCCTTACAAGTTCTTTAATTGTCTTTGAGAATTTAGTTTTATTACATGAACGGTAATTTTTTGGTTTGGCACTCCGCCCTAACTAAAATTTTATATTTTTCATGGGAAGCCCTGTAAATTTTTAGTAACTTCATTGGCTGATCTTTAATAGCTACTTTTAACCCAAATCAAAACATTTATGACTCAGGAAAATAAACCCATTCGCATTTTGGTGGTGGGGTGCGGTAACATGGGGAGTTCCCATGCCTTGGCCTACCATCAATTACCCGAATTTGAAATCGTGGGACTGGTTTCAGGCGGCAAGTCAAAGGAAATTTTGAATCAAAAATTGGGAGGGAAATACCCACTTTTTGATGATTACCACAAAGCCATGGAAACTACCCTGCCTGATGCAGTGAGTATCAATACTTATCCCGACACCCATGAGCCTTACGCCATTTATGCTTTTGAGAAAGGGTGTCATGTGTTTGTGGAAAAACCCCTAGCCGATACGGTGGAAGGAGCCCAAAGGGGGGTGGAAGCAGCCAAAAAACATGATAAAAAACTCGTGATTGGCTATATTCTAAGGCATCACCCTTCTTGGGAAAGGTTTATTGAAGTGAGCCAGCAGTTGGGCAAGCCATTGGTAATGCGGATGAATTTAAATCAGCAAAGCGAAGGAAAGATGTGGACCCTTCACCGAAACCTGATGAAGAGTTTAAGTCCCATCGTAGATTGTGGGGTTCATTACATTGACGTAATGTGTCAGATGACCAGGTCTAAACCAGTACAGGTATATGCCATAGGCGCCAAACTTACCGATGAGATACCGGAGGACAATTACAACTACGGGAACCTTCAAATTCGTTTTGAAGATGGATCTGTAGGTTGGTACGAGGCGGGATGGGGGCCAATGGTCAGTGAAACTGCGTTTTTTGTGAAGGATGTCTTCGGCCCTAAAGGATCTGTATCCATTGCTGCCAAAGAAGCAGGTGGGTCTGGGAAATCAGACAGTATTGAGGCCCATAGTAAAACCGAATCCCTCCTTTACCACAGAGGGGAGTTGGATGCGGAGGACAAATTCGTTTATGAGGATGAGTGGATAGACCTCAGTGATGAACCCGATCACAATGGCCTTTGCAAACGTGAACAGGAGTATTTTCTAAAAGCCATCAAAGAAAACCTGGACCTTACTAACCACATGCAAGATGCGGTGAACAGCCTGAAGATTGCGTTTGCCTGCGACGAATCCGTTCGAACCGGACAGGTGGTAAAGCTTTAATCATTCAAATTCCCCCTTGTATGTACTCCTAAGGGGGATATATTACCCTTACTAAATGTATAAAACGAAGGAACCCAAAAACATCCCTGTGGGTATTGTAGGACTTGGCCTAATGGGCAGTAGTATAGCCGTATGTATGGTGCTTGCAGGTCATAAGGTGGTAGGATTGGAGCCGGTGGAAGCCCAAAGGGAAAAATCCAGGGATAGCATTCAGTCCCATTTGCAAACAGCCTATGAAAAGGGTTTGGTGTCTCATCCGCCAAGTCACTACATGGAGAATATACATTTGATTACTGAATATCAGGGTTTAAAGGATTGTAAAATCATCATAGAGTCTGTGAAGGAAGACCAGGAAATCAAATTCGGGGTGTTCCGTCAGATTGATGCAGCGGTGGGCAAGGATGCCATCATTACCAGTAACACCTCTGCAATTCCCATCTCTACCTTACAGGAGTCCGTTTCGCACCCTCAGCGCTTTTTTGGGCTACATTGGATGGAGCCTGCCCATACTACGCGCTTCCTGGAAGTAATTTGTGGGGACAAGAGTGAACTGGAAGGAGGAGAGTACCTGTACAGTCTTGCAGAACTTTGGCAAAAGGAGGCGGTCTTGGTGAGAAAGGACATCCGCGGTTTTATTGCCAACCGGCTCATGTATGCCATGTACAGAGAGGCAATGCACTTGGTGGAGGGAGGTTACGCCACGGTAGAGGATGTGGACAGGGCTTGTAGAAATGTGGCGGGATTTGCATTCCCCATGATGGGGGTGTTTCGCTGGATGGATTTTACAGGGATAGATGCATATAAGAAGGTGATGGAAGAATTGTTTCCCACCTTGTCCAATGCCGATGAACCGGGGAAATTAATCAGTGGCATTGTGGAACAAGGAGGCCGGGGGGTGTTTAATGGTAAGGGTTTCTATAATTACGAGGAAGGAGAAAAGGAGTTATGGGAAAAAGCCTATACGCAGTTTGCCTTTGAAATCCGCGAATTGGCACTTAAATATCCTCATGACGTAGTGGAGAAAATGAAGGGAGAAGAAGAATGAAAAGTGAAGAGTGGTAGGAAATGAAAACCTATAGAAGCGATTGGTAAAATCGAAGTCCATGGATCTGCATTAAACTTTCTGAATCACCTCTATCATTTTATCTTTGTTAATCGGTTTGATTATAAAATCAGAGACCTCATTCATTTTATTGGCCATTTCAATTTCCTCTGGGGAAATGGAGGAGCTGCAGATGAAAATGTTTATTTTCTTGGGAAGCTTAGGAGAAAGTTTGTGAAACTCATTTAAAAACTGCCACCCATCCATTACCGGCATACTGAGATCCAATAACATAACTTCCGGCAACTTTTCGGGGTTCTCTTGGTTTTCCAATAAATAGTCGAGAATTTCCTGCCCATTATCGAAGACCTTCACCAATTCTACCAAATTGGTTTGCTTTATGGCCTTTTTGGCTAAGAAGACAAACACTTCATCGTCATCTACCAGGGTTAATTGATGTATGCGTTTCATTTTGCATTATCTTTTATTTCTACAAAGAAGGTGGATCCAACATCAGGTTGGCTTTCCACCCAAATTCTCCCACCCATAGCCTCTACCTGGGTTTTTGTCATAAATAAACCGAAACCCTTGGCATCCTTATGTTTGTGGAATGTTTTGCGGATTTTAAACATATTTTTTTTATGAAGATCTAAATTGATCCCTAGCCCGTTATCTTTCACAGAAAGTATAGTTTTGTTTCCTTTTTTTGAGGTCTTCACAAGAATTTTGGGATCCCTTTTGGGCGACCTATATTTAAGGGAGTTGCCTATTAGGTTGGTCAATATGCTTTCCATATAACGCTGAGGAAATTTAATGTGGGGCGATTCCTTCACATCAATCTGAATGTCTGCATTCGAGGCTGTTAGTTGGATGGAAAAACCTACAAGCACCTTTCTAACCGTTTGCCCCAAGTCTATTTCATCAATTTTCACATCCTTATCTTGTTGTATTTGGATGGACTCTACCAGTTCATTAAAAACCTCCATGAGGTGGTTGATGACGGGCTTGAGTTTATCCTGTATTTCTTGTCTTTCGTCCTTATCATCTTCGCATTCCAGGTAATCCACAAGCATGGAAATGTTAACCAAGGGTCCCCTTAAATTATGAGAAACAATATTGCAGAAATCCACGAGCTGCTTGTTTTTTTTCTCCAGAGCATTGGCATTTTCTTCAGCCTTATTTTTGCTTATTCTTAGCGCTTCTTCAGCCCTTTTTCTTTCGGTGATGTCGGATCTTATGGCCAGGTATTGATAAGGTTTTCTGTTTTCGTTCAGAAAAGGAACTATGGTGGTGTCTACCCAGTAGATTGTGCCGTCTTTAGCCTTATTCCTTAGTTCTCCTTTCCAAACGTTTCCAGTGGCAATTGTCCCCCATATGTCTTTAATAAATTGTTTAGGGTGATACCCCGAATTGATGAGTCGATGATCTTGACCTATGAGCTCAGTTTTTGAATACTTAGATATCCTACAAAAATTTTCGTTTACATGAGTGATTTGCCCTTTTTGGTCAGTAATGGCTACTATTGCCGATTCGTCGAGGGCATATTTATAATCCGAAAGCTCTTTTAAGGATTCTTTTAACCTTTCCTCTCCCAACTTCCTTTCCGTAATATCATACCTTATGGCGACATACTTGTAGGGTATGCCTTCTTCATTTAAGAAAGGCACAATGGTGGTGTCCACCCAATAATAGGTGCCGTCCTTTGCTCTGTTTTTTATTTCACCTTTCCAGACCTTACCTTTGGTAATGGTTGACCAAAGGTTTTTGAAAAATCCCTTTTCATGAAAACCAGAATTGATTACCCTATGATCCTTTCCAATCAGTTCCTCTGCCGAAAATTTTGAAATCTTACAGAAGTTTTCATTGACATGCTTTATCTCTCCTTTGTGATCAGTGATGGCTACGATTGCAGAAACATCAAGGATATATTGAAAATCTTCAATTTTTTCCATTAACTAAGAATAAAAATTTATTTTGATTTACGATTCGTGATAATATATCAACTTTTTTGAGACGTTCATTTTATTTTCAATTCCAATTTAATCTATTTATATAAATAATAAAAAAATGAGTCAGATAAATTAAATTAATTGAATTATTTAATTAGTGATTTAATTAAATACAGGATTTAGGGTCTCAGTTTTTAAAAATACTCTCAAACAAAAAATATAATATAGGGGATATGATCCAGAAATTGGTTATTCACTAATCCATCTTTTCTCAAAGAGAACCACAAGCCAAACACAAAACAACACGGTCAAAGAGGCAATAAGTAATATGGGATTTACTTCTATGGTGTTGAGTGAAAGATTCACATCAGGTAAATCAAGGGATTTCCACAAATTAAATTTCCCCTTTCAAGTTGAGGAATGCACAAAGAAAATATACCCATAAATAAGATGGCTATTCCCCAAAATAGTGGTTTTGGCAGGTCCACAGGTTGGAAGGTAGTCTTGCTTTCCTGCGCAATTTTATCCATGATGAACGGGCTAAGGTCCTTTTCAAGTCCCTTACTTTCTTTGAAGTATTGCTTTAACTCGTTTTCTTTTAGGTTCATGGCCAAGCCAATGAATTTTTTGCGGTCATCCCATGTCAGTTGCTCCCATGAACCTGAATAACTTTGCGGATTTTCCTGTTGCTGCAGTTCTCTTTCTTTCACTTTTTCAGGGTTACGGGCCATTTTGGCCAATTGGTTGAGCGATAGGTTATGGGCAAAACGATAGATCCAGGTTGAGAACTTACTAGGGAAATCCATTAACCCCGATCATTTCCGGAGAAGCTACCCCCAGGCATATTTTACCAGTATCTTTATTTTCTCAGGTTTTGGAATGATTGCTTCCTACTATTTAATTCGAAAAATTCAGCGAAATGAGCCAAAAAACATTGCTTAATGAATATCAGAGGGAAACATCACACCCCCCTGTTTGGTAACTTTTTTTACAAGGTTGTGGATTACAAAATACAGCATATCAAACAGTTAATATAAAAAAATCAAAGGTTATCGATTTCCCAAAGTGTTTTTTTAGCTTTCCTCTAAAACTTTTCATGCCCACCCATTCCATAGATATACATCAAGGAACTATACATGTGATTATAGTTGTATCTTCGAAGGATATTTCCATCTTCAGGCATCATAACATCTAATTCAGGCATATTAGAAGGAAAATCATCAGGGAAGTTTTTTATGGGTATGTTGGAAGAAAAATTCTTTGAAAGGTCCTTAATGGGCATATTAGATGAATCCGGAAAATAACTTATGGTATTGTTTTTTCCTTTTAAAACCTTCGGGTCAATATGTTTGACGGGGATACCAGTTCCATTTAAATTCAATGTACCCTGCAGATCAGCGTCAAAGATTATCCACTTGTTACTGGGGTCAAGCAAATCAGGATAGAAAGGTAATGCTTTTAGTTCGTCCAAATGATTGGGGGTTGATTTAAAGGCCTTTTGACCATAAGTGGAACCCCATAAAAACATAAATCCAAAAAAAACGAATAGTACTTTACCCATGGTTGTAGGTTTTAGTGTGAAACTATCTGCATACACTTAAAAGAGCCTTTTAAAGGAAAGGATAGT
Organism: Cyclobacteriaceae bacterium; assembly: GCA_003565295.1. Taxonomy (GTDB): domain Bacteria; phylum Bacteroidota; class Bacteroidia; order Cytophagales; family Cyclobacteriaceae; genus Pleomorphovibrio. Next base: position 34,979 of record PXCO01000053.1, read on the forward strand.
AATCCCCCTATAAACCCCTTTCGAAAATAGCCCCCGATGTTCTGGGCTTGGAATCCCAAACCCAGACTTTCTGTCAGAATATAGACCGTACCTTAATGCCGTGAAAATCACTGGCCTCACGGTCTTCCATAGGTGCAGGCTGGATGACTGCAATTTTTCTTCGGTTGGAAGTATTGATTACGGAGAACCCAGGGGTTTCCCCTGTGGCCACATGTGCGGCACCACTTATGGGGTTTGGACCCCGTAAACTTATAAAAGCATATTTGCCATCAGGAGAGAAATCGAGAATATCTGGACTGCTACCTACATTATCCAGATTATGGACAATTATATCGGCCTCTGTATTGATCACAATTCCGTTGTCACTGCCACGGTTTACCTGCCATAGCCAAGGGCCACGGGGGCTAGTACGAGCACCGTGGGCATCTATGCCACGGGTTTCACTGCTTGATTTGATCAAAGTATGGTCAGAAGTATTAAACACATACCATGCTCCACTTTGAGCTGGAGGATTTTCCGCATCCCCTGGATCACCCCAATTGGCGTACATTTTACTGCCATCACGGCTGAGTGCAAGCCCGCAATTTGCCTTTACCTCATCCCGGGAAAAGGCCTTCACAATCTTTGGTTCACCGGATAAAATATCCACTACCACCAGACCACCTGCACCTGGGCCAAGGGTTAGGTAAGCGAAGGCTCCGTCTTGAGTATATGCATGGCAAACCGGGGCTGAAACATTCATCCCCACTGCACCTCCTCCTCCGCCTTCAACATCTTTAAATATGCCTTTCCATTCATCGTCCTCCGTTAAGTCTAGTTCTCTTCCAAGGGCAAAAGTTTCCGTAGTTAGATCGGCAGTAATCTCGGTAAATGTTACTGTGCCTATATTGGCTACCCAAATGGATTTGTCATCCGGCGTAAAACTAGCCATATGCGCACCTGCTCCGGTGCAGATTACTTCAATTACTTTCCGGTCAGCAGCCCTTATGATCGCCACATTCCCGGATGCAGGGGATGCCACTGCGGCGTATTCATAAGTGGAATTGAATTCAATCATGTGGGGCATGGTAACTTGTTCCCCTAATTCTCCCGAAGCAAACAGGTTGTAAAAATCGATGACGTCCGTCTCCTCCAGACTGGAATTGTAAATGTGGACCCTACTCAGCCCAGCTCCTTGGTCAAGTGCCCAAATTTCATAGTCTTGTTTGGCTTTTTTACCCTTTAAGGTCAAAAGGTCACTTTCTGCTTCACCGTCCACACTTAATTCACATCCTTGGAGAATGTTTCCTAAGAGTATTACAGCACAAATGAAATAGCTGTATTTTAAATGATTGATAAACTTGCTCATCTGGAATTGAAGTTAGTTGATTTGAAGGGATATAGTGGTCTTGGTTACTTATTAAAGTGATTTAAATTTAACAATTATACAGGTCATTCCAAACAATAATTATAAGTAAATCTCATTTGCAGTCTTTGGTGAAATGATTAACTATCTTAGTAATATGGATGGCTGCTTTCCCCCCCAATATGGAGTAGGGGTGGAGGGAAGAATCAAGTCTAAATTCCATACCTTTTTCTTTGAAACTTTCCATATTTATGTCTCCATATTGGGGCACGGCCCCACAGTGAGTTTATTATACCGGCTTTATATGGAGAATTGAGGCAGGCATTGGAGGTCAACAAGGCTTTAAAACCCTATATCCAGGCCCAATATGTCCAAGGGGGGAAATTGCCTCTCCTTGTATTGGAGCCTTTCTTCTGGCAAACACTGGCTTGCTAAACGGCAAAAATTGCTCTACCCACTGGGCCAAATATCAGGAATTCAAAACCATGTTTCCTGAAGTGGAGTTGGTGGATGGTGGGATCATCACCGAAGAAAACCACCGGTTTGACCCCTTTGGACTACCGAAACAAGTATCAAAAAATTAATGGGGTACAGGTTTGATGATCAGTGTTGTACAATAGTATTCCCTCCTTATCATTGGGCATTGCATATAGCCTTTCACCATTAGTGTTCCACCATGCTGTGCCACCTGCCGCAATAAAGTCATCCGATGCACCGATGGAATTAACCATCCCCAGGCTAATCCTGTGTTTTGGGCAAAATCTCCCGTACTGCCGATAAGCATCTTCTATTCCCTTTTGTGATTTGGAAACACTAGCCAAATAAATGGAAGAACCTGCCAAAGCAGCTTCTTCCACCTTATCTTCAAACATGGTTTCATAACAGATGCCAAAACTGACCAAAGAGTCTTGGAGTTTTAGTTGGAAAGGGGAGTGACCGGGTACAAAATAGGGGATTTCATCTTGGTGTAGTTTCCGCTTGGCATAAAAAACGGTGGAAGTATTAGGACTGAAGATTCCCAAGCCAATTTGTACACCATGTTCCGATTGAATGGGTAGTCCTATTGCAAAATGAATGTCAAGGGAATCACTAAGCTTTTGGAACTCCTTAATCCTTTCATCTCCTTTTTCCATAGCATGGATGTGTGCCAGTTTGGGTTCGTAATTGGTCAATGAAAGTTCGGGGAATAGCAGGAACTGCGCACCTTGTAAAGCAGCTTTTATTATATAGGCTTTATGCCTATCCATATTGGCTTCTAGGTTGTGTGAGGTGGATTGAAGCTGAGCAAGGGCAATTTGCATGGGATTTGACCAATTAGCTATAAATATAAGCTCCTTCCCTTAAAGTTTCCACACTTTAAGGTACCTTGTCATTTAAAAATCACGTAAACATGAAATGCCAAAAAGAACTGTTTAACCTAAATCCCGACCTAACCTTTCTTAATTGTGCTTATATGTCTCCACAACTTAAAACGGTGACTGAAACAGGTATTAAGGCATTATTGAGAAAAGAGGACCCAACCACCATTTCTCCGGTGGATTTTTTCGAACCTACAGAGCAACTAAGAAGCCTGTTTGCAACAATGGTTGAAGCAGACGACCCAAAGAGGATCGTAACCATTCCTTCGGTGTCATATGGGATGGCTATCGTTTCCCGTAACATCTCCCTTAATGCCGATGATGAAATCTTGGTAGTAGGGGAGCAATTCCCCAGCAACGTATATCCCTGGACGACGCTGGCAAAGGAAAAAGGGGCTAAATTGCTCACTGTACCCCCGCCACCCCCAATGGAAGGCAGGGGGGAAAAGTGGAATTTGAAAATTTTAGATGCCATAGGACCGGCAACCAGGATCATTGCCATACCTCATGTTCATTGGGCGGATGGCACATGTTTCGACCTGCTTTCCATCAGCCAGAAGGCAAAATCCTTTGGAGCCCTTTTAATCGTGGACGGTACCCAGTCGGTTGGTGCCCTTCCATTTTCGGTAAAGAAGGTTCAGCCTGATGCCCTGATATGCGCAGGATACAAATGGCTGATGGGGCCGTATAGCTTGGGACTTGCCTATCTGGGGCCTGCCTTTGACGAGGGGTTTCCACTAGAAGAAAACTGGATCAACCGATTGAACAGTGAAGACTTTGGAGGTTTGGTCCGGTACCAGGAGGACTATCAGCCGGGATCCTTAAGATACGAGGTGGGGGAGCATAGCAATTTTATTCTGGTGCCTATGCTGAGCCGGGCTTTGAGGCAAATTCAAGAATGGGGGGTGGAAAACATTCAGGAATATCTCTTGGGTATCGGTAAAGCGCCTCTACAAAGGCTCAGGGATAAGGGGATTTGGGTGGAGAGGGAAGGAGCCATCAGTCCCCATTTATTCGGAATTGCCATGCCTGATTTGGAAAAGGTAAAGGAAAAACTTATCCAGAGCAATGTGCACGTGTCCTATAGGGGAGACTTTATCAGGGTTTCTCCGCATGTCTATAACCGGGAAGGGGATTTGCAGAGGTTGGTGGACGTTCTTTTGGGCGAAGGGTGAGTTTCGGTAAAGAAATTAGAACCCTGTTGTACCCTGTTTTTTTTGAGAACTGGCTATTAAAAAAAAATGCTCAGCTTTCCCTCAAGAAAACTGAGCATTATTTAAATCTATGTGCTTCCTTATTCCTCCGAAGACGGTATCATTCGGGCACTGAGGTCAGGGTCAGCCATGTCCTTGTCAAATGGGAACATGGGCCTGTTGATCCTTTTATATTCCAGCCTTTCCAAATCCTGATCCACCCCCCCGGGAGTCAAGGCCATCACCCAATCTGCCCGCATATCGTATAATTCCGGCACCAAATAACCTATTTTTACCATCACGATATCCGTCTCCCTGGGGTTAAGCCCCAGTCGGGTAAAATCACTTTCCCGGTGATAGGGTTTCCTATTTTTGGTCACGATGATGTTGGCAGAACCGATTTTCACTACCACTTCAGTTTCCGCGGCGGGATCCCCATGTTCTATGGCCAGGATTTCCCCGGAGAGGGTGATTGGAGGGGCATATCGGTCATCCACAATAGCACCGGCTTCGGCGGAGACTTTTTCACCCACCCCTGCCTCCATGGCAGCCTCCACAAATTCAGGCCCGGGGATGGAGGCGTAAATCAGCGAGGGTCCGTCCTCTGATTGTAATTCAGGCCGCTTTAATACCTCGTGAAGGGTCCAAGTTACGTCCCCAGCTCCCCCGGCAGTGGGATTATCCCCCATATCGCTGATCATAAAGGGCTTTTTGTCACTTTTGATGGCCATATCCAGGCTTTCCTTCAATGTGGTGGTGGGAGCGATAAAGTCAAACTCATTTCTTACCTCCCAGAAGCTTTGCGCCAGGTGTTCGGCAGTGGAACTTACTTTTTCCTGGTCGTCTCCCACTACCATCACGGAGCCTTGGTTTCTGGGCTCGTCCGCCCATGCATAGCCGATCCAAATGGCAGCATCCACCACTCCTTCCTGGTCTGCTGCTGGATATACCTTTGCATACAGACTTTTCCCAGGATCCACCCGGGTGCTGGTTTTTTCACCCGGGAGCAAGATGGGTACAGGTATCCAAGCTTTAAAGTCAGGTTTTCCCTTTCCGCTTTCCAGGCGCTCCAGCAGATTGTCCACTGCCCTTTTTCGGGATTCCATGGCATCTTCATGGGGGGACATGCGGTAGCAGGTAATGAGGTCCGTATGCTTGGCCAACCGCTCAGTCACATTACCGTGAGGATCCATACAGGTGGATATTAGGGGCTCTTTACCTATCACCTCCCTTACCCTTACAATCAGGTCTCCTTCGGGATCGTCCAGTCCTTCTACGCTCATGGCTCCATGAATATCAAAGAACAAACCGTCATAGGGGCCATTTTCCCTAAGCATCTCCAAGGTCTTCTCAACCATGGACTCATAAGCCTCCCGGGTCACTATACCCCCGGGTATGGCATGGCCTTTAAAGGTGGGTATCCATTCTGCACGGTTACGGTTTTCTTCCC
>PXCO01000177.1 GCA_003565295.1 Cyclobacteriaceae bacterium
CATGTGTTTATATTTTCTTTTCAGCGGTCATAACTTGTCCCGATCTTCGGGATAGCCTGCCCCTGCCTGCCCCGAACTTGTTTCGGGGGGGACTCGCTTCGGGAGCCTGTCCCGAATTCACTTCGGGAGAATCTCGCAATTCATAATCATCCCAGTGTGTGACGTTCTCGTCATGCCCTGACTGCCGTCAGGACAGGCTCGATTTCATAAGGGCTTGGGGATGGTAAAATAAAAATCACTTCCCTTCCCTTGTTCGGATTCCACCCATATTTTGCCTCCTTTTTTCTCGATTATTTTTTTGCAGATGGCAAGCCCTATACCTGTGCCGGAATATTCACCCCGAGCATGGAGCCTTTGAAAGATCATGAAAATCCTCTCATGAAAGCTGGGGTCTATGCCAATGCCGTTGTCTTTCACTGCAAATTGCCAATGATACTTTGCTTCCTTGGCACTAATTTGAATCCTGGGCTGGTTGCCAGAATCCTGGTATTTTATGGCATTGATGATAAGGTTTTGAAGCACTTGATGGAGAATAATCTTCTCCACAGTAATGATAGGCATTTCTCCTATGCTGATCTCAACTTGTTTTTCTTTGATGATTTCTTGATTGAGGTGGAGGATCTCTTTGAGCAACTTGCCAACCTCCACGGGTTCAATATTACCCAAGTTTCTTCCTACCCTGGAAAACTCTAACAAGTCCAGGATAATCCTACGCATACGATTCGAACCATCTATGGCAAATTTTATGTATTTTTTGCCTTTTTCATCGAGGATGTGTCCGTATCTCTTTTCTAATTGATTTAAAAAACCATTTACCATTCTCAATGGCTCCTGAAGGTCGTGGGAAGCCACAAAGGCATATTGCTCCAATTCCGCATTTGAAAGCGCCAAGGCTTTCGCCTTTTCTTCCATTTCCCGGTTAAGCTTTTGCAAGGATACTTCAACTGATTTTCTTTCAGTAATGTCCTGTATGGCTCCCAGCATCCGGTAAGGTTGGCCTTTTTTATCCCTCAAGACCATACCCCTATCCACTACGTAAGCATAACTTCCATCTTCTTTTTTAAAACGGTATTCTTTCTCCAATTTTTCACATTTGGGATTCCCTAGACCCCTTTCTAAACCCTCCGCAATAGATGCGTAGTCCTCAGGATGGATATGATTCCTCCAGTATTGGAAATCCATGGGGATTTCTCCTGTGGGTAGCCCAAACAGCTTCTTGAAACCTTCACCCCAAAAGAGGGCCTTTTTCTTAATGTCCCAATCGTATAAAGCATCGTTGGTGGCCTCCGCAACCTTGGTGAACCGCTCGTTGGAAATTCTGAGCTTTTCTTCTTGCTCCTTTCTTTTGCTTACATCCTTAAAATATACCGACAACCCTTTTTCTGAGGGGTAGGCAGAAACTTCAAACCAGGCTCTCAAGGTAGGGTAGTAGGCCTCGAAATGTTGGGCAAGGTTCGTTTTTAAGGCTTTTTCATAAAAGGCAAAAAAATTACCGCCCACTGCGTCGCCATATGGTTCCCAAATCACTTTGCCGAGTACCTCCTCCTTGGGGATTTGTAGGATTTTTTCCGCGGTTTTATTCCAATAGGTAACTTTATATGATCTGTCCAATGCAAAAAAACCATCACTGATGCTCTCCAGGATGTTTTCCTTCTCTTGAAGGACCTCAATAAGTGCTATTTCTGCTCTCTTTTTATCGTCTACATCCTGGAAACTTCCATACAGTCTCGTGCATTTACCTTCATAAAAATCGCTTTCTCCGATTGCCCTTACCCATTTTTCTCTTCCTTTTTTGGTAATAATGGGGAGTTCAAAATCAAATGGTGTGCCTTCATTTCTAGCTTTTTCTACTGCTTCTGCCACGAAAGCCCTATGTTCGGGTTTATAGAAGGTTAAACTGCTTTCAAGATAGGGTTGAAAATCAGGTTGCTCTTCATGAATTTCCCGTGTCATAGGAGACCAATAAATCGATTGATCAGAAAAATCAACCTCCCAGCTACCTATTTTGGCCAGTTTTGAGGTTTTTTTCAGAAGCTGCTCTATTTCCGTCTTTTCGGTAATGTCCTTACCTACCAAAAACAAAAGCTGCTGTTGTGGGTCTATTTTCAGCGTCCAGCCCAGCCATATGGTTTTTCCTCTTTTTGATATGAACCGGTTTTCAAAATAGAGCTTGGCATCATTCGTTAAATTTGCCTTCAAAAATTTTTCCGTAGGAGAAATATCCAAGGGATGGATAAATTGGGTATACGGGATGGAAAGCAGTTCCTCTTCACTGTATCCTAATAATTCAGTGGCCGCCTGATTTACTTTTTTGAAGAAGCCGTCCAGCCCTGCCAAACCGATAATATCTGGGGCAGTGTTGAAAATTTCTTTTAATTCCTCTTCAACTTGAATTCTTTGGATCAAGGGCCCCAGTTTTTTCCCCAGCTCCTGGTACAGAAATCTTTGCTGGGTATCGTAGGACACATACTGCCTCCAGCCCACTACTATTACCCCCACAAATTCCTCTTGGGACATCAAAGGAACTCCTTCCATGAGTGCTATTTCCGCCTTATTCGCCTGTTGCTTGAGTAGGGATTCATCTCCTTTCACCTCATCCCATGTTGCGGGGCATTTTTTGACCCAAACCGTCCCAGGTATACCCTGGCCCTTCAAGTGGGTTTCTATTTTTGGGATTCCTTTATAAAAATTCTCTGTTTTTTTGTCCCGGCAGGCAGCAGCTCTAAGGCTTAGTCCAGATTTATTTGGGGAAACCAACCAAATTTCGGTGAGTACCGCTCCAGTAAACCTCAATAATTTTTTGTTTACTTTTTCAAGGTAGCTGGTGAAGGATTGACATTCACTGAAAAGCCTGTTAATATCAGAGAGGAATTCATTGATGATCTCCTCGTTTTTTTTCTCGGTGATGTCCCTACTCACCCCTACCAATCCCATCGGTATATTATTTTTACCTATCAAAGGAACTTTCGTAGTAAGCAGCCAGGTCTCTCTACCTGCCTGGTCATTTACTTTTTCTTCCTTGTTATAAATAGCTTTGCCACTTTTAAGGACTATCAAATCATCATTAAGTATTTCCTTGGCCTTTTGCTCTCCTATCAAATCAATAATCCCTTTTTCAACGCTGCTGAGGTCATTAGGTATTCCCAAAAATTCTTGATTTGCCTTGTTGTTGATGAGGTGTTTAGAGTTAACATCTTTTACATAGATGAGATCTGGAATATTATCGATTATGGTGTGCAGTAATTGTTTTTCTTCCAATAGCCTTTCTTCTGCATTTTTTTTCTCAGAAATATCCTGCATGGCACCAATCATACGTATGGCCAAGCCCTCTTTGTCTCTGATGATGGCCCCTCTGTCCAGCACTTGAATATATTTTCCGGAGGCCACTCTAAATCGGTATTCCTGTGACCAAATCTCCTTATCAGACCGTATGACATCGTTGATCTGCCGGGTTACCGTTTGTTTATCATCAGGATGTATATAATCTGACCAGGAACTTGCGGGTAAGGGACGGTCTGTTTTGGGAAATCCAAATACGGTATGGAAGCCCTCTCCCCATGTCACTGTCTCGGCTCGCAAATCCGCATCCCATATTACATTGAGGGAGGCTTTGTTCACATAATCAAATCGTTGTTTGCTTTCTGCCAGCTCTTTCACATACCTCCTGTTCTCCAAGATCACTTGAAGTAGGTGAACCGCCCTGTCTAAGGTTTTTTGCTCATTGGTATTAGGGGTTTTAGGACGGCTGAAAAATGCGCATAGGAAACCCAAAACCTTTTTATCAATGTCCAGGATTGGCCTTGCCCAGAAGGCCTGAAACCCATTTTCAACTGCAGCATCCTTTAATTTCCCTCCATAAGCATTACTTTTATCGCATATCGCCGAGACCTCCTTACCCTGAATGATATTTGCTCCAAAAACTTCATGCATGTCATTTTGCGTGAATTTTTCCAAGGCCATTTTGAAGGTTTGTGGTAAACCATGGAAAAACCACTTCGGTTCTTCGTGTTTTTCCAGTTTCAACAGGGAACATTTCATTCCAAAGTGTAAATTCTCCATACCACCTAAATAGGTGTTTAGGATTTCGCCTAGGCCAATTGGGTTTTGGGCATTCTGCTCCAGAACAGACTTTTCTAACCCTTCTAGAAGGGTGAAAAATTTACCATCATCGATATTTTGAAAAAAAAGCCGGATGAATATGCCCTCCTTTTGGGCCTCAGATTCCTTGATGCTGGACACCCGCATCCAAACAAAATCACCATTGGCATCTGCTACTCTTTTTTCAAATTTATATTGCTGCTTTTCTTGGAGGAGGAATTGCTCCACTACAGGCTTTTCGATGAGCCAATCTTCTGGATGAGTGATCTCCTCTAATGATTTTCCCAGAATGGAAACTTTTTGATAGTTGAAAAAACGTAAAAAGGCCTGATTGGCCTCATGTATGGACAATTGGTCAATGGTTTTGTCGTATTTCAACAATAGTCCAGGGAAAGGAAGGCTGTCAAATATTGAGGCTATGGTTTTTATTTCTTTCACTGGCTCACATTGCTATGTGAAAATAAATTTTCAAAATTTAATTGCTACGATGGTTGATTTAGGCAAATCAGGCATGAACAAATATAAAAATATGGATTGTTTTTTTTCATTAATAATTTTTTTAAAATAACTAGTGAAAATAAATTCCGGGAAGAATTCGAAAGAAAAATTGAGAGGGGATGCTGAAAAACTTCATTTAAATCAACGCTTATAATATGATGTGATCATTCCGCAGGAAATATTGGCAAGGAGCAGGCTTACTGGTTTAATAGCCAGCATGGATTATGCTGATCTTTGTTCCTGGCGTGGACTTGCCCCATAAATGTGTCAAAAGTTGTTTATCCAATATCGCCTCTTTTGAGTGCCTGGAAAGCATAATCAACAGCCCTGGCAGTCAAAGCCATATAGGTTAAGGAGGGATTTTGGGTGCCGGTGGAAGTCATGCATGCCCCATCTGTCACAAATACGTTCGGGCAGGAATGCATTTGATTATATCCGTTTAGCAGCGATGTTTTGGGGTCCCTCCCCATTCTTACACCGCCCATTTCGTGGATGTCCAGCCCGGGTGCCTGTTTGGTGTCCCATCCCCTAATGTTTTGGCAACCTGCTTTTTCCAGCATTTCGGCTCCTTGTTCCAGGAAATCTTTCAGGGACTTTTCATCGTTGTCATCATAACCTACATTTACCTTCAGCAGTGGCATGTCCCATTTGTCCTTTTTAGCAGGATCCAGACTCACCCTGCTTTCTGACTTGGGAATGGTTTCCCCCTGCATCATCATAAATACGTTCCAATTTCCTAACTCTGCATTTTTCTCCTTATAATCAGGCCCAAAATCAGCATCCCGTGCGCTTCCCCAACCTTTGCGCCCGGCTGAATAAAAGGTCATGTAGCCCCTTAAGAAATCCATCTCCTGCTTTTTTACATTCCGGAAATTAGGCATCATGATGGAGGTAGGTCTTCTGCCGTAATAATAGGAGTCCAGATGCTTGTCCATAGAAGCCGATATATTTCCCCTATAATTATGGAAAGCGATAAATCTCCCGAGTAGGTCATTGTCATTTCCGAGACCTTCCGGGAATCTGCCGGAGGTAGAGTTCAGCAATATAAGATTGGTGTTCAGGGCTGATGCGTTCACAAAGATGACCTTGGCAAAATAGGATGTGCTTTCCAAAGTCTCAGTGTCAATCACGTTCACGCCGGTCACCTTTTCCTTCTGATCGTCGTAAATCAGGGAGTGCACCACTGAGAAGGGGCGAACTTTTAGGTTTCCGGTTGCGGCAGCAGCGGGAAGGGTAGAGGAGTTGGAGCTGAAATATGCCCCAAAGGGGCACCCCCGCTGGCAAAGGCTCCTGGCCATACACTGCCCTCTTCCCAGCTTCGTATGATGTTCGGCAGCTTGGGTGAGGTGGGCACATCGGCCAATGATCACATTCCGATCAGTGTAGCTGGCCATGATCTTTTGCTGAATCTCCCTTTCCACTTTATTCATTTCCCAGGGAGGGAGAAAGTCTCCATCCGGCAAAGTAGCCAATCCGTCCTTGTTGCCGCTTACCCCTATAAACCTTTCCACATGGCTGTACCATGGCGCAATATCTTCGTACCTGATTGGCCAGTCCACCGCAAATCCGTCCCTGGCCGGTCCCTCAAAATCATATTTACTCCATCGCTGCACCTGCCTTGCCCAAAGCAGGGATTTCCCCCCCACCTGATAACCCCTTATCCAATCGAAAGGCTGCTCTTGTACATAGGGGTGTTCCTTATCTTTGACGAAAAAATGATCTGCATCGTCTTTAAAGGCATAGCACCTAGAAACTATAGGGTTTTCCCTCTTCACTTCCAGGGGCAAATTCCCACGTAGGGGGAATTCCCAAGGGGGGGTGTGCATGGTAGGGTAATCTTCCTTATGCTTTACATCCCTTCCTCTTTCAAGAACCAGTGTCTTTAATCCTCTTTCACAAAGTTCCTTTGCGGCCCAACCTCCGCTAATACCGGAACCTACTACTATCGCATCATATGTATGGTCATTCATTTTTTATCCTATTCATATCGAAGGGAATCGATTGGGTCTAGTTTACTGGCCTTGTAGGCAGGGATATATCCGGAGAAAAGCCCCACCAAAATACAGATTACAAAAGCCAGCACCATCCAAATCCAGGGCACCAGGAACCCACCCGGCCCAACGGTATTACCTACCAAATTTCCAATGCCGATTCCCAAAAGCACCCCTAAGATACCCCCCAATACGCAGATAACAATAGCTTCTATCAAAAACTGCTGCCTTATCCGGAGGGGAGTGGCTCCTAATGCTTTTCTGATCCCAATTTCTTTGGTCCTTTCTGTTACCGACACCAGCATTATGTTCATGAGACCGATTGCAGCGCCCAGTAGGGTGACAAAACCTAAACCAAAGCCCCCCATCCTCAGAAATACGGCAATTTCCTCCAACCTTTCTCCGATGGTTCTGGACTTTACCAGTTCAAAGGAATCTTCCGAACCTACCCTGTCACCTCTTATGCCTCTCATGATCCCGGTGGCTTGTCCCATTTCATATTCCATTTTCAATGGATCGTTGGCATTTACCGTGATGGTATATCTCAGGCTTCCCCCTCTGTCCAAACCCTTGGCATTTAGCAAAGGGATAATTAAGGTTCGGTCTCTGCCGGTATCTCCTCCCACTCCCCCTTGTTTTTCCATTACCCCTACCACTAAATACCTTCTTCCATAAAAGTTCACATGGGTATTTATGGGGTCTTCCCTATCACCATATAGGGATTTTACGATTTCGGTGCCTAGTATACATACATTGCTTCCATATTGAATTTCCACCGAACTAAAGTTCCTCCCCTGTTCAATGCTGATTCCGTTAATGAGGAAGTAGTTTTCATCACCTCCTATGATGGAGGTGTTGGGATTGGTTTTCTTTGATTGCCTCTTGACTTCAGCACTTCCGGAGATATTAGTGGTGATGGTGGAGCGTCCCCTTTCAGTGTAGTTTTGTTTAAATTGCAAAGCCTCCCTATAGCGAATAGGCGGAAAAGTCTTTGGTGCCAGTCCGGAGGTACTTGCCCTGCCCCCGCTGGAGTATTTGTTCCTGATATTAAAATTATTGGCACCAAAGCCGGACAAGCTTTCTTCTATTTGAGCTTTCATGGCGTCAATGGCGGTCAGCATCCCTACCAGAGAGGTGATCCCTATGGCAATGATAAGTCCGGTCAGAATAGTCCTTAGTAGGTTAGACTGAATGGACCGGAAAGCTTCGCGTATATTTTCTAACAGATTCATGGCTACCTAAATGTTAGGGGTAATACTACAAAAAATCCCGCAGATCTCAGCGATTGCAATTGTTATTGCCTAATGCATGCGGTCACCTCTGATTTCCAGGTTCCCAATTATCTCCCGCTCGTAGGTTAACCACTCCTTCCACCTTTTCTCCACCTTTTCTTCAGGGTAATATGTTTTTGCCAAATCTATGAAATTCACATAATGGCCGGCTTCAGAGACCATCAATTCATAATAGAATTCCTTAAGTTCCTCATCTTCCAGGTTTTTCCATAGCAACTTGAAACGCTCACAGCTCCTGGCTTCTATCAAAGCATTCATGAGCAGGTGCTCTGTAAGGTGTTCCATCCTGCTGCCGCCTTTTTTTACAAACTGCATCAGTTCAGCTACATAGGCATCTTTCCTGGGCTTCCCCAAGGGTAACCCTCTTTTCTTCAATTGGGCCAATACCCGCTGAAAATGCTCCCATTCCTCGGCCACCACAGGGCTGAGGACTTCCACCAGTTTTTCTAAATCCGGGAATTTCACGATCAACGAAATACAGGAAGAAGCGGCCTTCTGCTCGCAATAGGCATGGTCCACCAGGATTTCCTCTATGCTTTTCTTGGCCACGTCCACCCACCTTGGATCCGTGGGCAGCTCCAGCCTGAGCATTTTTTCGCGTGTTTTCTCTTGCCAACTCATTCTTATTTGGTTTAATCGAAAAAAGACCAACTGATCCCCAAGTCCAGCATCCCTTTCAGCCCGGTATAGCCCGGGGTGACGAAGTAGCCTTGCTGGCTCATCATGCCTTCATTTAGATGGTTGTACCTGAATAAAACCCTGGTCCTGCCTATCCTGAAATTCAAGAAGGCATCCACTACGGAATAGGCAAACACATTGAAGGTGTTCTGTAAATGAAACTGTTGAATAGCAGGCATGTAGGCCTCGGCAAAATTATCACTTCTGTGCCTGCCTTCCAAGCCCAACTGAACATAGATGTTTTCATCAAATAGGGGGCCGTCGAAAAAAACACGGGTGTTGACAAATAGATTAGGTATACGGAAACTGTCTGCAGCACCTCCGGTGATGGCGGTATAAACGGCCTCGCTTTGCCAATGCCACTTGCCCGCAAATACGAAGTGGGCGTTTACGCCAGGCATCACCATAAATGCCTCCCCAGTGGCTTGCTCAGGCATCATCTCCTCATTGAAATAGATATAATTGTTAACTCTGTTGATCGTGAGGTTAGGGCGGAATTCCCAGTTCTTTACATCCACTTTGATCACACCTTTGGCCTGATCCACCCCAGTGCTAGAAAAACTGTTGTCCCATTGATAGAAATTCCCCCTGTATCGTTCTTGCATCAAGGTGGGCCTGTAAAGGGATTTGGTGTAGCTTAGGTCCAGGAAGGGGGACTTAAATAGCCCATGTAACCGGTAACCATCCGGTATCAAATATTCGCCCTCCGCCTCAAAGGACCATTTGTCACTCAGGTCTCCTCTTAAAGCTCCCCCCACATATAGTTCGGTGAAGGAATTGTTTTCATCAAAAAAAACGCTTGCCATTCTGCCAAAACGTAACTTTACGAAGGCATTATAATACACTGGGCCAAAGTCCCCCTTAAAACCGAACTCATTTCTCCATTCAGAAAAATGATGGTGATTATTGGTACTGTCAGGATTATGGTGAAGCAATGTGGTGTCTGAGGAAATGAACCTATTGTCATTGAAGAACAAAGTATCGGAACTGTTGAGGTTGGAGAAAAAACGTACCTCTTGCTTTTTCTTGTCAAACACATGGTAGGCCTGCCATCCTTTTAGTATTTCGTACTGGTGGTAGAGATGATAATCCTGCCTGAGGTCCGTGGCCCGGGAATTCCTTAACCAAACCTTAGAATCCTCATAAGTGAAATACACTGAGGTGGTGTCTATTTCAGGAGGGATGATGCCCCCTTGCTCGTTTACCACGTGCCGCATTCTGGAAAAATTAGCCATCAGGAAATATTTTTCGTTTACTGAGGTGTAATTGGTATGAAGACTGTAGGAGTCGTTAACCACCATATTGTCGTCCCGCCTGGTGGGATTCAGCGTTTTTCTCACCCTAAGTGTGCCATAGTTAAAACCTACATTCCAATTCGGGGTGATATTTCTGGCAAATGCAATGTCCAACTTGTTCCTATTTCCCCCTCCAAAAAATGACTCTAATTGGGTATAGGGAGATTTGGTATCATAGTATTTCATGCTGTCCGGGGAATTGTAATATAAGTCATATACATGAAACCCGGATGTCCTCCCGATCTGTCTGCGAGGTTCGTAAAAAACGGGCTTTGCGGCTGAACCCATATTGCCAAGGTCCTGGTATCGATACCAGGTGTCGGCCACGGGTTCGTAATTATGGAAGCCCGTAAGTGAGGTGTCTATCTCTATCTCCTCAAACTTATTGTACCGCATGAACTTTTCATAATAGAAAAGTGAGGTTTTGGGGCCGTACACCATTTTGGTGGAATCGTCAAGCAAACCTCTCCTTGGGGCGTCGGGATCCTGCTCTTGTTGCTCTTGTGGTTGGCCCGGTTGCATAGGTTGTTGCTGGCCCGGAGGGCCTTGCGGAAACTGGGCAAATGCCGAAAAGGTGCCCAGCATCAAGTATACAAAAAAGAGTAAACCTCCCTTAAACCTCACCTTTGTAATTTTTTTCTCTGTATTGACTGCCGAACCAGTGACAAAATTGCTGAAGCATCTTCCTTATTAAAACTCATGCGTATGGGTAGGGCAAAAATCGGAATTTCTTTTAAATAAGGAAGGAATTCCTTTTGCTTTAATTTCACCGCATCTTTTTCAGTGGTGAAAATAACGGGATCCATATCTGAATATTCCTTGAATTTCTCCTTTATGCCTGCCATGTCCTCCATTCGGTATCGGTAATGATCGGGAAAGGAAATACTGTCCAGTACCCTGTGCTCTTTAGCAACGGAATTTATGAGGTGATCATTGTTGGCAATGCCGCTGAGTACAATCACATTACTTTTCTTCATCGGATTTGGAGCCTTTTCAAACAGTGCCTGGGGAGTTTCCTCCTCTACCCCTGCAAAAAAAATGGGGGTGTCTATTAAAGTGTAGTTTCGGATGCGGTCACGGTAATCTTGTTTTTCAATTGCTGTCATTGTGGGAGGACATTTAGTGACAATGACCATATCCGCTCTTTTGGCTCCCCCCCTTCCTTCCCTTAGCCTTCCCAAAGGCAGTAAATGATCCCTGAAAAATGGCGTGGAATAGGTGGTAAGCAGTATGTTTAAATCGCCTCTCACATACCGGTGTTGGTAGGCGTCGTCTAGGAGTATGGCCTCGGTTTCTGGATATACGGCAAGGATCATGGGTATGGCCAGGGCTCTTTCTTCACCCACTGCTATCTTTAATTTGGGGTGGAATTTTTGGTATACCTGATAGGGTTCATCCCCAATATGATCTACCCGGGAATGTTCATCGGCAAGCAAAAAGCCATGCGTTTTTCTTTTGTAGCCCCTGCTCAGCATGGCAAGGCTATAGGAGTTGATTAAATGGGATATCAGCCATTCCACCATAGGCGTTTTGCCCGTACCGCCCACGGCTAAATTACCGATCACGATCAGTGGCACCTCAAAGGAGGTGCTTTTTTTCATTCCTATATCGAAAAGGTGATTGCGCAAGGTGGTGGCTGCCTTAAACATCCATGAAAAAGGGATCAATAAAGGATCATAGGGGCGCATTCCTTATAAATTTGCTACATTTGAATATTAACCAACCGCAAATATATGGCTTATTTATTAAGGGAGCTGATCGCTCATCTGGAAACAGTGGCACCGCCCGCTTTGCAAGAAAGCTATGACAATGCCCGGCTAATTGTGGGAGACCCTTCTATGGAGGTGAGCGCAGTACTGTGTAGCCTGGATGCCACAGAGGAGGTGGTGGAGGAAGCTGTGGGAAGAAACTGCAATGTAATAGTGGCACATCACCCGATAGTTTTTCGTGGGCTCAAGAGTTTTACAGGGAAAAACTACGTGGAAAGAACGGTGATAAAAGCCATAAGGGCTGGCGTAGCAATTTACGCAATCCACACCAACTTGGATAATGTGTTTACCGGGGTCAATGCCAAATTTGCCGAAAAACTAGGCCTGAAGCAAACTTCCATATTGGCACCTAAGGTTCAAACATTAATGAAAATGGTGAGCTTTGTGCCTCTGGCAGATACCCAGTCCGTGCTCAATGCCTTATACAGGGCAGGTGCAGGTAAAATTGGAGAATACAGTGGTTGCAGTTTCAGGACCAAAGGTACGGGCACTTTTGAACCATCTGAGACGGCGAACCCTACGCTAGGGAAAAAAGGCGTTGCGGAGGAGGTGGAGGAGAACCGTATTGAAATCATGTTTCCCGCACATCTAAAGAACAAGGTCATCGCTGCCCTGAAACATGCCCATCCTTACGAGGAGGTCGCATACTATTTGCATAAAATAGACAATGAAAACCAAGAGGTTGGGGCGGGGATGATAGGTCTCCTTCCCGAGCCCATGGATGCCATGGAGTTTCTGGAGTACCTCAAGGAAAGAATGAACCTAAATATGCTGAAATACACAAGGTTGGCAAACAGCACCATACAAAAAGTGGCAATTTGTGGGGGTGCCGGTTTTTTTCTTTTGGATACCGCCAAGGCCAAGGGGGCGGATGTATTCATCACCTCCGACGTGAAATACCATGAGTTTTTTGATGCCGACGGGCAGCTTGTTTTGGTAGATATTGGGCATTACGAAAGTGAATTTCACACAAAAGAATTATTAATGGAAATTTTGTCGAAAAAATTTCCTAATATTGCACTCTATTTGTCGAAAGTGATCACAAATCCCGTAAGTTACCTTTAGTACATGGAAAGTACCGTTGCACAAAAGCTCGAAGCTATACACAATTTACAGCAAATCGATTCCC
>PXCO01000218.1 GCA_003565295.1 Cyclobacteriaceae bacterium
AGGATTTCCAATACATATAATTTTCTTATTCCATAGCAACCTTTTCTGTGGCCTGGCCAAAACTATCCAAATCAATGAATCTAAAATCTTCCTTCTTACTGTTTTTCACTAGGATCAACGTTCCGGTCTGAGCTTCAGGTTCTACATTTCTCACTATTCCTTTCCCTACATTATCCAAAATGATCACTGGAGATGTGCTTTCTTTGATCCCTTGTCGCCCGTAGAAATTGTCCAAAGTTAGGTAATCGACGTTTTCCAGCATCATGGCGCTTCCCCAAGAGGGCTCAACCTGCTCTTCATCCCAGTAGATCCGTAAACCATCTACATGTAAACTTTCCACCTTACTCGCTATTAGGGCATGGTTGGCCCTTTTATCTTTAGTAGCTTCGGGATGCATAAACAACTGAACGTTATTCAAAGTAATGTTTTTAAGCTTGCTTCCTTGATAACCTTCTAACTTGCTCGTGCCTTGTCCGTGTGCTATAATGTGGTCAAAGGAGATATTTTTTATCTCCCCCACTTTTGAGTTTTCACTTCTCTTCTTGATTACCAACCAGATGGGATCTGCATCTCCCCAATAATAAAAGGCTTTTCTGTTTAATTCCATGGTAATATTGGACACCAAAACGTCCTGAACGGTTCCTCCATCCCTAACCACTATGCTGAAACCCCTATTGCTGTCTTTTACCACACAATTTGAAAAAACAATATTCCTGAAATCCCCATAGGTTTCCGTACCGATCTTAAGAGCAGCAGAAGTAGAGGTCAATACGGAATTGGTCACGGTGATATTTTCGCAATCCTCAGACCTATTCTTAGTAAGTGTGGACTTCAGCACGATGGCGTCGTCACCAGTTTCAATAATGCAATCCGAAATAGTCACATTTTTACACCCGTCTATATCAAGCCCGTCGGCATTTACCCCAGCCTCCAAACTGGTATAAATATAGCAGTTGCGAATAGTTACATTTTCACTCCATTGGACATGTACCGACCAATCCACCGATTCAATCACACGTATGTCCGATATCTCAACATGCTCACAGGAAACCAAATAGATCAAGGAAACAAAGGGAGGGATTTTGTAATACTTTTTCATTTCCACTCCGGATTGTCTGGCATTTTCAGTTTCTTTTTCTATAAAGCCATCCACATCCCTTAGATCCTCATAAACCCTCCTGGCTTGGCCATGTATGGTGCCATTTCCTGTAATGGAAATATTCTTTGCATCTTCTGCATATAAGAGGACAGGTTGGTTTGGATTGTTATGCTTATAGATGTCGAAAGGCACTTGATAATCCTCTTCATCCTGGCTGGCATATAGAACCGCTCCATGGTCTAAATGGAAGTTCACATTACTCTTGAGGACTAGGGTACCGGAAAGATATTCCCCAGGGGGAAAATAAACCGTTCCCCCACCTGCTGAGTGGCATTCATCTATAGTTGCCTGAATAGGACTGGTGACAACTTCTTTTTTGTTTTTCCCGGTGGCACCATAATCCTTTACGTTAAAGATCTTCTGGCCATATGCATTTAAACTACAAAGGTTGAAGGCAAAAGTCCAAAGGATGACTGTGCCCCAAATTGAATTATTGAGCTGAATCAATACTAAATAGTTGAATGTTTTCATTGTTATTGCCTATGATTATATACCTGCTGTTCTTAGTTTCGAAATAGGTCACTTTTCTTGCCTCATTTGGAGCTAAAAAACCACTTTCATGCATTGGAATAGCTTTCCATTCCCCATTTTCTTCAAATTTCAAAACAGAACCTATGCCGGCATCATCCCTGGGTGTTTTAGTTTCAATCCCATAAAAGTTTCCGACAAGCACAACTTCTTGTTTACCGTCCCCGTCAAAGTCCCTAGCCAAAATATCCTTTACCGACGATCTTTGTGCATCCATAGGTAATGGTACCATGGAAAAAGTTCCGTCTTCAGCAACTTGCAAAAACACATGTTCAAACATATGTGCTTTAAAATGATGGGAAGGCGGATTTGGAAAAACGCTGAGGATATCGTCCACTTTAGCCTTAGCATAGGAGGCATAATTTACGAAATTCCGATTTATTGCGGGCATGGCATTTGATATATCCTCTCTTCCGTGAGTTGGATACAGACTTCCCTTATAATAATACCCCAAAATGAGGTTTTGTGTGCCTAACCCCTCAAAATCTCCGGCAAAAATTTCCAAGGGATATTTCTTAGTAGGCCGAAATCGGTAGTTTAAACCCATATTTCCGAGCATATACCCCATGATCGATTGCTTTTCGTCCAATACGGGTGTGATACAATTCCACCAACCTGATGTAAGGGACAAATCAGAAAACATTTCTCCTTCTACATGGACGTTAACGCCTGTATCTGGCTGGATGCTCCCATTCTGGAAAGTAAAAAAACGAATGGGCATCCACTCTCCCACTATCAGCAGACCGAGGTTTCCATCCTGATTGTAATCTGTCCATATGGCGTCACTTACAATACCGGGATTAATGAGTTCAGGCGCCATTTTTTCTGTCACATCTTTAAATTTTCCTGCTTCATTCAACAACAGAAAACTCCTTTCGGAAGCAGGATACCTTCCTGGGACTACTCCACCGCCTACAAAAAGGTCCAGATCCCCATCCCCGTCAAAGTCACCCGCAGTGACGATGCTGGTATTACCAGGAAAATCAGGTAATACCCCTTCCGTTTTGGAAAAATTACCTTTTCCATCATTCTTATAAATCCGGTCTTGCAGCCAGGGGGAACCCTTTTCAAATTCGTTACTGCCACTCACCACATAAAGATCCAGGTCACCATCTCCATCCATATCAAAAAACAGGGCATTTACATCTTCACATTCACTGTCTTGTTCCCAGGGTTGGTTGTGGGCCTTG
>PXCO01000115.1 GCA_003565295.1 Cyclobacteriaceae bacterium
AAACAGAAAGATCATCTTTGGCAAGATGATGAGCCACCTTTTCAGCAAAAATAAGAGAATGGTGTAATTCCATATTATGTAACCACCGATTCACGATGGAAATTGACCAAATTGAAGAAATAAAAAAGCTAACTATAATTGCATTAGCCTCTGATGATGGGCTAGTTACCTCCTTAGTCTTAAAAGGTGGAAACGCAATTGACGTGAACTTTAGAGATAAGGAGAAAAGGCTTTTTAGGACTTCTTATGACATTGACTATTCTCTAGATAATGGGGATTTTCAAGAAGACTTAAAAACCATAACCTCCCGCATAGAAGCTACTTTAAACCAAACTTTTGCAGAAAATGGCTATAAAGTATTTGACTTTAAATTTAAACCTACTCCTAGGAAAGAAAGGGAAGAGACAAAGGATTTTTGGGGCGGGTATTCGGCTAAATTCAAACTTGTATCTCAGGCAGATTTTGAAAAAGATCCTGACAACATTGAAAAACTTCGTAGAGAAGGAATAAAAACTGGAGGTTCTACAAACTTTAAATTAGACTTTAGCAAATTCGAATATGTAGAGAAAAAAGAAACTGAATATGAAGGCTATACAATTTACATTTACCCCCCTGAAATGATAGTTTTTGAAAAGGTAAGAGCTATTTGTCAGCAGATGCCTGAATACAAGCAGGTCATTCCTTCAATGAAGCCTAGGGCTAGGGCAAGGGATTTCTATGACATTTACTTAATAATGGATCAAGTCAGCATCGATCTTGAAAAAAAAGAAAATATTGATTTAATAAAAAATATATTTGATTCAAAAAGAGTCCCTTTAGAGTTGATTCAAAAGATAGGGAACTATAAACATATTCACTCAGATGATTGGAAAAACGTTGAGGCAACCGTTCCGGGAGTGTTAGCTGAACTCTGTCTGCCTTCCCTCCCGGGGGCTAGCCCCCGGGAGGGAAAGATTCACTAATTTTTTAGGTCTCTGTCCTCAGGTCCAGTTCCAACCTGCCCTCAAATCTAATGGCTAATTGCTGGACAGTCAAGCCCCAGTTCTGCACCGGTGAAGTCCATTTCTTCTCAATCCGCTTGGTGGTCAGGTAAACCAGCTTCAGCAGTGCCATATCGCTGGTGAAGGCCCCTTTGTTTTTTGTGGCCTTCCTTACCTGGCGGTGGAAACCCTCCACCGTGTTGGTGGTGTAGATTATCTTTCTTATGGGCGCGGTGTAGTCAAAGTAGGTGCTCAGCCTCTCCCAGTTGTCGTTCCAGGAGCGGAGGACCACCGGGTATTTCTTCCCCCATTTTTCCTCCAGGTCCAGCAGGGCGGATTCTGCCAGGGCCTTTGTTTCAGCCCTGTACACCAGTTTGAGGTCCCTCATGAATTCCTTGGAATCCTTGCTGGAAACGTACTTGATGCTGTTCCTGATCTGGTGGATGACACACAGCTGGAGGTCCGTTTTTGGAAACACCGAATGAATGGCCTCACCCAGCCCCTTCAGGTTGTCCGTGCAGGCGATCAGGATGTCCTCCACCCCCCTCTGCTGAAGGTGGGTCAGTACCTGGAGCCAGAAGTTGGCCCCCTCGCTCTCGGAGATATACATCCCCAGGACTTCCTTTTTGCCTTCCCTGTTCAGGCCCAGGATATTGTACAGGGCCTTGTGCCTCACCTTTCCCTCTTCCCTGACCTTGAAGTGCATGGCGTCAAGCCATACAATACAATAGACAGGCTCTAAGGGGCGTTCCTGCCATTCCCTGACCTTGGGTGCCACCCTGTCGGTAATCTCACTGATTACCTGTGTGGATATATCCGTATCGTACATCTCCCTTATGTGCTCTGATATGTCCCTTAGGCTGTTGCCCATGCCGTACATGGCAATGATCTGCTTTTCCAGGTTGTCTGCCAGGATCCGCTGCCGTTTTTCAACTATTTTTGGTTCAAAACTGCTGTTACGGTCCTGGGGGGTGGAGATGGTCACTTCCCCATGGCTGCTCTTGACCGTCTTATGGCCCTTGCCGTTACGCTTGTTGCCCGAGGCAGCACCCTTCTCCTCATCGGAAAGATGTGCCTCCATCTCCCCTTCAAGTGCCTCCTCAAGGAACTCCTTCAGGATCGGGGAAAATGCCCCGTCCTTTCCAAAAAGGGGTTCGCCGGATAAAAACTGCTTTAATACCTTTTCCTTAAATGCTTTTTCTTTCTGCTGTTCCATGATGCTCTAGTCTAGTAACTTTGTTTAAAATTCCAAGTCATTAGACAGAGTTGAGCTTACAGTCTCAATATTTCTTTCCTAATCCTTCACATATTTTCCAATCCGTAATTTCCCAGCTCCTTTCCAGTCAAAATACCAAATCTTTGGTATTGTATGGCTTTCCCACAGTGTCTAAATTGAATGTTTTTCAGTAAGTAACCAACTTGGGAGTGATGAGGCTATGCTTTGCCTATTTACTTTTCCAAAAAACACAATTGATATTGAAAGGTCAAAAACCTTAACTTTTGTGATGATGGAAGTTTTGGCTCAATAATGGTTTTGAGGGCAATTATTGGGATTAATGAAAGCAAGATGTATATTTAATAAAATCAACTTAACCTAAATTGATGTAAAACCCTTCCCAAATAACCAGCCCGCAAAAAAGCCTTTAGATGCTATTGACCATATCCACCACCCACCAGCCCGCCACCGACCTTGGGTTCCTGCTCCATAAGCACCCGGACAAGTTCCAATCCGTAAACCTATCCATTGGAAAAGCCCATATCTTTTACCCAGACAGTTCAGAGGCCAAAACCACCGTTGCGCTGCTCCTGGACATAGACCCCATCGATATGGTAAGAGGGGCAAGAAACCTCGCCGGAAAGGGGTTTGCACTTGGGCAATATGTAAACGACCGTCC
>PXCO01000069.1 GCA_003565295.1 Cyclobacteriaceae bacterium
AAAAATGAAAAAAAACAAAGTGCCACTTAATTTGAATAGATTATTCAAATTGTTTTCAGCCTCGGCCGTATTGGTTTTGGCCATCGCCTTGGTGTCCTGCAGTGAAGACGACCAACCCGTAGGTCCCCCACCCACTGTTTCACTTGAACCTTCATCGGCTTCAGGAGTCGTTGGTGCCGAAGTGTCTACAAGAGTAAATGTAAGTGCGCCAGAGGGAGCACGGAGCTTAAGAATCCTGAAAAATGGTGCACCGGATGCGGCATTTCCCGATCAAACGATTTCAGGAACATCTACCTCTTACGACCTGAATTACACGATCGAAGAATTGTCTGCAGGTACTGTTGTTAATTTTACCTTTGTCGTTACAGACCAATTGGACAGGGCGGTTACCTCTGAACCTTTCAGGGTTTCAGTAGCTGATGCCCCTCCAAAATTAAGGGTTCAAGTTGGTGGTACTGACCAACTTCCAGGATATGATGAACACATTAAGGGCGTATCCGTAGCAGGACTTGAAGGAACCTACCTGGAGGAGAGAAATATAACCTTGACACCAGACAAAGAATATTATTTAATAGGATTCGTGAGAGTGGGACCCATTCCAGCTCCTGGACAGTCCCCTCAAAATGACGATTGGAGAACAGAAGGAGTATTAACCATCGAACCTGGTACAGTAATATTTGGAGACCAAGCCTCAAAAGGAACCTTGGTTATTCAAAGAGGGGGAAAGTTGATTGCAGAGGGTAGCGAAAAAGATCCAATCGTCTTTACTTCCACAAGAGCTCCTGGAGAGAGAACTCCTGGTGACTGGGGTGGAGTAGTGCTATGTGGCCGTGCTAGGAACAACGAAGGCGCTGATGTGCAGCTTGAAGGCGGATATGGTGCATGGCATGGAGGAACGGATGACGATGATGATTCCGGAATCATGAAATATGTGAGAATCGAATGGGCTGGTATTCCTATCAATCCAAACGAAGAAGTCAATACGTTGACCATGGGCTCTGTGGGGAGAGGTACTCAGATCGAGTATGTGCAAGCATACTTTGGGTTAGACGACCAATTTGAGTGGTTTGGAGGTTCTGTGGATGGAAGGTATTTGATCGCTTATAGAGGTCTGGATGATGATTTCGATGTTGATTTAGGACATAGCGGAAACATTCAGTTTGCCATTGGTATTAGGGATGCTAAAGATGCCGATCAATCTGGCTCCAATGGATTCGAAGTAGACAACAATGGTAGCGGCGAATTGAGAGAACCATTTACGTCCTCGGTGTTCTCCAACGTAACGATCATCGGCCCTAAAAAGATAAGAGAAACTTCCATTTCGGCTGAATTCCAGCATGGAGCTCAACTGAGAAGAAGCAGCAAGTTGAGAATTTACAATTCCATCATTACAGGGTATCCCATGGGTGTTTTTATCGATGGCAACAGTACCATTACCTTCGCTCAAAATGACGAGTTGCAACTTAGAAATGTTTTTCTTGCAGGTGTAAGAGACTGGGGAGGAAACGGATTTGGCAAAGCGTATGATCCCGACAGAGCTTATGATCATCAAAGTGCGTTAAATTCCGCAAGCTATCCAGACCCAAGTGCTGATGGCCTTCCTTTCTTGGATGGAGCCGGGAATGCAAGACCTAATCACCCTGGTTCCGAGCCAAGAGGTCACGCCATCAGATGGAACAATGAATCTTTCGACGCTTTGGCTTGGTTTAAAACCGAAGCTTACGGCAACCAATACTTTGCTGCATGGGATGAATTGGGGATTGACGGCTCTGTGTTCGACTTGGGCGTTCCCACCTTTACCGTGGAGGCTGGCAGTGTGGTAGCAGAAGGTGCTGCTTGGGATAACGTGCCCTTTGTACAGTCCGCTACTAAAAGTCAGTGGTTTGGACAATTTGAGGAGGTTCCCTTTGCAGGTGCATTCGGCACAGGTGAGGATTGGACCCAGGGATGGGCTAACTTCAGTAGAAATACCCAATACAAAGATTGATTTTATTCGAATTAATAGCTAGATATAGACAAGCTGGGATAACCAGCTTGTCTTTTCTTTAATCATGACTATGAAACAGTTGTTTTTATTCCTTTATGTCGTTTTGATGTGCTTTTCCTGTCAGAAAAATGATCCATATGCTGTGGACAGGTATTTTTCCAAACCAGACCAGGATACGCTGATGACCAATATCATAACCAATATTTATAAAGTCCCGAGAGGGGTAAACCCCAAAGTAAAGCATAAGTTGGAATATCGGAATTTGTATGTTTCGCAGATCGATAAATTCAAGTTCGTCAACTATCATATAGATCCAGAGGACAGTCTTCACTATTTCTTTCTTATCCGGCCTGCACGAAATATTCACGACCATAAAAGGGGAGTTTTTGGAAAGTATAAATTAGACAAGGATTTGAATTTGTTGATGTTTGAAGAAGTTGCAAATACCCCAATGATGCCCGAAGAGGAGATACTGGAAAAGGGGAGCTATTTGTGGAAAGATCTGATCTATTTTAAAGGTTTGGACCGGTTTTTCCTAAATAAAGCATACGTTGAATTTCCTGATGAAAGGACCCGCTATGACAAAACAAAAAAGGAGTGGACCTATGAAAAAATGTTGGATTGAACTTTTATTCCTTTTTTTTGATCCTGCTACATTCAATCAGCATGAATTTTTGAGCCCATAAATAAGTTAAAAGGAACAGCAAATTTGTAATGGAAATTTTACAATAATTCTAAATTTGTGATGTAAACAAGCCTAACTCATCATGCAACTTTTCAACTGCGACCATTGTGGACATCCCGTTTATTTTGACAATGTACGTTGCGACAACTGCGGTCATTCCTTGGGTTTTGACCCGGAGAGGATGTTGATGCTTTCCTTGG
>PXCO01000307.1 GCA_003565295.1 Cyclobacteriaceae bacterium
AGAGACCGGGTTACCGGGAGCTTTTGATGACGAAAAGTGGGGAAGGTCAAGGGCTGGGGTTAGATTGTGTGGAAAATTGTCCCCATTCTCTCAAGCCGGACGGGTTATAGGACACATCACCTTTATTATGTATCAGTTTATTAATTGGCCTGTTCCCTACTTTTTTGTTTAAATTATTTAATTTGTGCTGGCTTATTCAATACCATAGTATGTAGGGAGTGGAAATTGAAATAATTAAGAATAGGTTTTGATGCAAAATTATATACACATGGAAAAAATTAAATTATTTACCTTAATCATTTTATTAGTAAAAATTGGATTGCTCAACGCTCAGACTGATCAAGGAAAAATATTGTTGGGAGCATCATCGGATTTAGGAGCACCATTAACTGGTTCTAACTTTATTGGATATTCAAGTGCTAGGGATAAAGGTGATCAACTTGGTTTTATGGAATCGATTCCATCTAAGGGTATTTCCATAAGTTTGTTGCCAAAAGTTGGTTATTTTGTAGCTGATAATTTGGCGCTAGGACTTGATTTTAATTATACGTTGTCGACAAGGCGTAGTGGGGTTAGCTTTGATACCAGATCTTCTCAAAGAATGATAAGTGCAGGTCCATTTCTTAGGTATTACATTCCTATGACTAAAGTACTGCCATATGTTGAGATTAACAGTTTATTTGGGAGAGCTAAAAATAAATGGGGAAGTGGTGGCCATTCTACGATCAATCTAACCTCATTTGGAGCGGGAATTGGATTAGCAATTCCTCTTACTGATAGCTTCGCGTTTGATGTTCTTGCTGGATTTAATTCGGTAACACAAACCAGCAACCATAGTAACTTGCAAAACTTTAGAATAGTATCTGATAATTTAGGGTTGAAAATTGGATTTACAATGTTCCTTGGATCGAATTAGAAATAATCCGATATTAATTATTTGTTTGCCACCTTGGTCAGAAAATTTTGCAGGAAATTCATTTCGATAAATTGATGTCCCATCTAGTTTTGCAATTTTAAAAACTTTATGGTTATTCCCACCTGGCCTAGGTGATACAAATCATGGTGGATTAATCCCTCAATTAAATACTTGAATTTGTATCCATCCAGGTAAACATTTTCCAGATAATCGTCAGTTTCATCTTCAATCCATTGAATCAACTCCTGTTGGCTTTGAAAAAAGTCGTTTTTCAGATTATTCCATCCTATGGCCTTCAGTTCCTCATTGCTTCTCCAATTTTCGGGACTATCCATGCTCAGTTGCGCTTCTTTTCCTTGTAGTTTCCGGATGCTCTCTTC
Source organism: Cyclobacteriaceae bacterium (assembly GCA_003565295.1). GTDB lineage: Bacteria > Bacteroidota > Bacteroidia > Cytophagales > Cyclobacteriaceae > Pleomorphovibrio. The sequence goes on from PXCO01000307.1 coordinate 1,297, forward strand.
TCTCCATACCAAAAGGTGGGAAATAATTTCGGCCACACTGTGCAATTCCGGCAAGGGTCTTTTGAATGCCTGCTCTTCTGTTAATTCACCTATTTTCTTTTGGAAGTTTTCGTCTAGCCAGTTTTCCTGGTCCATAATATCATTCAACTGTTGGGCAATGTTGTGTATCAGTTTGTTATTCATGGTTTATACGGTTATCTGATGAGATCAAGGCATTTTTTGTAGGGCACCCTACAAATCAGGGCATTTGTTTCTTCTCAACTTTCCAGCCAGGCCACTCCGCAAGACCGGGAGATGAACCGGAAAAGAGTTTTGCGGCTTCCTGATCCCCTTTCAACTGCCACTGATACCATGCGGTAGCCACTTTTGCATAATCGCCCCCATAGGGCTGGGAATAGGTGCCTCCATGCCCCACATCCAAATTCCCAACAAATACCGGTACATGGTCAATGCGCTTAAAATCATCCATTCCATTGTTATAGGCAATATCCGATTCTCCGCCCAAGAGGTAAAGGGTAGGCGTTTCGATGTTATTTAGCTGAGATTTGGGTACCTGTGGCATTCCTGGCATTCTCCCAGTTGGATCTTCAAATAAGCCACTGTTGCACACCACAATGGTGGAAATACGAGGGTCATGGGCCACTTCTAGGGCTTGTAAGCCTCCACAGGACATCCCACTTACGGCAATGTTGTCCGTGTCGATTTTTTGGTAATAAGGGCTGTTTTTGTCACCGTTTTGGGCAATGGCCCAATCGATTGCATCCAGCAGTTGCTGGGATTGCGACCTTTCCTTAATGGGCTCACCCTGCTCTTTCGGCATTAGGCCTATTGCGACTACCAAAAACCCATGAGAGGCCACCTCATTTAGAAAATTCACATGTTCCCAGGGAGAATTATAGCAGGCTCCATTACCCCAGGCAATCACCGGCAACGGTTTGGATTCCCCAAAGCTGCTGAGGTCTTGGGGTAAAAATAAGGTATGTGTGGGCAGAGAAGGGTCTGCCATCATTTGGGCAGGGTGTGAACCTGTGCCCCCACCTTCCACAATCCGGGACTCATTGGCTTGGGCAAATGCCCCGATGGAAATAAGAAAAGCAAAAAATAACACACTTAAAGCAGGCATATGTCTAATTTGGCTCATGGTTTAGATTTTATTTTAATGGGTGACAGCATAGTTTTTATCCTAAAAGATCCAGAATAAAAGTAACTAATCCCTTTTGGATAAACTATTCCCGTTCCTGCATTGAGAGGGTTTTGATAGGTTAGTTCAGTTGAGAAAGGATGTGTAGTTAAAATGGCTTTGTTTTTGTCTTGTGCATTTATGGACAACTAAACCACCAAACAAGAATCATGAGAACACACACATTCATTGCGAGTATTTTACTGGTATGCCTTGCCGTCTCCTGCGTTTCAAAGAAGAAATACACCGAATTGCAGGGCGAACTTCATTCTACCCGGGTGGAATTGGCCAATACAACCACTGAAAAAGAAAGGCTGGAAGAAAAATTTGCAAGAATCGAGGAAAGAGTCGCGGATTACAATGCAAAAATCAA
>PXCO01000099.1 GCA_003565295.1 Cyclobacteriaceae bacterium
AAATGGGATCCCCCGAATGGGAAGAACTTGTTGCCAACAGCAAGTTTGCCGAGTTTGATTATGCCAAAGTCAGGAAAGGTCGCATAGGTCTTCAGGATCATGGAGATCCAGTGGCATTTCGGAATATTAAGATCAGGGTGTTTTAGGGAACAGATGAACAGATGAACAGAAGAACAGGGGAAAAGATGAACCGAGGAATGAGGAAGTTGGTCTTAACATAAAAAATTGAAACAGAAACAAACAAAAACCTAAATACTATGAACCAAAAACTGAATGTAAAAGCAATGCTATTGGCATCGGTCTTCTTTTTGGCCTTTATGGCCTGCGATTTTGAAAGTGAGGATGAGGATGTCTATGATGTGGTCGTATATGGTGGCACTTCAGGTGCTGTTACCGCTGCCGTTCAGGCAAAAAAAATGGGAAAATCCGTTGTCCTGGTTTCCCCCGATATCCATCTGGGAGGGCTTTCCTCCGGAGGTCTGGGCTGGACCGATACGGGAAAGAAGGAAGTCATTGGCGGCCTCTCCAGGGAATTTTACCAGCGGGTGTACGATAAATATCAGGTGGATGATGCCTGGAAATGGGAGAAGAAGTCGGAGTTTGGCAATAAGGGTCAGGGTACTCCTGCTCTAGATGGGGAGTTCCGCACCATGTGGATTTTTGAACCACACGTGGCTGAGCAAGTTTTCGAGGATTTTGTGAGTGACCATGAAATTGAAGTGCTGAAGGACGAATGGCTGGACAGGTCAGGTGGGGTCACCGTAGAGAATGGCAGGATCACAGCCATAAGGACCCTGAGCGGAAAGGAATTTAAAGGAAAAATGTTTATTGACGCCACCTACGAGGGGGATCTGATGGCCGCAGCAGGGGTAAGTTACCATGTGGGAAGAGAAGCTAATTCCGTATATGACGAAGAGTGGAACGGGGTACAGACCGGGGTATATCACCATAAACACCATTTTAAGGTTTTAGACCAACCCATTGACCCTTATTGGACACCTGGGGATCCCTCTTCCGGACTTCTTCCACGGATCAGCCCTGACCATCCCGGTGAAAAAGGGGAGGGAGATCACAGGGTGCAGGCCTATTGCTTCAGGACCTGTATGTCCAACCACCCGGACAATCAGGTGCCATTCCCCAGACCCGACAATTATGACTCCACGCAGTATGAATTATTGGTGAGGATTTTCGATGCAGGATGGAGAGAGTGGTTTGGGAAATTCGATATGATCCCCAACCGAAAGACGGATACTAATAACCATGGGCCATTTAGCAGCGACAACATAGGCATGAGCTATGAGTACCCCGAGGCCAGCTATGAAAAGAGAAAGGAGATCATCAAGGAACATGAGGACTATCAAAAAGGCCTACTTTATTTTGTAGCCAATGACCCCCGGGTGCCCAAGGAAACCCAGGAGGAATTTCAAAAATGGGGACTGGCAAAGGACGAATTCACCGACAACGACCACTGGCCCCATCAAATATATGTGAGAGAGGCCAGGAGGATGATTGGAAAGTATGTCATGACCGAAAATGAATTGCTACAGAAAAAACCCACTCCTGAATCCGTGGGAATGGGCTCTTACACCATTGACTCCCATAACGTACAGCGCTATGTGGATGAAAATGGACACGTACATAATGAAGGGGACATTGGTGTACCCTTGCCCCAGCCCTATGAGATTGCTTATGGCTCACTTGTGCCCAAGGCAGAGGAATGTACCAACCTTATGGTTCCAGTTGCGGTTTCTTCCAGTCATATCGCCTTTGGTTCCATACGTATGGAACCGGTATTTATGATTTTGGGGCAATCTGCCGCTACTGCCGCCATCATGGCCATAGATGAGGGCATCAATGTACAGGATGTGGAATATGCAAAATTGAGAGAGCGACTATTGGAAGACGGACAGGTGCTCACCTTGGAGGATAGGATCATGTCCAAGGAATAGAAGAAATCGAACATAAGGAGATCGTCACTCACAGGGATGCCTCGATAGCTACCAGGGTTGCGAGATTCTCCCGAAGCGAGTTCCCTGAATCCCGATAATTATCGGGACCATGGCAGGCCAGGGCAGGCTCCCGAAGCGAGCCTGCCCGAAAGCCTTTAGGTGTGATCCCTAAAAAACCATTATAAAAAAATGAAAGGACCGATTTTGTGGTATTGTTTTTTATTCTTTCTATTGGTTGCCTTTTTGGCCTGTAATGGAAGGGATAAAGAGGAGGACCCACCCAATATTGTGATCATTCTTGCCGATGACCAGGGGTGGGGAGACCTGAGTTCCTCGGGGAATACTAACCTGGAAACCCCTCATATAGATGCCATTGCTGCTAATGGTGCCAGCATCACGCATTTTTACGTGAACCCGGTATGTTCACCTACCCGTGCCGAACTGCTTACGGGGCGGTATCACCTGAGAAGCGGGGTGACAGGTACCTCAGCAGGAAGGGAGAGAATGGATCTTTCCGAACGTACCTTTGCCAATTACTTTCAGGAAGCTGGCTATGCCACGGCCACCTTCGGTAAATGGCATAATGGCATGCAGCACCCTTATCACCCCAATAGCCGGGGCTTTGAGGAGTTCTATGGATTCTGCTCAGGACATTGGGGGGATTATTTTAGTCCCCCTCTTGAACATAATGGTCGCCTGATAAAAGGGGAGGGATACCTTGTGGATGATTTCACAAACCGGTCCATTGCCTACATTGAGCAGCATAAGGATAAGCCCTTCCTGCTCTACCTTTCCCTGAACACCCCTCACAGCCCCATGCAGGTTCCGGACGAGTGGTGGGATAAATTCAAGGACAAGTCCCTGCCTATGCTCCTTCCTGAAGCCCAGGGTGAAG
>PXCO01000348.1 GCA_003565295.1 Cyclobacteriaceae bacterium
GGAGGAAAATAATTTCCCATCGATTTAGGGGGTTGGATCAATAGGGAGTTAATAGAAATGCTTCAAAAAAGCCACACAAATACTCCAAAAAGGTTGATTCAATCACGGTTGATAAAGTTAAATAAAGATGAGTAAAACAAATTTCAAGTTTTGGCAAAGGTGGCTTATTTTGGCAAATGGGTTTACTCTACTGGTAGGTCTTATCGTGGCCTTTGCCGGCAACAGCCTTTTTCTTGAGCTACACAACCATTATTCTAACTTGGTCTTTTTTGAGGGCAGGGAAATGGAGCCAGAAATATTGCGGTACAAAAATTGGCTCTTTGGGATTATTGGAGGGACTATAGTAGGCTTCCACCTATTGATGATCATGATCGCCATTTACCCCTTTAAGAAAAAGGAGAAGTGGGCGTATTGGACCCTCTGGATGGGGTTGCTTTCTTGGTTTGTTATCGACACCTCCATATCTATCCATTACAAAGCCTATCATAATGTACTTCTTATCAATTTACCGGCGGTAATCCTGCTTGGTTTGCCACTTTTGATGACCTTTAGGTCCATTTTTAGAAACCCAGCCCAGCATACCAATAAATCCTTCCAGTAATCAGGGTGCCTTTTTAAGGTAGGGTGTGAGGATAAAGGAAGTTTGAAAATGCCTCCTTGCATCCGCATGTCCCTAATTCCACTATTTCTTCATCCGCTTCAACTTCATTTTATCCCTTTTCATTTTTTGAGGTAGCCGAAACACCTCCCCATCCTTATTTGCCACATATAAGCTGGACTCCGAAGGTTTCCTCCCATGACCATCTGCCCAAAAGGCATAAAAATCCGGGTGTGTTGTTACGGATTTTCTCGCATATGAATGGTTCTTTTCACTGTCAGAGGTAAGGTTCTTTACCTTATCCCAGCTTTTCCCCTGGTCATTACTGGTCCACATCACCATTTCCCCTCCGGTGTTGTAAGCCTGTGGGCCGGGTTGGGTGGGACCAATAATCCTCCAGGTGCCGTCCTCTTCCAAGTAAATGGACCCCATGTCGTAATTGTTGTCTGAAACTGTAATTTCACTGAATGACCATGCCTTCCCATCGTGATAGGCAAGATTCCATGTTCTGGGGTCGTTTGATGGACCTGCTTCATACCCCCCACTGGTTACATAAAGGATGGCGGGGTTTCCCTGCCCGTCAAAGGCGACGTCATTGATATAGACGTTCAACCCTTCTGCGGCATAATCTTTAACCAAGGCAGAGTTTTCAATTGTTGTCAGGGGCAATTGCATATCCTCTCCATTAATATTTTGCCAGGATTGACCAAAATCACTGGTTTGTAGGTAATACAAATTCGTCCGGTAATTTAGGCCGGACTCTCCCTGCATGTTTGGGTGGAAATTAAAAGTGGTAGCCACTTTCCCGTTTCTATAGAAGCTGGTTTGGTAATGGCCTTCTTCAATATTGGCAATATCCTTCCATTCCGACCATTCCACGCCATCCTTGCTGTACATATAACTGATGATTCGGCTTTGCTTGGTGCCATATCTCAGTTCCTTCTGCTCATAGTGGGTAAACAAGCCCATAAATCCATGTTCTGGCTGATAGTATATCTGAACATAAGAGAAATTGTCCAAGGGCACCTTCTCCCCATTTTCCAATTTGGTGGCCTTCACAGGCTTGAATTCACTTATGTCGTAGGGCCTCACACTTTTGTGGATATAGGAGGGTCTCCACACCCCATGGGAGGTGGAAAAGAGCCAAATATAGCCATCGCCATCCATGCTAATTACCGGGTTGTCATGGGCGTCGTTGGTGTTTTTGTCTAGCACTGCTATGGGTCTAGCCACCCTCCTTTTGGCGTGGTCATAAAAGGAAACGGAATGAATCAGGCTTCCCTCCTCATTTACACCCCCAAAGCAAAAAAACGTTTTGTCCACCTCCTTTGCATACACGGAGAAGGGGTAATGATTGGAAGGGTAAGTGCCCAACCCCCCGCTGTATTTATAAACAAACTCATCGGAAGAGGGTTGGTTGGCATACCAAATACCTCTAAACCCCTCCAGCGGCTGATTTAACAGTGTGGCCTCTGCATATCTGGCGTCAGAATGCACGGGCCTGTTTGGGGATTGCTGGGCGTAAACTATATTGGTAACAGGCCACAGGAATAATAGTAAAATCAATGGAGATAATGTTGTTGAAGTCATTGAGTTATGGGAAAAGGAATAAACAAAAGCCTTTCAGAAGAATGGATCTCACATCAAAACGAGCTAATCCCAAAACAACTAAAGTCAAGAAATAGCTTCATTATTCAGGCCAAAGGCAATCTTTTATTTCTACAGTTATGTCCGACGTAGTCAGTGGGGACACTGATCACAGCGGGGGAAACTAATGCCAATTTCAGTGTCCACACTGACATTTTTAGGTGTTATTTTGTCTTTCCGATGGTTTCATCCAAAATGCGTTTTGCCCGATCAGAATTATATATTCCACATGGACAAAAACGGACCAGCGTATTTGCAGCTTCCTCAGAGGATCTCCGGCCTTCGCGGACCATTTCAATCATTTTTTTGGCCATGTTGAACGAAACCATACCATGACCGCACATGGTTGAGAGCGCCAGTACCTTAGCATCGGGCAAGTGGTCATGTGGATCATTGAATCCCAGTGAATATTCTACACTGTGACGTTTGATATTACTTGCCTCTGCTGCCTTTTTGGCATTTTCCACCGATGTGCTCATATTAATGGAGAATCCTAAATCTGCCGCAACTATTTCCTTCATACATGCCTCAGCATTTTCCTTTGAGGAAAAAACAGCCGATACGGTTCCCGGTTTTTCTACTCCTTCAATAAC
>PXCO01000140.1 GCA_003565295.1 Cyclobacteriaceae bacterium
AGGCGGAAATCATGATATCAGCGTCGAAAAAGCCATAGGGTTTCAGCGTTGATGTGGCCATCGCGTTCATCAGACCAAGCTGCACAAAAACCAGCACATTCGCGAAGGCCACCCCTGCGAGTGCGGCGGCAAACCGTCCAGGCTTGTGCTTCAATTGCAGCCAGCCGATGGGCATGCGCCCGAAAAGTGCCTGTAACAGCCGGGTCATTGCGCGCCCCGTGCGCGGGCACCTGTGTCGATGCGGGCCACGGCCTCAAGATTTGTATAGCGCGCGGCGCGTTCAGAGGATGCGGCATCGAGCATCACCAGCACCCGGATCACACGCGCGTCCGAATTTGCCGCCGCATCATTCGAGATAAGCCCCTGTCGCCCGACAGTGAGCCCAACACTTTCGACCTGCCCCTGCAGCGATCTGCCAAGCGCTTCGGCGACGATTTCGACAGGTTGGCCGGGTGAAATGGCTGCGATCCGATCCTGCCAGATCTCGACTTCGGCCATCATCTGACCAATATCGCCCATTTCCATAATGCCATCATTGGGCGGGCGCTGGCCGGGTGTGGCATGGATGTTCAGAATCGTCCCGGAAATCGGCGCGCGCACCTCGGCGCGGGCAAGATCCATCCGCGCGCGGGCAAGTTCCGCCTCTGTGGCGGTCACATTGCGGGCGGCGACAACGACATCGGGTTGTTCGTCAATTTCCAGCGCAACGAAGCGCTCCAGCGTGGCCTCGGCGCGCAAGACGGCTTGCGCGGCCTCACTGGCGCGGGATTGTGCCGTATCAAGCGTCGCTGTGGTGGTGACGCCCCGTTCCGCAAGCGCTTGTGTCCGCTCAAGGGTTGAGGTCGCGTCCTGCGCGCTGGCACGGGCCTGATCCAGACTGGCCTGCGCCTCAGCGCGGCTGGCAAGGATTGCACTGCGGGTCTGCATCAGAATGGCCTGGCGAACGGCCAGATTCGCTTCGGCCTGAAGCACCGCCCCTTCCAGCGCCGGTGCATTATCCAGCCGCGCCAGCGTCTCCCCGCGCGCAACCGTGTCGCCAACAGAAATCAGGATCTCGGCCACACGCGCATCGCCCGCGCCATAGGGTGCCGCGACGACAGCAATATCGCCCCGTGGCATGATCCGCGCCAGACCCACCACATCCGAGGGCAGAAGTGTCTCGGCTATCTGCCGGGGCATCTCGATCTCGGGTGGCAGCGCAATAGGGGTGCGGCTGCCCGCACCCGGCTGAAGCCCTGTCACCGCATAGAACCCCTGCAGGGCGGGCGGCTGAAAATACATCCCCATCACGGCCCCGGCGAACATGACCGCCGGGAATAGCAGCACCAGAAGGAAGCGCTTGCGAAACCTGCGCCGCGGCCTCGGTCCAGGCGCAGGTTGTTGCAAGTCGATGGGCAGGGTGGCGGCATCGGGTCGGGTCATGCGCGTGTCCTCAAACTCTCAGCCTTCAACTGGCGGGGCGGATCATCCGCTGCATCAGGTTGTTCTTCAGCACGATACGATGGAAGATCACGGCCAGCACATGCAGCGCGATCATGGCCAGAAGCACCACCTTGAGCAGGTTATGGAGCGTTGCAGCGGACGTTACATCCGCAAACCACATCAATGCGCCTGTCACCGACATCGCGGCCAGAACCCCATAAAACCCCCAATGCGCGATCTGGCTGAGGGCCTTGAGGGGCGCAGGCTCATTTGCCGGCGCGGGCGGAACGCCACGGGTCAGCCGCAGGAACAGCCGCCAGAGAATGAGGCCAAGGATCAGCAACCCGCCTGCGACATGAGCAAGGATCAGGGGCGCGAAAACGACTTCCTGTCCCTGCATGTAGTCATCCCAGGCCAGGGAAATGCTGTCCTTGAAGATATATTGCCCTGCGACCAGCAGGGCCACGATCCAGTGCAGGCCAATCTGAGTGGCGGAATATCCGGTTGTCTGTTTCATCATCTGTCCCTCGGGTCACAATGGGGCCGGGAAACGCGCATGGCACCCGGTCCCTTTTTCTTTCGTTATTCTGTCGCACTGTCCGAATGGGCTGCGTGCATCCGCGCCATCATCTGCGCGGGAAACCGCATTTCCTCAGCACTGATTTCGCCATTCCCATCGACATCCAGCATCCGGAAGGCGCGCTCGGACGCGGCACCTGTCATCTCTGCAAACAGTGCTGCGAACTCATCCCGCGACAAAGCGCCATCGCCGTCTGCATCGTGCTTGGCCAGTAGCGCCTGAAGACCCGCTTCCATCTCGGTTGGAGTGAGCGTGCCATCGCCATCTGCGTCAAACAACTGATGGAATGGGTGATCGGCCATGTCGTGCATGCCCATCCGGGCCATGCGCATAGGCGCGTGCCCGCCATGCTGCATGATGCCGCCTTGTGCGCCATGCATCATCCGCATCATCTGTTGCGCACCCCAACTTTCAGGGCCAGATGCGATGGCAGGAATGGCGATGAAGCCGATCACGGCGGCAGTTGCAACTGTGCCAAGGCCAAGGATCGTCTTGCGTTTCATGTTGACACCTCTCTGGGGTTTTTCGTTGCGATACAGGCAATATGGCGGGTCTGTGTCGCAGGCGTGTGCCAGTTGGCAGGGAGTTTTGTATCAGTCTGTCGCAACACCGCGCCTTGCGACGTTGCGCGACACATCTTCTTTCGCAGCAAAGCAAAACCGGGCTATGAAAAGCCATGACAGATCACAGCCCGCATATTCTTGTTGTCGATGATCATCGCGAAATCCGCGATGCGGTGACGCGTTATCTTGAAAAGAACGGTCTGCGTGCGCAGGCGGCGGGGAATGCGACCGAAATGGATGCAGCACTGCAGGTCGGACGCTTTGATCTGATCA
>PXCO01000355.1 GCA_003565295.1 Cyclobacteriaceae bacterium
AAAATTGTATCATTTTGGAGCTTAGCTTTTATTGGAATATTTGTTGGGTTTCTGAAAGGGTTTATGGGTGTTGGTGGTGGGTTTATTTTGGTTCCTTTATTTGTTCTGATATTAGATATGGATATGCATAAGGCTGCAGGTACAAGTTTGGCAACGCTATTACTATCTTCATTATTTGGTTCATATCTGTACATTCTTTCAGGTAATGTACTTCTTACTACCACAGCTTTATTAGTTTGTGGAACACTATTTGGCTTAAATCTTGGAGTGAAAGGGTCAAAAAACATAAATGGAAATCAACTGCAGAAATTCTATGCCGTCTTTTTGACCATGACAGCTGCAGGAATTATTTTTAAACAGTTTGAAATGAATATAATTTCCTTAATTTATACACTAACACTTTGTTCGGTTACGGCCTTAGTAATTTTGTTAAGATATAATTGATTCCACTGCAATAACTCATGTATAAATATGGTAATTTAAGATTAAAAATAATTGAGCAAAATGCTGAAAAAGCGTTGAAAACACTGGGTTTATAGGCCTTTTTATGCTATAATATAAATAGAAAATATCAACAAAAATAGCATAAAAAGGTGGTAATCAAATTGTTTAAGGCGGACAAAAATCATAAGCAAAACAACTTGCTGGACAGCTCCCAGTGGATGAATCCGAAAATCCAGGAAAAATTGAAGAAATCTTGGGCCCCGATCTTCTATGAGCATGTCTTTTGCAAAATTGATGAGGAACCTTTTGCCGTTTTGTATGGGAAAACCGGGAAACCCAACTTTCCTGTAAATATTTTGTTATCCCTCGAATACATCAAGCACATGAAAGACTGCAGTGACTTGGAATTATTAGATGATTTTTATTTCGACTACTTGGTCAATTATGCTGTCGGCATCCGAACGCTTGGCGAAATGAACCTGGCGGAGCGGACACTCTATTATTTCCGGGAGCGAGTTTACCACCATTGTTTTGACAACCCTGGAGAGGAAGAACTTTTGTTTGGTCCCTTTCTTGCTCTGCTTAGAAACTTTGCAACCATAGCCGGCATATCGTTAGAAGAACAAAGGACAGACACCACGCTTTTTATGAGCAATATCAAGAAGGCAGGGAGAATCTCATTAGCGTATGATGTCCTGTCTAAGGGTGTGAAAGCCATCCCCGAAGGGGAGAGGACCGACACTCTTGCAAAGGTCCTTGAGCCTGATTTTAAGACGGATATTCTCTACCGAGCTAAAGCACAGGAAGGGGAGACAAAACTCAGGTTACTGTTAGGCTTATGCCAAGAAGCCCTCAAAATGTTGGAAACTAGTCAAGAAGATTTAGATGAAGTGAGGATTCTCAAGCGTTTTCTTGCCGAACAATCCACCCTGGACCCGGAAAGTGGCCAACCGGTTCCCAAACCGAAAAAAGAGATTACTTCATCCTCACTCCAGTCCGCCCACGATGAAGATGCCACCTACCGCAAGAAAGGTCATGTGGGACAAAGTGGTTATAGCCTGGAAATATCGGAAACCTGTAGCAAAGGTAATGCCTTTCAGGTCATCACGGACTACTCTATCGAACCCAATAATATCAGTGATGTAGAGATCCTTAAAGACCGTATGGGAAGCCTCCAGGATACCGGCTGCACTGAGTTGTATGTGGATGGCGGTTTCCACTCTCCAGACATACATCAGGCGGCCAAAGATAACGACATCGAAATCCACCTGACTAACATGAGTGGGACGGAGCCGACCAAGAAGCTGCCTGTAAGCGAATTTGAGATTGATGAGGCAACCAACGTGATTAAGAAATGTCCTGTAGGTCATACCCCGACCCACGCTGGGGTAAAATCCGGCCAGACAACGGCCCACTTTTCCCATGATGCCTGCGCCAACTGCGAACTCAAAACTAAATGCTTCAGTAAAAAACAGGTGAAGAGTTGTGTCGTCCGTATCAGTCTTAAGAGCGTTGTAACATGCCGAGAACGTGAAAAAATGAAAGCCAGTAAAAAGAAAAACACCAGTAAACGCGCCGGGATTGAAGGCAGTAACTCTGCCCTGAAACGTAAAGGCCTTGATAAGCTTCGTGTCCGAGGGCAGGCTAAAAGTTCAGTGGTATGTGGCCTTAAGGTCACAGCCCAAAACATCAAACGATTTATCAGATACATGCAAGGGGGGTACAAACCAAAAGAAAATCAGCAAAAAGGGGTTCCTGTGCCCATTTACGGCTAAGATGGACAGGTAAGCCGATAAAGTACCAGGAACAGGGGGTTTTTAAGCTAAAACTGCTTGCGCTTTCCTCAAATTGGCCCTAAAAACGTCATAAAAAATTTGAATTAATCAGAATTGGCGAAGTGTAATCGGTATTTTTGCAGTGGAATCAATATTACTTTACTCATGTCGGAAGCAGTGTATGAAAAGTGCAAAATTAAAATATGGGAGTGAGTAGGATGACGTTACTAGAAGTAAAGGGTTTAAAAAAAGCTTTTGGCTCCAGGCAAGCTGTAAACGGTGTAAGTTTCTCGGTAGAAAAAGGTGAAGTCTTTGGCCTTCTTGGCCCAAACGGTGCAGGAAAATCAACCACCCTGTCCTTAGTCTGCGGTTTACTTAAAGCAAACGCCGGGAAAATTACGGTGGGGGGCTTCGATATTGCCAAAGAGGCGACGAAGGCCAAAGAATTAATCGGGATTGTGCCGCAGGAACCCGCCATTTATCCCATGTTATCAGCAAAAGCCAATCTTCGTTTCTGGGGGACCATTAATGGCATTCCCGCCGACAAATTGGAAAAAGCCGTAGATGATGTCCTAAAGGTGGTAGGCTTAGAAGAGCGGGCCACGGGGAAGGTTAGCA
>PXCO01000363.1 GCA_003565295.1 Cyclobacteriaceae bacterium
ACGTAAATTGGCTGAAGAAGCGTTGCGGGAAAGTGAAGCCAGGTTCAGGACCATTTTTGAGATTGCTTCTCTGGGAATTGCACAGGTGGACCCCTCTAATGGCAAAATAATTTTGGTTAATACCTATTATGAGTCCATTACCGGGTATAAGACTGATGAACTCCTGAAAATGACTTTTGGTGAACTTACGCACCCCGATGACAGAAAAAAAGATTGGGAAGTATTCAGCAAGGCAGCGCGTGGAGAAGGAGAGTATAGGAATCAAAAACGCTATGTAAAAAAAGACGGCACCATTGTTTGGGTTCGTATTCACGTTGCGTTTATCCGGGACGAGAATGGCAATCCCATACGCACTGTGGCCATCTGTGAAGATATTACGAAGCGCATAGAAGCTGAGCAGCAGCTGCAAAACCTAGCGGATAATCTACCTGGTGTCGTGTTTCAATACCTGTTGTTTCCGGATGGAACAGATGCCTTGCGGGCTGTTAGTAAGGGTTCCAGGAACGTTTGGGGTTATAGTCCGGAAGAAGTCACCGAGAATATACAGCTAATCTGGAATCAGGCCAAAGCCGGTGGTGATTTTGAGGAGGTACAAAAGAGCATAAGTGAGGCTATTAAGACAAAATCCAAATGGTCGGCTCGATACAAGAGTGTTTTACCTAATGGTGAAGTACAAATGCACCTTGGCAGAGGTACCCCAAAATTTCTTGCAGATGGCACAATACTCTTTAACTCTGTAGTACTGGACATTACCAAGGAAGCCAAAAATGAAGAACTATTGGAACAGGCCACTGAAATGGCCAAAATCGGCAGTTGGGAACTGGATATGATCAATCAGAATGGGGATGCCATGTATTGGTCACCCATGACCAGGGAGATATTGGAAGTGGATGAGTCATACGACCCCTCCCTTACAGGGGGCTTTGAATTTTATACAGAAGAAAGCAAGCAGCGCATTCAGAAAGCGGTGGATGTATTGATTCAGGAAGGAAAGGAATTCGATGAAGAACTCCTCATCAGTACTGCTACTGGAGAAGAAAAATGGGTAAGATGCATAGGAAAAAGTGAACGTGTTCAAGACAAGTGCATCAAAATTTATGGGAGTTTTCAGGATATTGATGCCTCGAAATCGCTTGAAATTCAGGTCCGGGAGATTTTAGGAAGTATATCTGATGCCTTTTATGCCCTGAACAGTAATTGGGAGTTTACCTATTTTAACAAGGAGGCTGAGAAGTTACTTAACCGCCCTGCATCCGAAGTTATCGGGAGAAGCATATGGGAGATTTTCCCTTCAGTTTTGGGAACTCCTTTGGAAGAAATTTATTATCGGGTTGCCAAAAATGGAAAACCTGAATCTTTTGAGTATTTGAGACCAGGTGATGGGAAATGGTATGAAGTGAATGCCTACCCCTTTAATGGTGGAGTATCTGCCTACTTTAAGAATATTGATGAACGAAAAAGGGGAGCAGAAAATCTTGAAAAGGCCTATCAGGAAAAAAACAACATCCTTGAAAGAATTGGCGATGCATTTTTTGCTTTAGATAAAGACTGGAAAGTTACGTATTGGAACAAGCGGGCAGAGGAAATCATTGGCATTCCAAGGGAAGACCTGATGGGATATAATTTATGGGAAAAATTTCCTTTGGCTAAGGAATTGGAATTTTTCAGACAATATGAAAAAGCATTTAAAGAACAGGCTCCCGTTCATTTTGAAGAATATTTCCCCCCGTTCAATCAATGGTATGAAGCCAATGGTTATCCCTCACCGGAAGGGATCAGTGTGTTTTTTAGAGATATCACCGATAAAAAATTAGCAAATCAAAAAGTTCTAGAAGCCAACGAACGCTTCGAAAAAGTAACCGAAGCGACCAATGATGCCATCTGGGATTACGATGTACTGAACAATCACCTTTTTTGGGGAAAAGGCTTTTATACATTGTTTGGATATCATACGGATGAAATAAAACCATCGCTCGATTTATTGGTGTCACTCATTCATGTGGATGACAGGGAACGAATTATCAATAAAATGAATCGATACATGGCAAACCCAAAACTAAAAACCTGGTTTGAAGAATACCGTTTCCTGACTGCCGACGGTTCCTTTGCCTATGTAATTGATCGTGCCATATTTTTACGAAACGGTGAAGGAAAAGTAGTACGTGTAATAGGTGCCATGAATGACATTTCCGAGCGAAAAGATTTTGAGCAGCAACTGATAGCACTCAATAAATCTTTAAAACACCACGCCCACGAACTCGAACTCACCAATGAACAACTTGAGCAGTTTGCCTTTATCGCTTCCCATGATTTACAAGAGCCGCTGAGGATGATCTCTAGTTTTCTGGATCTACTGAAAAGGAAATATGGTAATCAGTTAGACGAGAAAGCCCTTCAGTATATTCATTTTGCTACAGACGGTGCCAAGCGTATGAAACAAATTATTCTTGACCTTTTAGAATATTCAAGGGCTGGAAGATTTGCTGAGGCTAAAGAAAAAGTGGATATAAACCAATTATTGGCAGAATATGAATCATTGAGAAGAAAAGTGATTACTGAAAAATCGGTCAAAATAAACAGAGGCCAACTTCCAGTGGTAACCGCTTACAAAGCCCCTCTTATCCAAACCCTGCATTGTCTGTTTGATAATGCCATAAAATATTCCAAAGAAGGCCGATCTCCCCGTATTGACATATCCGCAGAAGCATTAAATGATTCCTGGAAAATATGTGTAAGGGATAATGGAATAGGCATAGACCCCAAATTCCATGAAAAGATTTTTGTTATTTTCCAGCGTCTGCACGATAGGGATCAATATGAAGGAACAGGCATTGGGCTGGCCATTGCCAAAAAACATGTGGAATCCTGGGGAGGACAAATCTGGTTGGAATCCACTCCCGGTAAGGGTACTATGTTTTATTTTACCCTCCCAAGAAATAAAGATAATTAAAAACGTTTCAATTCCTTAAATACCTCGGAATTTGCATGATCATTGTGAGGATTAGGTATTCCTATGCGCATAGGATTTAATTTGAGGGGTTAATAGCAGTTTATGAAGAGCCAATCAGGATATGGAGTTTTGGAGAAAATTACTTTTTTTCTCCTCTTTATAGTATTATTAATTTTTGGGCTAATCGCCGCAAAGCCATTTATTGTTCCCTTATTTTTGGGAGTACTCCTGTCTTACCTGCTTTATCCCATTGGTAGGTTTCTGGAAAACCATAAGGTTCCCCGGATAGTTGCCAATGTCATTGCCATTCTGATTGCTGCCGGGGTCATCGTTGTGGCTGTTGGTTTTTTATCCAACCAATTTGAGGTGTTTATGAAAGACCTTCCCGATATACAAGAACAGGCAGGTGAAAACATGGAAAGCCTTAGGGATCAGTTAGCTTCAACCATTGGGATATCCACGGAACGGTTTGCAAATTGGGAAAAGGATGTTACGGAAAATTTGTTTAAGGCTTCTGAGCAAATCAAGCCGGTATTCTCGGCCACTACTAGTACGATTGTGAATATAGGGTTGATGCCTGTTTTTATTTTTTGCTTTTTGTTTTATAGAAACAAATTTCATGATTTCATAATCATGTTAGTGCCTGATGTAAACAAAGAAAAGGCTGAAGAAATTTTAGCGCAAATTAACCTGGTCACTCGAAAATACATGACCGGTGTTGTCATTGTCGTAACCATCCTTTCCATTGTTCATTCCATCACCTTTACGATTATCGGGCTGGATTACCCGGTCTTTTTTGGGGTTACAGCGGCCTTTTTTAATTTTATCCCCTATTTTGGAACCCTTATTGGAGCTATCTTGCCTTTGTCATACGCTTTTTTGGCCATGGAGGGTTCAAACTATGTAGTGGCAGTATTGATTTATTTTATTGTAATCCAATTTTTGGAAAACAACATCCTTACCCCAAATATCACTGGGGGTTATGTGAACCTGAATCCCTTTATCACCATCATAAGCCTCATTTTCGGGAGCTTGATTTGGGGAGTGGCGGGGATGCTTTTGATCATCCCCATTATTGCCATGATTAAAATCACTTGTGAAAACATACCCTCACTGATGCCTGTGGGCTTCTTATTAAGTGACCGGGGAACAAAAAAACATTCTTTCAACTGGAAAAAAATAAAAAAGATATTTTCCAAGGGGTAGGATCCCATTAAATTTAAGGTTCAATGAAAAAAGAAAATGAAACCCCGACAACTGAAAATAAGGTGTGCGTCATCACAGGGGCTAATTCCGGAATAGGTTTTGAAACGGCAAAATCACTTTGTGGAAAGGGGGTCACAACAGTTTTGGTTTGTCGTTCCCGGGAAAAAGCTGAAAAAGCCATAACTAAAATCAAAAAGAGCATTCCTGATGCCAAAGCTGACTTTGCCATTGCTGACCTTTCTTCCCAAAAGCAAATCAGGGAAATGTCCTCTAAACTTCTGAAGCGTTACCCAATAATAGATGTGCTGATCAACAATGCAGGCAGTTGGTACTCTGACTTTGATCTTACAGAAGACCGGATAGAGCGGCAGTGGGCCATCAACCATCTTTCCTATTTCCTACTGGCCCATTTACTGCTTCCTGCGATACAAAACTCAGATGACCCCAGAATTATTAATGTAAGTTCTGATAGTCACTTTCAGGGGAAAATTCATTTCAAAGATGTCCTTCTCCGCAAAAACTACCATGGGCTTCGTGCCTATGCACAATCCAAGTTGGCAAATGTAATGTTTACTTTGGAATTTGACCGGAGAAAACCAGCTGGATTTGAACATATAACCATCAATGCCGTTCAGCCAGGATTGGTCAAAACTGATATAGGGTTAAAACATACCATCTCCTTTCACGGTCTGATGTGGAAAATTCGCCGTTTGTTGGGCGTTTCCCCGGAAAAAGGTGCGGAAACTTCAGTTTACCTTGCAACCTCTGAAGAAATAAAGGGCGTATCCGGGAAATATTGGGATAAATGCAAACCCAAGCCTCCTTCAAAAAAGGGCACAGACAAAGAAGATGCCCAAAAACTGTGGCTACTCAGTCTGGAAATGTGTGCTATCCGCAACTATTTTCCCTGATTCACTTCAGCTATCCATGTCCCTGTACGTTCGGAAGAGTTTTTCCAGCAACTTCATCTTTAGGTTAGTCGGCAATACTTTCATGAACTTGGTAAGGGCCCAGTTAATTTTACCTGGAACCACCATCCCCTGCCCCCTTATTAACTTGGAGATGCCTATTTTGGCAACTTCCTCCGGCATCAACATGATCATTTTGGCCCTACTTCCCATTGAATTGATCCTCTTAAGTCCATCGGCATTTGTCAAAACAGGTCCCGGGCAAAGCACTGATACCATTACATTACTCGAGACTAGTTCCTCCCGCAAAGCAAGGGAAAAAGCATATACAAAATTTTTGGTTCCGGTATACACACTTTTATAAGGCAGTGGAAAATTTGCCTCCATACTGCTCATATTCAAAATATATGCTGGGGTGTTTTCCTTCAACATAGGCAGGAAACTTTGGGTAAGCAAGGTTAGCGCCCGAATGTTCAGATGCAACATATCCAAGTACAGCTGCTGGGGTAAATGTTCAAACCTTCCCGCCCTTCCCACACCGGCATTATTGATGAGCATGTTCACCATTATTTCCTGAGAGACACAATAATCATATAGCCCACGAACAGCACCTACATCTCTAAGATCCAAGGTCAATATGATGATGTCTACCTTAAACCGCAGGTGGATTTGGTTTTTGGTTTCCTCCAGCCCATCATCGGGCAAGGCTACAAGCAGGAGATGCATGCCCCTAGAGGCGCACTCAAATGCAAATGCTCTTCCAATTCCCCTACTGGCACCGGTTATTAACGTAAATTTTTTGACCTCCATATTTATGCCTTAAAATAGTGATTTATTGAGAGATATTAAAGAATTGGGGGGATTTTGAAAATAGGTGTATTTCTTTAAAATGGGCAATAATATGAACAGACCAACCTAACTCCTAAAACGGATCATCCGAATACCTGACCGATGGTTTGTCCTCTTTTGACTTGAACCCTCCAAACCTGTAGGTAAAGGACAAGGTACCGATCCTGGTCTCCCGGTTAAAAAAGCGCATCTGTGAAAACTCTATATCATCCGTCCGTATGCGGAACACCCTGGTATTGAAAATGTCACTCACATTAAGGCTGACAGTGGCCCTGTTGTTGAGCACCTCTTTTCTTATGCCAAGATTAACGCCATAAATGGGATCTATCTCCCCCTGGGGCAACACTATGGGCCCCCGGTAATCGGCCATCAACTGCACATTGAAGAGGTCAGGTATTACCCAGTTGCTCAGCAAGGTGACCGTCCAAGTGAAATTGGAGTTGAAGAAATTCTCCCTCAAATTCTGTCCATCCACCTCGGAATAAAAGAAGTTGCCCGAAAGGGTAGCGTCAAAATTGGAACCGAGTTCAAATTGATTGATGAGTTCCAGCCCCAGGTCCCTTCTCACACTCACATTCTCCCAATATTGGACAGCAGCATTGTTTTCCAGAAGGCTGATAATACGGGTCATGGCATCTGTGGTACGGCGATGATACACTGTTCCTGTAAAAAGCAAGTTTTCCCATCCCTTATTGTATCCCAATTCGTAAGAATCCGTGAATTCAGGTCGCAAAACAGGGTTTCCAAATCGGGTGTTTAGCAGATCCTGGGCGTTGTAAAAAGGCCCCAGTTGTGTCCATGTGGGCCTATTGATCCTGCGGCTATAATTTACCAAAAGTTCTTCTTGGTCCCCTAGCTCATAAGTGACGTATAGACTTGGAAACAGGTTAAAATAATTGTTGATATACGTGGAGTCCGAGTTATAATCGTAACCCGTGGTATTGGTCTGTTCAGCCCTCAGACCACCCTGAAAGGCCATCCTGCCAAACTTATTTCTATAGATTGCATATCCGGCATATACCAGCTCCTCAAAATCGAACCGATTGGCAATGGTGTCGTTTTGCACATATTCTCCTGTTTCAAGGTTTAATTGGTCAAAGGTCTGGGCGGGCCTGAAGTAGGAAAGTGTAGTTTTCAGCCCTGCCTCAAGTTGCCCTCCTCCACTAAATGGTTTGGTATAATCCACCTGGGCTATAAATAGGTCTGACTCTAAAGGCCTGCCATAGATTTGATCCTGGCGTTTACCGGGTATTTCTTGCCTGTTGTTATCAAAATACAATTGGTCAAAAAACTCCACCCTACGCTGAAAATTATTGGCATAACTTACAGAACCATAAAGCTTTTGCCCCAAGGTATCTATGTCATAATCCAATGTAGTACCCACCTCAATGTTTCTTGAAAATTGATCCTCAGTTAAGGTACGAACGAAAAGGCTGTCCAAATTTCTGCCCATATCCTGGTGGCGCTGGTTATATATCCTTCTCCTGTCTCTCAGAGAATAATTAAATTGGCCATAGGTGCCCCAGGTGATTTTTTCGTTTATATGATAATCGAATCCAGCCCTGGCCAGATGTCCTTGGTTCCAATTGCGGGTGTTGAAATCCTGATCCAAAAAAGGAGACACATTGGGATCTAGCGATCGCCTTAGACTTTCACTTTCTTCCCATAAATCCCTATATTGATAATTGTAGGATGCAAAATAATTGACTTTCTCCCCACCGTAATTCATGTTAAACCCGGCCTGGTATTTGTCCCGGGTACCCGCTGACAGATTTACCTGACCATTCAAGCCTATCTTTTGATCTTTTTTAAGGATGATGTTAATGATCCCCCCTACTCCCTGGGCATCATAACGGGAAGAGGGGTTGGTGATCAGTTCCACACTCTTTATGCTATTGGCAGGAAATTGCGCCAGGATATTTTCTGTTTCCTCACTGCTCAGGTTGGTAGGCCTGCCATTGATATAGATCAATACGTTTCCACTTCCCCGCATGGAAATTCCCCCATCCTCGTCCATTTGGATGGAGGGAAGCGTATTCAGCAGTTCTGAGGCTGTGGCACCTTCTGCCAAAATGCTATTTTCCACATTATAGGTTCTTTTGTCGATATCACTTTCAAACATGGAGGTCACCCCTGTCACGGTGACTTCATCCAGGGTTTGTTCACCGGATGTCAATGTAAGGTTACCCAAATTTTTATCTCCTCCTTCCAAATTAATCTCTTCGAATTTCAAAGCATACCCTATATACCCTACCCTTAACAGAAATTGCCCGTTTTTGGAAGAAAAAGAAAACCTACCCTCAAAATCTGCAGTGGCGCCGGCTACTATGGAAGAATCTCCCGGATCCATGACAGCAACATTTGCAAATTCCAGGGCTTTTCCCGTCTCAGCATCCCTTACCCTTCCCGATACCGTAGTTTCTTGCGCCAAAGATACCATTGGTAAACAGTACACAATTAAAATTAGTGAAAATAGAATTTTATTTTCCTGAAACATAAATTCAAAGTGTTAATTAAGTGTTAAGGAACATATATAAAGTTAAACCCAAATTTTGTTCTAAAAAAATCAATAATGGATTAATGGCAAACTTTTAGTTTATTTGCCTTATTTCTGGTTTTTTTGGTGACAGATCATCCATTATTTTTCCCCCTCCAATAAAACCTTCATGAACCCGAAGTAAGGCTTGAAAAATCACTTTAAAGCATTGACCCAGAATGATTTGATTTAATTGAAATAAAATTTTAATTCTTGACATATTCATTAATTTTACGAAATTATATTTTATTAAAAAAAATATTTCTACCTTTGCACCTGCTTTACCGTCAAGCCAATAAGGAACTCAAAATTTCTAATTCCCTCTTAATTTTTTCGATTGCATGGGACAAAAGGGGATAATCCATAGATTTTCGATTCTTAATGCCAGAATAATAATATAATGACACAACTCTTTTACAGTTTGTTCAGACCCAAACAATCCACGCTAAAGGATGAGGCACTATCAGGCCTAACAGTGGCTTTGGCTTTGGTTCCTGAAGCAGTTGCTTTTTCCTTGATTGCGGGTGTAAGCCCATTGGTAGGTTTATATACTGCTTTTATCATTGGACTGATTACTTCCATCATGGGAGGCAGACCCGGGATGATCTCAGGAGCCACGGGAGCCATTGCCGTGGTAGTAGTGGCGCTAATTGCTGAACATGGCGTGGAATATTTATTTGCAGCTGTGGTGCTTATGGGCTTGATCCAAATTTTGGTAGGTGCCCTTAAACTTGGGAAATTGATCAGGTTAGTGCCCCACCCTGTCATGTTTGGCTTCGTAAATGGTTTGGCCATTATCATATTTATGTCCCAGTTCGATCAATTCAAAATGGCTGGACAGGATGGGGGGTTGACTTGGATGACCGGATCACCACTCTATTATATGTTAGGGCTGGTAATATTGACCATGGTAATCATCAAATTTTTACCCAAACTTACCACTGCCGTGCCCTCTGCACTTGTAGCTATATTGGTAGTCACCTTAATAGTAATATTTGGCGGTTTAGACACTAGGACCGTTGGGGATTTGGCCTCTATTTCTGGAGGGTTACCCGAGTTTCACTTGCCATTGGTCCCCCTCAACTGGGAAACGCTGATGATCATTCTTCCCTATTCGGCTATTATGGCAGGGGTAGGGCTGATAGAAAGTCTACTAACGCTGACCCTGGTGGATGAGATTACCGAAACCAGGGGCAGTGGCAATAAGGAGTGCGTGGCGCAGGGTGTAGCCAATCTCACCACCGGATTTTTTGGCGGTATGGGTGGCTGTGCCATGATAGGCCAAAGTTTGATCAATGTGAATGCAGGAGGTAGAAACCGGATTTCCGGTATTGTGGCAGCTCTTGGGCTGTTGACCTTTATCTTGTTTTTCTCCAATTACATTGAGATGGTGCCTATGGCTGCTCTGGTGGGGCTGATGTTCATGGTAGCGATCGGCACCTTCGAATGGGCTTCATTGAAAGTGTTCAGGAAAGTCCCAAAATCAGATGTGCTGGTAATGATTTTAGTAACCCTTATCACCGTTTTCCTTCATAACCTCGCACTTGCGGTATTGGTAGGGGTGATCGTGGCGGCACTGGTTTTTGCCTGGGAAAACTCAAAGATGATACGTGCCAGAAAGCGGACCGATGAACATGGAGTAAAGCATTATGAAATTTATGGCCCCCTGTTTTTTGCCTCTTCCACCACCTTCAGTGAGAAATTTGATCCCCTCAATGATCCTGATGAAATCATTATCGATTTTATGGAAAGCCGGATAGTGGATCATTCTGGGCTTGAAGCTGTACACAAAATCACTGAACGGTACCAAAAGCTCGGCAAGATTGTCTATATAAGACATCTGAACAATAGTAGTAAGGCACTTTTGGAAAAAGCAAGCAAAATCATTCACGTGAATTATAAAGAAGACGATCCTGCCTTTGTTTTGGCAGGAAAACAGACAGTCTAAGGAATCTTTTTAGTCAACTTTCAGTCAGACAGGGCATTTTAGCCCTGTTTTTTTTTTGCGATAAATTTTTTATATTTTATTGCATCATAAATGTTTTTTGAATGGTGATTGTTTAATCTAACAGCTATGCCTTCCTGGAAAAATATGACCATAACCTCAATCTGTTGAGATCAGTAGGCCTTTGTAAAAGTGGGCGGGGAGGGGAATATGGATAGGAGTTTGTTATCCATGTTCAACAACCGCAACCTGATGACCATAATACCGGTCAACACCAAGGTCGGTTATCATGAGATGGTGGTATACGGCCTGCATAAAAAGAAATGCCGCTTGGCCAAACTGGCTTTTGACCCCAATTTGATTGCTGGGAATTGAAAGATATTAATGACTTTTTAAACCATATGAGACATATAAGGCCATGGTAGGGGTATATGGATCCCTTATATGCTCTCATATGCCTTATATGGTTCAACTATTTTTCAGGACATAGGCCCAAACAATTCCTGGAATTTAGGTAGGGTAAAACGAAATATAATTCCCCAACAAAACTTTATAAGCAATTCCTCCGTTCTGGCATACAATATGTTAATTCAGTAGCACATGCGTTTTTACATAGAGTTCCTTTACAAGCTTCTCTTTTTGCTTTCCATTTTGCCCTTCCTTATCTCGGAGAAGTTTAAGGATAAATACGCCATTCATGTCCATCCACAGGTGGTGGACACCCTGTATTCTTCCCCCAAACCTGTTAAAGCATTGGAAAATAAGGAAATTGACGAGGCCAGTGGGCTGGCTCAATCCTGGGCTTACGCCAATATCCTTTATACGCATAACGATAGCGGTGGGGAACCTTTTGTGTATATGTTGGACACGCTGGGGGAATACAGGGGAAAACTCATCCTAGAAGGGGTGGAAAACCGGGATTGGGAAGATATCGCCGTGGGTCCCGGGCCGGATCAAAACCGCTCTTATATCTATGTGGGGGAAATTGGCGACAACTACGCCCGACATGAAAACATTTTCCTTTACCGCTTCCCTGAACCCGAAAAACTGGAGGATGAAATCTACGTAAAACCGGAAATCATTACCTTAACCTATCCTGATGGCCCGAAGGACGCTGAAACACTCATGGTGGATCCAGAGAACGGGGATGTGTACATTTTATCCAAACGAGATTCCAGTAATACCCTTTACAGGGTGGAAAAAGACAAACTGGAGAATCAACCTGAGGTTACCTTAGAAAAAATCCGCAAATATCCCATCACCATGTCAACAGGGGGAGACATTTCCAGAGACGGAAGCCAAATCCTGGTAAAAAATTATTGGGTGGTCTATCATTGGAACAGGATGCCCGGGGAAAGCATAGCTGATGCCATGAAACGCGATCCGGTGCTATTACCCTATAATCCCGAGCCACAGGGTGAGGCCATTACCTTCTCATTAGACGGGAACAGTTATTACACCCTCAGTGAAAAGAGGATGCGGATGGAACCCGTGCTTTATAAATATACGAGGGTTCCTTGATCTTTTATTTTCCGGTATAGTTGTAAGGCGTTATCGCTAATAGCTCCTCTCGCACTTCCTCGCTTACTTCCAATTGAAGAACAAAGTCCCTGATACTTTCCTCGGTGATGGTGGTATGGGTTCGCGTGAGTGCTTTTAGGGCCTCGTAGGGTTTGGGAAATCTTTCCCTTCTTAATACGGTCTGTATGGCCTCGGCCACCACCGCCCAATTTTGACTCAGGTCTTCTCTAAGTGCCGCTTCATTAAGCTCCAGTTTCTGAATTCCTTTGACAAGTGAATCGAGGGCGATAAGGGTATGCGCCATAGGCACGCCTATTACCCTGAGTACCGTACTGTCCGTCAAGTCCCTTTGCAGACGACTGATGGGTAATTTAGCAGATAGATGTTCGAAAAGGGCATTGGCTATGCCCAGGTTACCCTCGGCATTTTCAAAGTCTATGGGGTTTACCTTATGCGGCATGGCCGAGGAACCGATTTCCCCTTCCTTGATTTTTTGTTTGAAGTAGTTCATGGACACATATTGCCAGATGTCTTTGGAATAGTCCATGAGTATGGTGTTAATGCGCTTGAGCCCGTCAAATTGAGCTGCCATGTGGTCATAATGTTCTATCTGTGTGGTGGGAAAACTTCGGCTCAGTCCCAGGGATTCACCCACAAACCTTTCTGCAAAGGCATGCCAGTCCAGAACAGGATATGCCACGTAATGGGCATTCATATTGCCGGTGGCCCCCCCAAACTTGGCGGCAAAGGGAATGCTTTCCAATAGTTCAAGCTGCTTTTCCAATCGGGCAACGAAGACCATGACCTCCTTGCCTAGCCTTGTGGGAGAGGCAGGCTGACCATGTGTCTTGGCCAACATGGGCACTTTTTCCCATTTTTCGGCATCGGTTTTGAGCAGGGATATCACTTTTCTCAATGTTGGAGCGAGGAGTTCTTTCCAGCAATCCCTCATCATAAGGGGGATGGAGGTATTGTTGATATCCTGGGAAGTGAGCCCAAAATGGATAAATTCCTGGTGTTCTTCTAAGCCCAGTTTTTCAAAAGCCTCTTTGATAAAGTATTCCACTGCCTTTACATCGTGGTTCGTGGTTTTTTCGATTTCCTTGATCTTCAAGGCGTCAACTTCATTAAAATCCTCCACCAGTTTTTCCAAAGCTTGAAGTTGAGAATCTTCTATGCCCTTAAGCTGGGGAAGAGGTAGTTTGCAAAGTGCAATAAAATAGGCCACCTCTACCTTTACCCTGTATTTGATCAGGGCGAATTCCGAGTAATAATTTCTCAATGCTTCGGTTTTACTGCCATACCTGCCATCAACAGAGGACACGGCGGTGAGGTGGTTCAGTTCCATGGATAAGGGGTTTCCCAGTTCAAAATTGATAAGGGTGCAAAATTAAGGGTATTCTCCCAGAAAGGGAAAAAAGAGTTAAAAAAAGAAAAGGCTCTTCGGGTAGTTAATTAAAAGTTGGGATAGTTTCTGATAAGCTGCAAACTGAGGCTTTTTTTATTGACAGCTCCCCCGGGGTTTTGATATCCTCGCACTACGAGGGTATAAATCCTTCCAGCATCCAGGCTAACATTTGAGGCGGATACCACTGCCTCCTCCCCTGCCACCGTCTTTAGCCTTAGATTTATGTTCCCCTGCCCCACATTCTGGTAAGAAGTCACCTCTCCAAAAGCCAGTTCTTCAAATAATAACTCTTCCTCCGCATTGAGCAACATGACTTCGGGGGTGTCTGGGGATAGATGAACCAATCTAAGCAAGGCTTTCCCTTCCTCGGGGCGGTAAAGACTGTCCTCCACCACCAGGGGTTCTAGCTGCTCACCTTCCTTTAGGAAAACCGAATAAGCAATATCCGGCTTTAACATCAGTGCTGTGTCTAATAAAGAATTGGCAGCATGGGCTGGCCTGAATGAGAATTGACGGTTACCGGTATAGAAATTACCATAATCCAGGTAGGTCCCAAATTCAAAGGACTGATGGTTATAGATCTTGTTGTCCACGGTTATGGTAAGGTTCTCCGTTTCTGGCGAACCATGATAAAAGGACACATAGGCGATGGGGGTGAGCTGGGCGTATTGATCGTCATTCAGACAAGCACTCATCCCCAAGGTCAGGCTAAACCCTGCCAAAAGCCCAATAATTTTTCGGTTCCAATCCATGTTCATAATGCTGTAGTAGTTCATTGGTTTTGTTTCGTTTTCAGCACCAATACGTCAAAGTCTGGGAAAACGCTACAATTAAAAAGATAATATTTGAGAATAATTAGCACTTTTGGGACATTTTTTGGTTAATAGCTTGAATGAAACATAATTTCATCGAGCGTTAGCTTTAATCCAATTCCCCATTAATTTTGTGGAGGATATGGAGATTGATAAAAAAATAATGATGATTAACCATTACCTACATGTTGTTTAACCTATTTAAGAAAGACAAGGAGAAAAAAGATAACCCCAATCAGCCCATCACCCTACGGATTCGCGAAGTAGTGAGGGAAACACCTGAGGCAGTCACCCTATATTTCGAGCAACCTGAACCTTACTTGGATTATAAGCCAGGACAATTTTTGACCATCATTCTGCATTTGGATGGTAAAGAGCAAAGGAGGTCGTACAGCTTATGTACTTCTCCCTTTGTGGATCCCTTTCCGGGCATCACAGTAAAGCGGCTAAGCGGGGGGCTGGTCTCCAACTACCTTAATGACCATATGCATCCTGGAAAGAAGCTTTCCATATTGCCCCCTATGGGAAACTTTGTAGCGGATTACCATTCCAAGCACCAGTACCATTATGGAATGATAGCCGCGGGAAGTGGCATCACACCCATCATGGGACTCATCAAGTCCATACTGATCAACGAGCCAGAAAGTAAGGTCAGCCTGCTCTATGGAAACCGTAGGGAGGATCAAATCATCTTTTACCATGCCCTGGATGAGCTCAGTAAGAAATACCAGGGCCGACTTCAGATAGTGCACCAACTTACCCAGCCAGGCCCCCAATGGAAAGGAGCTAAAGGGCGAATTGTGAAGGATAACCTGGAAAATTTCATCACTCAATTGGAGAAAAGTGGTGCCGCGGATACCCGATATTTCCTTTGTGGCCCGGAAGGCATGATGGAATTGGCAAAAGGCACCTTAGAGGAAACCGGGGTACCTAATTCCAGGGTGGTGTTGGAGCATTTTCATTTAGAAAAAAAGGAGGAATCTACTGCTGAAGAAATTACCGATACGCCCATTACCCAACCCGTTACTGTATTCCTGGAAGGTCAGGCGTACACCTTCGATGTAAGCCCGGACAAAACTATCCTTGAGGCTGGCTTGGAGGAGGAGATCGACATGCCTTATTCCTGCCAAAGCGGTCTATGCACCGCTTGTAGAGGAAGGCTAATTTCCGGGGAAGTACATATGGACGAGGATGCTGGACTTAGTGAAAACGAAATCCAAGACGGATATATCTTATGCTGCTCGTCCAGACCTAAGGGTGGTGAAATCAAGATCAATATAGAATAGCCGAAAAATGGAAGAGAACAGTGAGGATATAAAAACCCTTAAGAAAGAATTTCGGATATTGGAGATGAAAGTACTTGTACTAATCGCTATACCATTGCCGTTTTTTTCTTTTGTGTACCTTTCTATCAGTCAGGGCTCCACTTTTGATCTGCCTGCTGTACCCGTTTTTTTGAACTTGGTTTTACTTTTATTGGTCATAACATTGCTAGTGGGGCAACTGCTGCGATTCAATGGCAAAGTTCAAGGAATTAGGAACAGCAACCTTGATCTGATCCATAGGGTCAGATTATTGGGAAAAGCCACCATGGAACGATTTTGGGTGTTGCTTTTGGTGGGGTTTTTAGCTTCACTTGGTCTTTTGCTTTATGAAAACCCAGGGTTTACCATTGCTTATGCGATCACCTTGGTGTTTGTTTCATTGGGTAAACCTACGCCCGACAGGATTATCCAACAACTCAAGCTCAATAGTGGAGATAGGGAAAAGGTACAGCAAATCAACCGCCGCGACCCTTAACCCTTTCTCTTTATTATCGGTTTTGAATTTTGATGCTTCCGGAATTGATATTCCCCTTGATAGTGTGCTGTGATCCATTTTGGACAATGAGGTTTTTGGCTTTGGTATGATTACCCACCGTTAGCACCCCAGACCCTGCATTGAGTTCAAAGTTATAGTCATCTAGTACTGATTCGGTAGTAATATCGATCAGCCCGGAAGAACCCTGCAGGGTGGTGGAAGGCCCCAAACCTCCTCTTTGTACTTTGATATTTCCTGAAGTCACTTTTAACTCTCCCAACTCCATCACATCATCCAGTTTCATCTGGCCAGAATTCACCTTACCGTCCAATCTTCCTTCCACGTTTCTTGCCTTAATGGTTCCGCTATTGGAGCTGAGGCTGACATTACCGAAAATATCCGCAACCTCCACCGCACCTGAGTTTACGCTGCAAATCAAGTTCCCGTGAAGATTATTGACTTCTACTTTTCCCGAGTTTCCTTTGACTGAAAGATCCCCGAAAATTCCCTGAATCCGAGCAAGCCCGGAGTTCATTACCACCTTGGTTTCATCGGCATGCACATTTCTAACCTGTATTTGACCGGAAGTGTTTTTTACTTGTAAGGCCATGGTTTCAGGACCTTCAATCTGAATGAAGCGCTTCTCGTTAATGGTCTTTTGCTTATCGTTTTTCTTATACCCTACTTTTAGTGTGTTTCCCATTTTGATCACAACTAGATTTTTGTTGGGATTTTCGTTTTTGCTGAGCATGGCTTTAACATCCACAGTAGTGGCAGTCCCGCTTCCTACATAACTTACGTCAATCGCGGAAACATCCACTTCTACCTTGGTGATACCAGCATAGCTTTTTTCGATCACTTCTTGGGCATAGCCCTGGACTTGGACCAGGAAGAGGAACAATAAGCCCCATTTTATTGTGGCAAGCTTTTCCATAATTTGTTATGTTTTAGTTAGAACGTTATTCCAAAACTAAATGCATTAAGTGCAGGATCTACCTCTCTGTGGAATAAAGGGTTAAGGTCATAGGTGGTAAACAAGGTAATGCTCCTAAAACCAACCTCACCCCTCAACCCATAACGGAAATTATTAAGGTAAGTTCCGGCAGGTTCATGCTGCTTTCTTCTTCCGGAGCCTTCCAGATGCCTGTAAACCAACTTGCTCCTGCCACCTAAACGGTAACCCATGTATGGGCCAAGACCTACTCTCATGCCATCTCTTCCACTGTCATTTAATTTGCCAAAATCAAGCTTTAACATGGTGAGGGTGGTCAGGTAAGAAGCCGATATTTTACTCTTGAACCCGTTCACATCGGTGCGGTTAATAAAATCCACCCCTCCTTCTGAAGGCAAGGCCTGTATGCTTCTATTTTCAAATTTGAAATTATACCAGTGCACCCCGAGTCCGAAGTCCCAGTATAGCCCTTTGGTGAGACGTTGTGATGCCATGTAATTAAGGTTGACATTCCAACTTCCCCATCCTTTCACGGCATATGGGGCACCGGGGCCGGGAATCCCACCGTC
The DNA here is from genome assembly GCA_003565295.1 of Cyclobacteriaceae bacterium. Taxonomy (GTDB): domain Bacteria; phylum Bacteroidota; class Bacteroidia; order Cytophagales; family Cyclobacteriaceae; genus Pleomorphovibrio. The sequence continues at coordinate 17,457 of PXCO01000363.1, forward strand.
CTGAAAGTAATTATTGATGCCAAGGTCAGCACTGAAATAAGTGCGAAAGACAGGTTCCTTTCGTTGCTTTGGCGCAGTCTCCACATTCACTTTTGTCTTAGTGCCCGATTCGTCCACCCTTAGCGTATATCTTCCTATACTCACCTCTGTTTCTGGCCCATCTTCATATACCCTAAAAATCTCCTTGTGTCCGTCCTTGTATTTCACCTCAATCACGGTCTCCTGTCCGGCCCTTTCCGGTTCGGGAATATCCAGCTCCTGAATGATCTGGTTGATGTTCAGTTTTTTGAGCCTTTCAAAATCCTCAGGATTATCCACGATGAAGACCATGCGGCCGGAATTTCCAAATTCCACAATGATGCTGTCCCCCATTAAGGGTGCTTCCGGAATCTTAAGTTCTTTACCGAAAACCTGCTGGATCAATGCCAGCAATAAAATGGCAATGGCGTACTTTTTCATAATTTAGTTTTATTGTTTCTCTTTTTTCGTGACCATTAAGGCAAAAAAGTCATTTTTGGCATCTTGCAGATCGGCAAAGCCCTGATCCACCTTGGTGAGGAAATTCCCAATCTTACCCACCTGTTGTTCTATTTCTTCTACTATATCTCCTTTTCCCGGGGCAATGGCATATCCCCTGGATATGATACGTACCTTGTATTCCACTTCTTTTTCGGGTAAATCCTCCACAAGGGGCAACCCCTCTGCCAACATCGCAGATAAGTTTATTTCCGATAGCTCCTCCCTAGGAATTTCCAGTTCTGGAAGCTCTTCCCTGATGCTGGGGCGTTCCTCTTGCTTAGAACTTTCATTGCCGGAAGTTTGGGTCTTGGGAATTTGAGGTCCTGTTTTGGTAGTAGCTTTGTAGGAAGGGGAAGAATTAATGATCTCCTCCTTTTCTCTGGAAGGGGGGGAATCCCGAATGATTTCCTCTTTTTCCTGCGAAACGGCACCTTCAGGTTTCGATGGATCCTTTGGGGATAACTCAGTGTGCGTTTTCACCTCCGAATTATCAGCCGTAAGGCGTTCTAAATCCTGATTTCCAACCTTAAGGTACATAAACAATCCTAGGCCTAGCACGGCTAATAGTCCTGCCGCATACCTTGCCGACACCCGGCAAAGCGATGCCTTTTTATTTTCTAATCCTTGAGCCAACCTATCCCAGGCTTGAGGTCCTGGCTTTTGCTCCCAATGCTCAAGCTTCTGTCGGAAAAGCTTGTCCATGTTATTCCCTTGCAAATTATCCATGTTTATTTGTTTTGTCTAAGGGTGATTTGTTTAATTTCTGTTGTAAAAGCGCCCGGGCCCTACTGAGTTGGGACTTTGAGGTACTCTCAGTAATGCCCAGCAATTTTTGGATTTCCTTGTGGGAGTATCCTTCTATGGCATAAAGGTTGAATACCGTTCTATAACCTACCGGTAACTCCTGCACCAGCCTCATCAGGTCCTCAGCTTCCAAATCTACAGGTGCCTCATAGCTCCCAAGCTTACCCTGCTGTCCATCATAGTTGATCTCCATGGCCAGGTGCCTGTTTTTTCTAAGGGTGAGTAGTGCCTGATTGACCATCACTTTTCGCATCCACCCTTCCAGGCTCCCTTTTTGTTCAAATTGGGAGAGCTTCTCGAATATTTTCGTAAAGCCTTCAATCATCACATCCTCTGCCAGGTCCCGGTCTTTCACATACCGGCTGCACAGGGCCAAAAACTTTCCCGAATATGCCTCATAGAGCTTTCGTTGAGCCTTTAAGTCACCCTTCAAACACCCTTTAATGATGGCTTCTTCTCCGGTAAAAGTTTTCCTGATAAACATTCCTTGGTGGTTTCAATCTTATAGATACACCCTTAGATTAATTGGTTGCATGAGTTCCTGAAAAAACATAAGTTTTTACCCGTTTACCTGTAACTTGCTGATTTAAAGCTACCAAATATTCGGTTGCTTTTCTTGATAAGGAGGTAAATAAAAACCTGTGGGTGGATCTAGGTGGCTGATGACCTTCACAAACACGAACGAAACCTATGGTGGCTAAAATTGGCTGGAGCTCAACAACACCAGGGTGCAGGCCGGCATTACCGCAATTCCCGCATCCTTTGCCCTATTGGCCAATTCGGGATTTTCCGTACCCGGATTAAAAATCAAACGCTTTGGGGATAAAGAAAGAATATATTCTATCCATTCCTCTTGGTTTCTTCCACTAATATACAGTGTGATGGTATGCACCCCTTCTATAGGCGGTTCTTCTCTTAAATCCAGTATGGTCTCACCAAAGATTTTTCCTTCCTTTATTCCCACAGGGACAAAAGGCACACCTTGATCGTGTAGCATTTTTGCTGCCGTATAGGCATACCTGGAGGGATTTGGGCTTGCTCCTAATATCACCGTTTTCTTTTCTTCACTCATTTTGGCTTATGGTTAGGTCTTTTTGTATATAATTCCAGTAACTTCTCTGCGCAGCGTTCCCCGTCCATGGCAGCAGAAACAATGCCACCTGCATATCCGGCGCCCTCTCCGCAAGGAAAAAGCCGCTTAAGCCCAGGGTGTTCGAGGGAAGCTTTGTCCCTGGGGATACGCACAGGAGAGGAAGTGCGGCTTTCCACCCCTATAAGCTGAGCTTCATTGGTGAGATAACCTCTCATTTTTTTGCCAAACTCCATAAATGCCGCTTTCATCCTTACCGAAATTGCAGCAGGTAAAACCTCTGCCATGTCGGTAGATTGTAGCCCCGGCTGATAACTGCTGGTTAATAAGCGCCCACTGATCTTGCCCTCCATAAAATCCATCATACGCTGGGCCGGTGCTGTTTGGGTTTTGCCGGCCATTTCCCAGGCCCTTTGCTCCACTTCCTTTTGAAAATACATACCTGCCAATGGACCATACTGCCCAAATCGGGTAAGGTCTTCCAGTTCCACAGCGGCAACCATTCCAGAATTTGCATATTTTCCGTCCCTTCTGGAAGGACTCATCCCGTTGACCACGATTTCACCTGGTGCCGTGGCCGCGGGTACTATAAACCCACCCGGGCACATGCAAAAGGAAAAAACACCCCGTGGTTTTCCCTGAAAGTAGGTTTGTTGTACCAATGAATAAGGTGCGGCAGGCAGGTAAGGCCCCCTGTCCTTGCCACATTTATACTGTATGTGATCAATCAGTTCCTGAGGATGTTCAATCCGCACCCCCAACGCAAAGGGTTTAGCCTGCAGCTCCACCCCTTTACGATAAAACAACTCGAAAATATCCCTTGCAGAATGTCCGGTAGCCAATATTACTCCAAGTCCCTTAAAAGTGTTTCCATTTGCAGTTTTCACCCCCAAAAGTTCACCACGATCTATCAACAGATCCGTGACCTTGGTTTCAAAATGTATTTCGCCCCCGGACTCCATGATGCTTGTACGCAGGGCGGCCACCAATAAAGGTAGTTTATTGGTCCCTATATGGGGGTGTGCTTCCACCAGAATTTGCTCAGAGGCGCCGTGAGCCACCAGGATCTCCATGATCCTACGTACGTCTCCCCTCTTTTTGCTCCGTGTGTATAGCTTCCCATCGGAATAGGTGCCTGCGCCTCCCTCACCAAAGCAATAATTGGATTCGGGGTTTACAATATGGTCTTTGTTAATGGCAGCAAGGTCTCTTCTTCGGCTCCTTACATCTTTTCCCCTTTCCAACACTATGGGCTTATACCCCAATTCAATGGCTCTTAGGGCAGCAAAAAGACCCGCAGGCCCGGCACCCACGATAATCACAGGCTCTGCATCTCCCACTTGGGGGTATTCCCTTTGAGTATTAAGCAAAGGATCCGGAGATTCTCCCATATACACACTTGCCGCAATGGTATACTTTACCTTCTTTCCCCTGGCGTCTATGGAGCGCTTGTCTTGTCGTACATGTATAGGCGATTCACCCTCATTTAGCCCCAGTAATTCCATAGCTTTTGACCGGATAAGGTCATCATCATGGGCCTCTTTTGGGCTAAGGGTGAGCTGTATCTGTTTTTTCATGAGAGAAAGGGAGTTATCCTTTAATCCTATGCTTTGAACTTTCTGCAAAGATGGAAAAATTCGACCATTCCGCGTAAGAATCTTTTAAGCAACTACAATACCGCCCCAGTACTCCCCTTGTCCCAAAAAATACATATATCTCATATACAATGCCTTAACCCATCAACCCATTGCTTTTCTAATGCTAAGTTTTTCCCTGGTATGTAGACGGGTCATTTTTTCATCCCTTTCATCGGCATCCTGTCCTTCTTTGCCTAGCCACACTAACATGCCCATGGCAACAAACATGGCTAAAATAGTCCATCCATTGATGACGCTAAACCAAAACCGTCCGTCCAGGTACCCTGCCCAACTCGACCAAATCCTACCTATCAAGCTCAACTGAAACAGACTCCACCCTACCCAAAGCAGGGGATGATAGGGCTGCTTGCGAACCTTCAACACCGCCGGCAATATGATAGGGGCATGGGCCCATATCATGGAAAAAGTAAAACCTAGGAAAAAAGTGTGAAGGTACATGTCATAATGAAGAGGGTGGTTTGGAATGGAAAACAGGATAAGTCCATGTACCAGCAACCAAGAATACCCAGTGATTAGTCCAATACCTATATACTTGAATATGCCCTTTTTTTTGGCCGCAAACCTGGCCATATCAAATTTAAGCAGCCAGGCTGAGATCAGCATCACGCTAATCCCCAATAGCCAAATGCCACCGAAATGAAAAGGAATCCACATGCCCAAAAAAAAGCTTCCCAAGGTTAGTAGTAACAATTGATTGGACCAATTCGGAACCGGAAGGAATTTACTCAACTCCAAACGCTCGCCTACAATGGTGAAAAGAATAAAACCAATCCACCATGGCACACCGGCAGGTACTAAGCCCGTAGCGTACACCATAAAATTACCCAATACCCAACATGCCGCTCCCAGTAGTAATAAGTATTGGTCCAAGGAAGGGTGCCTAAGGCTCTGTAGGTACATGATGACAAATAATCCCAAACTGGCCGCCCCTATGGGTACCAAAGCCCAATCGGAAAATCCCAACAATTGAAGTGGGATGGAAAGGCTACCGGCAAGTGGAACAGCAAACCAACCTTTATGTTTCATTACCAAAGCCCTCTCCAAAGCGATTAGCGTGCCCAAAAAACCTCCCACCATCATAAATCCATGTTGGGCGGCTGCATGTGGTATCAAAAAAGCCGCATATCCCAACCTAAGCCATCCACCTGCAATGCCTACCAGCAGGCCTAGCATCACAAGGGGGAAAATATATGCCGGTTGAAATCCCTTATTCATGCCCTATCCATTTACCAGTTCTCCCATAACCCCTCCTTGCAAGGCCTTGGGAAAGAGGATATTATTTTCCAGATGCAAATGTTTGCGGAGGTTGTGGTCAAAATCCCTAAGCAACCCCATCGCTACCTTGTATCCATCGTCAGCATCTTTCGGAGAGTGAAAATTCCTTGTGATGGCCTTGATCTGCTCTATGCGTTCACCTTCCACCTCATGGTCTTGCATCAGGTTCCAGATAGTATTTCTCACTCCATCAAAATGCCCTCCGTCAAACTTCCGCATACCCTTTTCATCGGGCACCATTTTTTTGATGTAGGGAAATAAAATCAGTTCCTCTTTTTGCATATGCCGTTCTAATTCCTGGCTTGCTTTTTCAAATAACCCCAATACCTGGCTCAGCATGGGCTGCTCCCTTCCCGAAGAGAAGACCAGGCTTTGCAACACTTGTTTGATAACAGGCACCCTGCTTCTAATGTATCGATGATATTTCCGCACAATGTAATCCGCCAATAGATCTGCCGGCCAGTATGCAAAATCAAAATCCCTTCCCGCAGGAGATTGCAGCAGAGTACCCAGTTTGTCAAGTACCTCTTCGAGGCTTAATTTTTTTCTTTGGCAGGCATGCGCCAGGGTCTCTTGTCCCCTCCAACTGTAAGCAATTCCCATTGAGCTGAAAATGGCGGCGGTTCTGTAATCACCCGAAACGATCTCCCCTATTGTTTTTGACGCTAAATCGATCATGTCTAAACCTTTTAAAGGACATAAATATCTTTTATTATCGCACCCCTTTTCTGCCGGGGTTGTTGCGCAAGTTACAAAACTCAGAAATAAAAGATAAATTTATCCTTTATTTCTGAGTATAATTTTCCCCTGCGGCGGGCTTTCCCGCCACAGGGGCCACTGTCAATGCGAAACAAGTGCTTTTTCCTGCATTATTCCGGAAATCCTTGCTTTGAAAAGCTCAAGGGATTCGTTCCATGCCTCAAAAACGGTACTTTCGCCTAATTCACATTCTTCCCAAAGGTTTTTATAGTAGGATATGCCTTTTTGGAGATTTTCAGAAAACTTTTCAAAATAGCTCACCTTTTTTTCATTGAGCTCATTCCTACATGCTGAAAGCTCGTTTTGGAGGTATTTGACATATAGCTGCAGTTCCTTTACAAACACATGGGGCCGGTTAGGCGACATGGGAAGGTCAATTTTTCCGTAAATATGCCCTACCATTTCCTTTAGGGAAAAGAGCTGTTTGAAATAGGCCAGGTTTGGCCCAGGGCAAATGGTGACTGCACTCAGGTTTCGTCTTGGATTTTCTCCCTCGCTCAGTATAGCAGCGGCACCAAGACCTTCACATAGACAGTCCTTCGCTAATATGCCCGCCAATACATCGGAGGATATTTTCCCCTCAGCATGAGCTTTGATCTGGATATGCTGATATTGTCGAGACGCTGTGCAAATGGGCTTTTCGGTAAATTCGGTATTGGAGATAAGGTATTTTTTATAACATGGACTTCCTGCCCTGTTTTTTTCTATCCTACGCTTCCTCTGCTCTTCCCCGCTGCTGTTCCTGAGGTTATTGAAGGGAACGCCAAGAGGTGATGCGGCACTAAGGTAAAAGTCGGATTCCTTGGCCTCAATGATTCGCTTCCGGGTATCATCGTCCACAGAGGTGGCCTCCGGCACCAACAGAAATGGGCTTCCCCATCCCGTTCCGTCCAAGCCATAGTGCTGCCTTAGGAAGTTGGCCTCGGCTGCGGTTCCCAGCCCACCCTGGTAGGTAATTTTTGGGACAATGCCTGAGGACAAGCCCGGCCTGCCCGATGAGGAAAGTGCATCCTGACACCCCGAATATAACGTTTGAGTCAATTCCTCTCTTTTTTCCTTAAATTCCTGCAAAATGGGCCCTGCCAGAAAGCCATCGGTAGCAAAGGCATGACCCCCACAATTCAGACCGGATTCAATCCTGAATTCAGAAACCCAAAGCCCCTTTTTAGCCAAAAACTTGCCTTGTATCAATGCAGACCGGTAATCGCTTACTTTCAAGATGATTTGTTTAGCAATATTCCCCTCATGGTCAGGGAAAAAACCGGGGAAATTAGCCGCATAACTATATAGGGAAGGGTTTAACCCCGCAGAAAACACCACAGAGGCATTGAGTTCACTATTTGCAAATCCCCTTAGGGCAGACAGCGCATCGGAAAACTCCCTGGGAAGGGCGTTCCCCTCCTTATCCTCATTCAATTTATCCACCTTGGTCATGATATTCACATCAATATTTCCCGGCTGAACTGCATCCCTCAACTGTGATTCCAGGGCTTTTCTTTCACCTCCATTACTGCATTCCAATTGCCTGTAAATCTGGTAATAGGGATGGGTCTCGGGCAAAAGTTCAAAATACTGGCAAATCTCCGAATGACCATCAAAGGGCATAGCTTTTAACTGCTTTACTTGTTCCTTCACCAGGTCGTTGAGTAGATTTAAATATGCGGAGGTACGCTTTGCTTTGAAATCCTCTTCTGATTCATTGATTGCGATAAAGGAGAGTTGATTTTTTCTGCTGTGGATTTTCCTCATATCCTCCAATAATTGGTCATCTACCACAGATACCACTGAAGATATGCCGAACCTAGCCACTTTAAGTGGACTGTCAATGGTAAAACCAAGTCCCATAACCGGGATGTGAAATTGATGAATGGATGGCATGTAATGATTTTAATTAAGGGTACAAGATCCTTTTGTGTGGATTACAAAGGTAAGTCAGTAATGCCCTAAATTTGTCTAACATTGCTCAAGTGGGAAAATGACTTAGGTCATATTTTTCTCCGGTCTTTGGGTGTGGTAGAGACTTCCTCAGAAAGATTGGTCAGAGATGAATTAAAATTTCTATTAACAGATTTAATATTTTTTCCCAATCAATAATCAGGAGATCGGATGTAATTGGGCTCACAAATTAGATAAAAACCTATGGGAACATTCTATTTGCCCCATAGGTTAACCTAAATGAAATTTCCCATAAGGAGTTTGATGGGTTGTTCTCCTCACACTTCCACGTTGGTCCGAAGGGGAATTTTCGTAATCATCCCCTCCAATTCAAGCCAATGATACAATTTCTGCTTTTCTACAGGATTAAGGCATTGTCGTGCTTTCTTCAACTCTTTGGCAAATAGGCCACTGTCAAAACTGACCTTGGACAAAATCTCTTTGTAATAATCCAAATAGTTGCTCTTCATAATAGTCTGGTGATTTAGGTTGGCTAAGAAAAATCCACCCCGGACAGGAACTCCGGAGTGGGGATATCAAGAAAGGGGATCCATATTTATTGGACATCAATGGCTTTGGCAGGTTTCCTTTTGGCCTCTTCCTTTTTTGGAACCTGTATCCATAGTAAACCGTTTTCATACCTGGCCTTGATTTTGTCTCCTTCCACAAATTCCGGCAGGTTAAACGTGCGCTGGAAGGCATAATAACTGAATTCCCTTCTTAGGTACTGCTCATTTTTCTCGTCGTCGGCCACTTTTTCATCAAGATGGGCTGAGATATTAAGCATTTGATTGTCCAGAGAAATATTAAAATCCTCCTTCCGCATTCCCGGCACGGCCATTTCGATCTCAAAGGCGTCGTCGGTTTCCAGGATATTCACCATAGGCACCCTGGAGGCATTGCTCCAATTGTTGTGAAACAATTCTCGGTTCAAGAAGTCATCGAAAAACTTCTGCAAGGGTTTCATTTCATTTTTTACTGCTACATTTTCCATGGCTATTAAGTTTTTTAGTTGACAATAACATCCATTTTAGGAATTAGATCGGGTCTAACCTTTTACCATTTTAACATAGTTTCGATGATCCGAAAACAAGTTATGTGCCATATCAAATAAGGTGCCTGGAGCAAAAAAAATGACAGTATCTAACTGTCATTTTTTCCTATAAATCACTGACAACCTGTCCCTAGGCGACGGTGTTCTCCAGGGTGCCAATGCCTTGTATTTCAATGCTTATTTTATCTCCGGAACGAAGGGTAAATGTATGGTCGGGCACAATACCTGTGCCTGTCATTAACAAGCTTCCATGTGGGAAGGAATATTCTCTATAAAGGTATTCCACCAGGTCAGTAAACTTCCGCTTGATTTGTGAGATTTCTATGGAATTCTCAAATACCACTTTTTCCTCCCGCTCTATTTTGAGACTAATGGTGGTATCCGTGGCCAGTGGCTCATCGGTGACCAGGATACATGGACCTACGGCCGCACAACCGTCATATACTTTCGCTTGTGGGAGGTAAAGGGGGTTTTCGCCTTCAATACTTCTGGAACTCATGTCGTTCCCAACGGTGTAGCCTACAATTTTTCCTGATTTAGTGATCACCAATGTAAGTTCTGGTTCGGGCACATCCCAGGTGGAATCTTTTCTGATCCTTACCTGTGCCCCGTGTCCCACAGCCCTATGGCCTGTAGCCTTCATAAATAACTCCGGCCTTTTGGCATTGTAGACCATTTCATAAAAGGTACCCCCTCCACTGTCTTTAGACTCCTCCTGTCTACCCAATTTACTGTTGTAATAGGTAACCCCGCTAGCCCAAATTTCTTGCTGACCCACCGGGGCTTTCAAACGCTCCTCGGTAGACCTTTTTGCCTCATCGGAAGGAGGAAGGGACTTAAGAAGGGAGTTGAGTTTTGAGGCTAATTTGTCATCATTGATGAATTCATCCCAGGAAGCCTCAGGTAAGGCAAAAAACTTTCCTTCATTTTCAGCCACCAGGCCATCAAGGGTATTGTACAGTTTCATAGTGTTTGGTTATTTTGATTAGTTTATAAATATGGAAAGGATTAGCACAATCACAAAGCCAGAAACAGAAAGAATGGTCTCCATAACTGTCCAGGTCTGTAAAGTTTGCTTTTCTGAAATATCCAGGTATTTTTTGACCAGCCAAAACCCGCTGTCGTTAACATGGGACAAAATGCAGGAACCCGAGGCTATGGATATCCCTATCAATGCCTTCATGGGCTCTGAGATTTCCATACCCATCATCACCGGAGAAAGCATGCCGGCGGCAGTAACCATTGCCACTGTGGCTGAGCCCTGGATCACCCGGATGACCACTGCTATAAGGTACCCCATCACTATGGGAGTCACATTATAGGTGGTGAAGGCCTCTGCCAGGGCTTGGCCTGCACCGCTTTCCACCAAAATCTGTTTAAACATTCCCCCCGCACCCGTTATTACAATGATCAACCCCGCAGGTGCCAGGGCCCTATCTGAAAATTCCAGCAGTTGTTTGGGCTTATACCCCTTTTTAACACCTAAAAAATATAGTGCTACCAAGGTGGCTAATGTGAGGGCAATAAAAGGGTGCCCTACAAATTGAAACAACGAAACCCAGGTTTCTTCTTCGTCCAATACCCCCTCCGCCACCAACATGCTACTGCTTGTGGACATAAGAATAAGAAACAAAGGAAGGGTGATCACGAAAGCAATAAGGTAAAAATCGCTCTTTTTTGGAGTGGAACTATCCTCCTCAAACGTGATATGGGCAGGCACTGGCACCATGATCCGCTTGGAGATATACCTGCCAAATACAGGTCCTGCAATGATGGAGCAAGGCAGCCCTACCAGCACACCGAATATAATCATCCATCCCAGGGATGCATCAATAATTTCCGCAAGTGCCACAGGCCCCGGCGTGGGCGGAATAAATGAATGGGTCACCGCCATTCCTGCCAGAAGAGGTATGGCATAATGGAGGAGGGAAAGCCCGGATTTTTTGGTCAACGCATAAATCAGCGGTATAAGAATGATGAACCCAACGTCCAAAAACACGGGTATGCTTACGATAAAACCAGTAAGCATAAGTGCCCATGTGGTCCGTTTTTCCCCAAATCCTTTGATGATAAAATGTGCCAAGGTCTGTGCCCCTCCTGAAACTTCCAGCAACTTGCCCAGGATTGCCCCGAGTCCCACCACAATGGTGATAAAACCGAGAATATCCCCCATGCCTTTTTGTAAATTGGCGATTAGCGTAAGAAAAGGCATGCCGGATGCCAGCCCAACGAAGGTAGAGGCCAACAGCAGGGAGATGAAAGCATGAATCTTTACCTTCATCACCAATACTAACAAAAGTAGGATCGATAAAATAGTAATGATTAATAGGTAAACAGTTTGATCCATAATTACTAAATCAACAGGTAACCCAGTATCAGAACACTGGAGCTAGCAATTAAACAAGTTATCCGATACTATTTCAGGGCATTTACAAAGGCCTTCATGTGTAAGGCAAGACCTTTCCAGTCCTCTTTTTTTAAAAATGCTGAGGGTACCAAGCTGCTGCCCACTCCAACGCCCTTAGCGCCGGCTTGCATATATTCCTTCACATTATCTTTGGTGATTCCTCCGGTAGGGAGCAGCTTGAGGTAATCAAGGGGTGCTAGCACATCTTTAATGTAGGAGGGCCCTAAGGCTGCCGCTGGGAACACTTTCACCATAGGGGCTCCCAATTGCCATGCGGTATAAATCTCTGAGGGGGTATAGGCACCGGGAAAAACAGGGATTTCATGAACCACACAATAACTGATGACATCAGGTTCGGCAATGGGCATGACAATAAATCTGGCCCCGGCATCCAAGGCGGCATGCATGTCGTCCAGGTTACAAACTGTACCTGCGCCTATGTTCATATTTGTCCCAAACTTATCTGCCAATGACTTTATGGAACTTATGGCATCCTTGGAGTTCATGGTGATCTCCACGGTGCTTACCCCGGCTTCTAGCATACAGGATAGTATTTGCTGGAGTTGGGTGGCAGGAAGGTTGCGCATTATCGCCACTATGGGTGCTTTCTCAAATATTTCCCAAGAAAATGCTTCTTTCATGATTTAGCTTTTGGTTATAAATTTTGAATTGTCCGGCGATCACTGATTGCTCCACCACTGGGGGCGGAACTACCTTGGCAGAGATGGACAAGGCCTGCATCGCCTGGACATAGGACTGGTGCAGTTCACCTGAGGCACAGAGGAATATTTCCTCTTTCAAGGATGCCAATGCCTGAAGTTCAGCACCTATGAGCAATCCGCTCAGGTAAAAGAAATTTGACTTCGGATCCCTTCCATGTAAAAGATGGCCTGTTCTTATCTTGAAAAACTGAGAAAGAAGGTTAGCATTTTCACTATTTCTTACCCCTTCCAAAAAACTGGACCTTTGGGAATCCTCCAAAAGATTGCCCCCTGGTTTAAGATTGGATCGCAGAATACTTTGTTTACTTAATAGCGCAAAAAGTTCGCCGGTCATGAAAGTGGTGAAATCCACCACCTCATGCTCCATTACCCTGACATGCTTGGAATGGGTACCAGGAAAAACGAAAATGCCATTTCCCCCAAAATTGGCAAGCTGATGAAGCACTCCTACCAATTGGGTTTCTTCTCCCCTCATCAAATCGTGAGAATGCCTTAACCCTGATAGTAAGAGGATGGGGTACCCAAAGGTGGAATCGCCCGGTAAAAAATCCATCCCCAGACTCCCGCCGTTAGTAGAAAAGGGGATAGGGGTAAATGGCAATTCCTTTAGTCCTATGCTGGAAGTGGCCATGCCAGAACAAATTACCAACGTTCCACCGAGACTGAACCCTGCCTTTTTTTCCAAGCTTTCAATCCCTTCTTTGATGACTTCAAAATAGGCTTTTTCACGTAAAACAGGGTTATTTAATTGTTCGGTTGTCAATCCCTGATATACCTGGCCAATGCCCTTTTCACTCCTATATGCATGAAGCGTCTCCAGGCCGGAACATGCTACCAGGCAAAGCCTGAATGAACTTGTACCCCAATCACAACTTATAAAGTTTAACATTTTCATTTATATAGGGTGATTATCAAACCCATTTCACCATTATGGGCACAGTATCCCTCTTTATTACCTATAAAAGAAGGTCAAATATATTCAATTTCACAACTTTTACCATAAAATAGGCCTTTTTCCTTTACCCTAGGCAAACTTAAACACATGCCTCACTTGGGAATCGGATCGTTGATTAATTCTTTTGTTGCTGAAATTGCAACTTGGTCTGTAACAGGTCCTCTTTATCCAGCCAATATTGCCGGCTGAATAAAAAGAGGGTATGCCAGTGTTTGTCCTGAAGCATTTTAGGGTGGTACACAAAAGCCTCTTTGGGGTTTTTGGATTGAAAAAAACGCTGGTCGTCCGTTAGAATGGCCGTGGTCACTTGATCCTCTTCAGCCACTTCCAAATCCATCACCCTGTAAAATGCATTTTCTCTTACCTCATGGTTGCCATATTTACCCTTCAGGCGGGCTTTCAGAGACCATTTGTCATCAAAAGCAGGTATGGGAACCTTATTAAATTCCACAGTTCCCCCATTATGCATCCTTTCCGCAAATTCCAAATAATCCCTGAGCAATTTGATCCCTGGATTGGAAAGATGGGAAGCTTTAAAATCCATGTGAGAAAGGCTGCTGATGAGCAGTATCTCTTTTCTTGCTCTGGTAATGGCCACATTCAGCCGGTTTTCTCCCCCCTGCCTTGATAAAAGTCCAAAATTGGCGGTAAACTTCCCTTGGGGGTTAGGGGCGTAACCAACTGAGAAAATCACCCTGTCGAATTCATCTCCTTGTACGTTTTCTATATTGCGGACCTTTACATTTTGGGCAGTTTCCAAGATGCCTTCTTTCTCTAGCAACTCCATAATGAGCACCATCTGGAAATAATTGAATGTGATGATACCCACAGAGTCTTTCGGAAATGCAGTGCTTACTTCTTTAAATTTCTCGATTACCTTTTGTGCCTCTACCCTATTGGTTTGCTTTTCCCAGATTCCCTGTACCATGTGAAAGGAAATGGGCCTAACCTTATGATTCAGAGCGTGCATATCAGGCACCATGTAAAGGTTACCGTCATAAAAATGTTGATTGGAAAAATGGATTAAGGGCAGAAATTGACTTCTGTAGTGGGTCTGGAGTTGGTAGGTAGGGAAGTACCTGGCGCCCATTTCCAGAAGTGACTCCACCTCCAGCTCTGGAATTTCCTCTTCGGATTCCAATCTTATTTTATAGAGGTCAAATGGCTGCAACTGCATGCTATCCCCTGCCACCATTAATTGTTTTCCCCTTAGCATTACGGGCAGGGCACGTTCAAAATAACATTGACTGGCCTCGTCAAAAATCACCAGGTCAAATACGGGGTCCAAAGGCAATATAGCAGATGCGGTCTCCGGGGAGGCTAGCCAGCAAGGTATAAGCTTAAACACTTCCTCCTGGTACTGTTCAATCAGTTTCTTTATGGGCCAGATCTTTTTCTTTTTGGTCACCTGATGGGCCAAATCCCTGTAGGTGATTAAATTATTGAGCCTGTTATAAGTTAACCTTTTGCATACCTCTTCCCTAAGCCGCATTTCGGTGATAAACCTGGAAATTTTCAGCTTTTCCTCTACCGCCAAGGCGTACTCCTCCAGCAAACCCTTCATATGCGGGCCCGAGATTTCCTTCAATACGGGGTTTTTTGCCTCTATATGCTCAATCCATGCTGTCCTCAGGCTATTGACAAACACTTTTTTTATGGTCATGAAGCTGGACTTTGGATATTCATCTATGATCTTCTCCATCACCTTGATGTCCACTTCCCTAAGTTTTTTTCTTAGAGCATCAAATCGCTTAAGGGACTCGAAGTCTGCCGAAAAGGTCTCCATGATCGGATAGAGCTTTTCTTCACTGCTAGTGCTTAGCAGATGTTTGAGCTGTATATCTGTGAGATGCTGTTTCCACCTTGGAATATAATGATAGGCTCTGTCATTTAGATGTATGAATTCATCGATCAAATGCAGGAAATGCTCAAAGGTAATTTGAGGCCTGTAAAGGTAAGAGGCCAGTACCCCAATATCCGCAAAAATAAACCTGGCTTCCATAGCTGCTATATACACCTTGACTACCTGCTGAATTTCCTCCCATTCAAAGGGCTTATCTGGCAGTGACAACCAATCCTTTTGAGCCAAGAGGGTATATTGGTGATTAAGGTTCAGTCGGTTTTCCAACATGCCCACCAATCTATCCATTCCGGACTGGTCAATTTGGAGCCGGTTTTCTTCTAATAGCTCTAAAATGTCCCCATATTTCCTCCCCTTCCATTTCACTCCAACTTTTCCCCACCATGAACCTACTTT
This sequence comes from Cyclobacteriaceae bacterium, assembly GCA_003565295.1. Taxonomy (GTDB): domain Bacteria; phylum Bacteroidota; class Bacteroidia; order Cytophagales; family Cyclobacteriaceae; genus Pleomorphovibrio. The sequence goes on from PXCO01000363.1 coordinate 32,892, forward strand.
TTCCCGCACCTGAATGGCTTTCTTGAGTGTTTCTTCCACTTCCTTGTCTGGAGTGTGCCACTCTATGCCTTCCTCTTGGAATAACTTATGGATGGTTTCTGCTTTATTTTCCAGCCATAGCAGGTCGAACTGTTCCTTTCCATGACCCATCAGGATCTTGAACTTCCCAAAAGCCTCTTGATTGGGCAGCAGTTCTTTGAGTCGCTTAAGTTTTTCCTTTTGTTCAAAGGATTGATAAATTAGCCCAAACTCGAAATCATCCACCAAAGATTCCCCCAGTTCCTTCTTTGTGGAAGACTTAACCCTGTCTATCTCATTAAGTGTTTCTTTAAAAGCCGTAAAAGACTGGTACGACATTTCTGAAAAGTCCCGCCTGTGAAACCAAAAGGAGGAGGAGGTGCCATAGACCTTATATAGGCCATGGTATTGTTCGAAATCGACCATGAAATCCGCTAACCCATCAAACCGTAGGTTTTTGTAAAATTGGGTGAGGTCCACGGTTTCTTCCCCAAAAGTGGAAGTCACGTATAATTCCTTGATGGGCACCCCGCACTCCTCTGCGTCAAAAAGGGCGTTTTTATATTCTTCGAAAAACTCGGAGTGCCTTTCTATGGTCATGGAAAATTGACTGAGGCCTCGTTCCAATTGAATGGCATCAAGAGATCGGTTCAAGGCCTGGTAATTGTCCAGGGAACTGATTTGATGAGCTATTTTCTTATAAAGCTCCTTTCTGTCGCCCCTGAAATCATGGACCAAAGAAACAAAGTTTCCAAATCCCTGCGTAAAAAGCCGGTCAAACACCACATCAAGGGCCGCTCTTTTCTGGGACACCACCAGCACTCTTTTTCCCCTGGAAATAAAATCTGCCACCAGGTTGGCAATCAACTGAGATTTGCCGGTGCCTGGCGGGCCTTGGACCACACATGAGCCCCCTTGTTTCACGTGTTTTAACACTTCCTCTTGACTAGCGTCCAGGGGAAGCGTGTGGTAAAGGTTATCTTCTTTCGTTGCCCTGGATTGTTGACCGGGCGGCATAAAACAATAACTAAACAAGGCATCCAAGTCTTCAAAAGGATTTCTCTGAATGAGGCTGTCATAATCATCCATCAATGAGGAGCTTTTCTGCGAAAACTGCCCCAATACGGCATAGGGCATAAGCTTTAGCATACCCGTTTCAAACATGTTCTCAAATTCCGCCCTTTGACCCTCCGGGAAAAATTCCAGTTTATCCTGGTAAATATCCCTGTTAAAATTAATGATCAGTTCTTTGTGCAGGTGATGATACAGGTCTGTCCTAAATCCCCTTGGTTCCTTAGAAAAATCCTCCAGAGATTTGTCCAGCCACTCCCTGTCCAGGGATTTTCCCTGCGCTTGACCATATGCCAACAAAAAGGAGGGGTTAATAAAAGGCATTTCCCCCATGTTTTTCCTCAAGTACCATACATTGTCCTCAAAATGCAGGTGGATTGGGAAAAATATAAGGGGGCAGCGAATCAATTGGTCATTGATAAGTTTGCCTTCTACAAAGGGCCATCCTATGAAGAGGTTTTTCTCACCTGTTTCCTCCTCTGCAAAACGCACATTCTGGTAGAGCCGTTTTAGGCGTTGTGACAATTGGTTAATATTCTTGTCCCTGGCGTCATTGACCTGGATCAGAGGGATATTCCTTTTCCTTCCCAATAATTCAGTGATATAAAAAAAGGAGGCATGATTGTTCAAAAAATGAAAATCTTTAAGGTCTATCATCTGCTGCTGCACCAACTTCGGTAGAAAAATAGACCGGTTGTTTGAAGAAAGGTCCAGAAGCCTGTTGCGATATACCTGAAAAACGTCCTGAAGCATTATTTAAATGGTGAATCTTTTTCCTTGGCCATATGATTATAGACCACCTTGTCCATGATACCGGGTACCCATTTGTTAAGGAAGTGGGCAAGTTTCCCTTCTCTTGTCAGTATCAGGTCACGCTTTTTATTAAGCGTGGCCTTCAAAATAAATCCTGCCACCTCTTCTGCACGCATCATTTTGCTTTCATCCCTGGGGGATTCTTTTTGAATGCTCCCATCGGCGGTCAAAGCCTGGTTCCTGATATTGGAAGCGGTGAAACCGGGACAGGCCACCAATACATGTACTCCTTTTTTCATGACTTCCGTACGAAGAGACTCCAAAAAACCATTCATGGCATACTTACTTGCTGTGTAGGCTGTTCTTGCCGGGGTTCCCCTGAAACCGTTAATTGAGGATACTCCCACAATACTCCCTTTGTTCCTAAGTATTTCCGGAAGGGCATATTTGGTGGCATACACGGTACCCCAAAAATTGATATCCATAACCTGCCTGAACACTTTCAGATCCAGGTCCTCAAAAAGGGCTCGCATGGAAATTCCCGCATTGTTGATCAGGATGTCTATTCTTCCAAAATGCCTCATGACCTCCTCCACCATGGCTTTGTTTTCCTCTTCCTCGGCCGCATTGCACACCAACCCCGCACAAAGGATGCCTGCCTTTTGGAGATGTAGCAAGCTATTATCGAGTTTCACCTGGCTTCTCCCAGTGATAAATACCGCCGCACCTTCATTCCCAAAAATTCTTGCGCAAGCCTCTCCAATGCCAGAAGTGGCTCCCGTTACGACAACTACTTTATCCTTCAACTTCATTTATGATCGTTCAATAAACCTTAAATATAGGCATTATCCCCTATTCCTTCCTAATGATAGAAAGCATTGCCGCAATTTGCGAGGGATTCTATAAAATTCTGTAATTTTGCCCGCCTATGTCCCGAAAGATGAAAAACAAGGTCCTGGAAGGCCTGGAAATTGAGAGAATTGCCTCTGAAGGAAAATGCGTGGCCCACTATGAAGGCAAGGTGGTTTTTGTGCAGCACGTGGCCCCCGGGGATGTGGTGGATGTAAGGGTCACCAAAGGAAGAAGCAGTTACCTGGAAGCGGAGGCCATAAACATACGGTCTTATTCAAAAGACAGGGTGGAACCATTCTGTCAGCATTTTGGCGTATGCGGTGGGTGTAAATGGCAGCATTTGGACTACTCCTTACAACTCAGTTATAAAAGACAACAGGTAATCGACCAGTTTCAACGAATTGCCAAAGTACCCCTCCCGGAGGTTAACCCGATAATTGGTGCAAAGGAAGACCGCTATTACCGGAATAAGCTTGATTTTACCTTTTCTAACAACCGCTGGCTGACCCAGGAGGAAATTTCCAGCGGGGAGACTTTTGAAAAAAACGCCTTGGGATTCCATGTGCCAAAAAGGTTCGACAAAATCGTGGATATCGCTCATTGCCATTTACAGGAAGAGCCCTCCAATGAAATCAGGAATCAGTTACGTGAATTTGCGCTTTCAAAGGGCATCAGCTTTTACGATATCATCCGCCAGGAAGGCACGCTCCGGAACTTAATTATCCGCACAACGCTCTCCGGGGAGGTAATGGTTATCGTGCAGTTTGGCGAAGATAATGAGGAGACCATACAGGAGGTTATGGCTTTCTTGAAGAATAAATTCCCCAATATCATCTCGCTACTGTACATCATCAACACCAAAAAGAACGAAACCTTCCATGATTTGGAGGTACACACCTATGCAGGCCAACCCTATATTGAGGAAAAGATGGAGGGGTTACGTTTCCGGATAGGCCCCAAGTCTTTTTATCAGACCAATTCCGCACAGGCCTACAGACTTTATCAGGTGGCAAGGGAATATGCCGATCTTAGCGGCGATCAGGTGGTTTACGACCTCTACACCGGAACAGGCACCATTGCCAACTTTGTTGCCAGGCAGGCCAAGCAGGTGATTGGTGTGGAATATGTGGAGGAAGCGGTGAAGGATGCCCGCATCAATTCCGAGGTTAATGGCATCGAAAACACAGTTTTCTATGCGGGGGACATGAAGGATATGCTCAATGAGGATTTCATGAAGAGCCATCCTGCACCGGATGTGGTGATCACCGACCCCCCAAGAGCGGGAATGCATGGGGATGTGGTGTCCCGCTTAAATGCGCTGGGAGCTTCCAAAATTGTATATGTAAGCTGTAATCCGGCCACCCAGGCCAGGGATGTGGCATTATTATCCGAAATTTATGAAGTAAAGGCCATTCAGCCAGTTGATATGTTTCCACAGACCTATCATGTGGAGAATGTGGTTTTACTCACCAAAAAATAGTCTTCTATGATCAGAGATGAAAACGACCCGGAGTTAAACGGTAAATACCTTGGCACCATTTCCACGGATTTTGTGAAAGTGTGTGACACCTTAAAAGAAGCTTCTTATCAGGTTAGGTCCAGAAAGTTCTCGGAGCATCCTATCTTTCCTATATGCAAGGTGGATCAACCCATAGGCAAGCTATTGCTCAGCCGGGAAGAAAAGCCATTGGAGTGGAACTATTACATCACCTACCTGGACGAGTTCATTCAAAGGAAATTGATCGATGAAAATTCCATTGAGGATTTCAAACGTTCCTATAAGGACCCAGATGAGTTTTGCTGCCTGTTTGTGGTGGATGAAGAATTTACCAATTTCCTGTATATACCTTATCCTAATGATTGACCATTTGGTTAATTGTTACATTTTGGGCTAACCTAGCTTTAAAGTGAAAATTCCGGAGATTTTCAAATATGTTAAGCCTTGTTCAACAATATTCAAACTTCCCCTTCCTATTGAATCAAAAATGTAATCCCAACTAAGGTGTCCTTCTGAAATTTCCGCTCTTAAAAACTCCACAGCATATAAAACAAAACAGGCATAGCAGTAATTGGTATCTTCCCAATACTCCTTAAGCAAAACTTTAAGGGCTTGATATCGACCATTGGAAATATTGTGACCATTTAACGGTCTGCCATCTGGAGACCCAAATTCTCTTTTACTAACAAACTTTTGTAGAAATTCTTTATAAAAACCCGTAGTTCAATTCTAAAATAAATCAGTTTAAAAAATTTTTCAAATAAAAAGCCAATGTGTGGCCCAAATCCTCATGCAATTTATTTTTGAGCTTCCTATCATTTCGAACACACATGGACAAAATTAACACTACATTATTTACCAGATTCTACCAACATTAGACAAAATTTCCATCGAAATAAGTGGATGAGTTCAAAACCGGAAAGCTAGTAGCATCTGTCGGGGGCTACTGTCCTGTATTGATGGCTCGGCCCCAGCGGTTGGCTCGCCGTAGAAGGCCGGATTGCAGGGTTTTTGAACAGTAATGGCAGCACCCGTGCTTTCTTCCTGTCCACAAATTTGCCAAAAACCAGATAGGTCACGCTGTCCACCTACTGTACCTCCTGTGCCCTGGCAGGCTTAATTTTCGCACCATTGAGGCTCTAAGATTTAGCAGCCGTAACTAGTTAAGAAATGTACAAAATATGATAGCTTTCTCTTTCCTTTCATGTTAAGCCATCATCATCAAAAGGTTTCCACAGAATTATTGAAGGATTTATCCACTTTTTTAAGCATGATTTGAGGCCTTTTTGAAAGATTTGTACGAATTTTTGAAATTTTTCTCCACCTTTTTTTCATAGGTGATTTCTAATTTTGAACTAGTCAACCATTTAAAATCACACACCTATGAAAAACATCCGTTACTATTTAATCCTGCCACTGCTTTGCCTGCTGTTTGGGGCGCATGCCCAAACGCGAAGCGTAAGTGGCCAGGTCATTTCTGAAGAGGACAATCAGCCCATACCTGGGGTGTCGGTCCTATTAAAAGGTACCGGCACGGGCACGGCTACCGACCTTGAAGGAAGGTATAGTTTATCAGTGACCGGTGACAATCCCGTACTGGTTTTTTCTTTTGTGGGATTGGAGAGCAAAGAGGTGGAAGTGGGCAATCAATCCACACTAGATGTAGGCCTCAGACCAGATATGGGACAGCTTAGTGAGGTGGTGGTGGTAGGTTATGGTACCGCCAAACGCCAAGACCTTACCACATCTGTGGGAAAACTGGAAAATGTGCAAAGGACGGTGGATAGGCCTATTTCCAGTGCCCAGGACATGCTACAGGGACAGATTGCGGGGGTTACCGTAGTGGCCAACTCCGGACAACCAAATGAAACACCAAGAGTGGTAATAAGGGGGGCCGGCACATTTGCGGATGAATCCCCTTTATATGTGGTGGACGGAATGCCTTATTATGGAGGCAGGATTAATCCTAATGACATAGAAAGCATGGTGGTGCTAAAAGATGCCGCCGCTGCCGCTATTTACGGAGCCCAGGCCGCCTCAGGGGTGATTGTGATCACCACTAAGAGCGGGAAAACAGGTGCCCCAAGGATTAATTTGGACGTTTATCAAGGTTGGCAATCAGCTTACCAGCTCCCGGAAGCATTAAATGCCGAGGAATATGCTGCTGCCTACAGAAGGGCTGCTGAACATGCCGGGGCAAACCCCAACCCAGCCCATGACCCCAATCAAAACCCCTGGAGCCAAACCACCAGGACCAACTGGATGGATGAAATTTTCAGAACCGGGGCCATCACCAATTTAAACTTCCAGATTAGCGGAGGAAGCGAAAGAGGCAGGTACAGCACCTCCATTGGTTATCATAACAGAGAGGGCCTTTTACAAAATACCCACTATGAACTTTTCTCGGGAAGGCTCAAAGGTGAGTATGACATCACAGATAAATTTAGGGTAGGGCAAAACATCTATTTTAACCACAGTACCGAAAGAGGCATCAACACCAGCAGTAGTTATAGTGGGGCCATCATCAATGCTATTTACATGAACCCCGCGGCACCGGTATATGATGAGGAGGGAAATTTCCACGGTACAGTGCCTTTCGAACTGTCGCAGTTTGCCGGAGCCTACGGCGACACTTATAACCCAATGGCCCTATTACTGAGGCCTAATAGACAGCATCCAAGGTCAAATTTAAATGCCATTACTTACGCCGAGTATGACATTCTGGAAAACCTGACTTTCCGATCCAGCTTCTCCATAGACATGTGGCAATGGTC